>CAYJMQ010000091.1:0-1651 GCA_964371555.1 uncultured bacterium | reverse complement strand
GCTGAGGGAGAATGGAAATTTTTTCCTTGACTTTGATTTACATAGATGACCCCCATATTCACTTTTTCCTAAAATTTGACTTATTTTGAGGAGTATGATACCTTATAATACATGAAAATAGAGCGATTTTATCATAATTTGGCCTCTTTCTTGGCTCCTGGTAAAGCGCTGGTGCTGTATGGCCCCCGGCAAGCCGGTAAAACAACGCTGTTAGCCGATTTCTTGTCCACATGCCCATTGAAGTACAAACTGGATAATGGAGACAATATCAAAATCCGCCATCTTTTAAGCTCTGAAGACTTTGAGGAAATTAAAGAATACGCTGCGGGATACGACTTGATCGCCATTGATGAAGCCCAAAAAATTCAGGGAATCGGCACAGCGCTCAAAATCATGGTTGATCAAATCCCAAATCTTAGAATCATTGCTACCGGTTCTTCTTCCTTCGAGCTTTCCGGGCAGATTGGAGAACCGCTCACCGGAAGAAAGAACACCCTCACACTCTTCCCCATCGCTCAGATGGAACTGAGCAAACTGTATAATCATTTTGAGATGAAAGAACGTTTAAAAGAATGGCTCGTCTATGGAAGCTATCCAGAAGTCGTTTCTAGTCAAAATAAAGAACAGAAAGAAAATCTTTTAAATGAACTTGTCGAATCCTATTTGTTGAAAGATATCCTGGAATTAGAGCAAGTCAAAAGCTCCAAACTTCTTTTGGATCTTCTTCGCCTGTTGGCTTTCCAAGTGGCCAGCGAGGTTTCACTGAATGAATTAGGAACACAGCTTGGCATTGACTACAAAACAGTGGCCCGCTACCTGGATCTTTTTGAAAAATCTTTCGTTCTTTACAACTTGCGCGGGTTTAGCCGAAATCTCCGCAATGAAATCACCCAAAAAAGCAAATATTATTTTTATGATAACGGCCTGCGCAACGCGATCATCTCCAACTTCAATGACATAACGCTTCGCGATGACCTGGGGGCTCTCTGGGAAAATTTTTTGTTCATTGAGAGACTGAAAAAACGCTCCTACAGCCGCGTTTCAGCCAATATCTATTTCTGGCGCACATGGGCTCAAAAGGAAATTGATCTCATTGAAGAAAGAGAAGGAAAACTCTTTGCCTACGAATTCAAATGGCAGATAAAGAAACAAACTCCTCCGAAACAGTGGAGCCAGGCTTACCCGGACTCAGAATATAAAATAATCTCTCCTGAAAATTATCTTGAATTTGTCCTGTGATTTAGAACCCATCCCATAAATCCTTTTGAGGGCGCCTTCAAGCTATTGGCAATCTCTGCGGAGTTAAACCCACTGCTCCGTCATGATTTTGACAACATCCCGAATAAAAACAGCGGACGTTTGGCGCCTTTTGTTTCATAACCGTCTGATAAGATAATTTTGCGCTCCGCAGAAAAACCCTTAAACTGCTGCCGGCCCTTGCCTTTACCGCCGATCTCAAAAACCACAAGCTTTCTGCCGCCGATGACATAATCCGGTGTTTTGGCTCCGCGGGTTGATTTCAGGTAATAAATCTTCAGCCCGTTGGACCTGCCCGCCTCTACGAAAAAGTCTTCACGCAATCCTCCCAAGGCATCTTCAAACTTTTCTTCTACAGTAAACCGCACTTTTCGACCGAATTCCCTCACAAAAA
>CAYJMQ010000090.1:0-1856 GCA_964371555.1 uncultured bacterium | reverse complement strand
TCAGCTGGCGGAGGGATTTGAACCCCCGACCCGCTGTTTACAAAACAGCTGCTCTACCAACTGAGCTACGCCAGCATGCACGATAAAAATCAGATAACACCGACATTGCGGCCACACACACGACGAGCCGGCTCACGCAAACCCGCCGTCCCTTGGACGCCAGCATAAAAATTTCAACTGCATCAATTCGAATAAGTTACCGTTTTTCCTGCAACAGGGCTTTGCATGAATTGAGGCCTTGGTGTCCAAAAAGTGTCCATCTTGCCGCCAAGTAACTCAACCGCCCTAGCTTTATGGTCAGGAGACAGGTGGGCATATCGAAGCCATGGTCGCTGTTTTATGACCAAGCAATTCTCTCACCGTATTTAGATCAACTCCCGCCATCACCGGCTGCGAAGCTCAACAGCCAACATAAATAATCTCATAAAATAGGTAGAATACGACATCTAATTTAGACGAAGTTAAAAAAGAAGTGCGTTTAATACAACAATCCAAAAAGGTAAAGTGGAATTTTGTTTCCGTGACCAATCTCAATCCGGTCTGCGGCAATCCATGCATTTTTGAGACCTTTAATCTGCTTGGAATTTTTGTCTTTCCCACCAATTTCAAATACGTATTTGCCGTCAACAAGAAAATCCCCGACATCAGGCAGTGCGAGGGAGATCATGCCTCTCGTTTGATTGGCAAAAAAAGTTTCTCGAACAACACCTTTTTCGCTCTCCGACATTAAGGAGTGATGGATCGCAGAAAGCAGATTGGGATTTTCAATAAAAATTTTCTCGGGTTTCCGGAGGGGTTTGTAGCCCTTGCCGCCGGGTCTTAACGCTATCATCAGCCCTGCGCTTTCAAGATATTCTAAATACTGGTATAAATACTCTTTGGAAATTTTAAGCTCCCTGCCCATTTTTTCAATATTGACAAAAAAAGGAGATGAAGTAGCTATGAGCCACAAAATTCTTTTGATCACACGAATGTTCGCCCCGCGCACGCCCCCGATGACCGCCACATCTTCGTAAAGGACTTTTTCGATGATATTGAGAACTCTGGATAGGTACGTCTTCTCGCCTTCCATGAAAAAGGGATAATAACCGGACACAAGATACTCCTGAAAATATTTCAGTATGGTTCTCCCCCCCGAAACTTCCTGCGCGATCTTGACATGCTTGTCTAAAACTTCAGGAAGACGATATGCCGATATCTTGATCTTTGCTTTAAGTTCGAGATACTCCCTGAAGGAAAGTCCCTTCAGATGATAGTAAACAACACGCCGGGAAAGATCGGCCTTGCCCTCCTGGAGCTCCAGAGAGGAACTCCCGGAAAAAAGAACTTTTTTTCCTTTGAAAGTATCAATAATATTTTTTATTTCAATCTGCCATGATGGATATTTGTGAATCTCATCAATAATAAGTGCCTCGCCTCCGTACTTAAAATATTCCTTCGCCGCATTCAAAAGTCCATGCGCAGCAACTTCCACATTATCGGCAGACAGATAAAGGCATTTTTCAACATCCCCATACACCTCATGATAATGCTGGAGCAGGAGGGTCGTCTTCCCTACCCCCCGGGGACCTGAGACGCAAAGCGCTTGCCCTTTCCAGTCGATTTCCTCATAGAGATACCGTTTAAATTCAAGCGGTACGTTTTCTACCGTCTTATTGTGAAGGTAAAACAATTCCTCGAGCATTTAATATCTCCCTATTAATCGTCAACATGAGTTTACGATATTACTTGTATTTCGTCAAGTCTTGTTTACTAATCTAAAGTAGCGGATGGGTAGCTGCAACTCATTTTCGTCACTTTTGCTCATTTTCGTCACTTTTGATTTTTGGATTATTTCATTAATCTGGCTCTAAGCC
>CAYJMQ010000089.1:0-1954 GCA_964371555.1 uncultured bacterium | reverse complement strand
GCCATCTGATGGTTACTGTCATATTCGTGTTTAAATTCATATCCGCGCGCGTTTTTTGCGGAAAGGAGTCGTCCTTCCTTGTCGTATTTATAAAGACATTGTTTTCCAGTGGGGGTTGTGACGGTTGCCACTTTCTTATTTGGATAATAGGTGAAATTGATTTGTCTTCCAGCCGTATCTGTCACTTTGGTCAGGTTTCCATTTGAGTCGTAATCGAGTTTCAGGAAGTTTCTGTTTGTATCTTCTCTTCGAACGAGCCACCCCTGCGTATTAAAAAATTCTTTTTTTCCATCGGAGAAAGTTCGGACCCACTGCGGGGCGTCAGCCCTTTCTTTTTTAATCTTTTGGAGTGTTTCGGGGCCGCGATCGTTGGCGAAGAGCTTTGCCCCATCCTTAACGACTTGAGAAACCTTATAATCGCTGGCCAGCTTGTGACGGAGTTTTGTATCTTTTTTTAGCGATTGCCTGATCTTTTCGGTCCTCGACGCGGGAGGGAGCGCCAAATAGACCTTTTCTATGAACCCTTCAACATCTTGTTGACTATAACCCTCTCGGCTGAAGGTGGTTTTATAACCCCCTCCAAATTCTGTGATTTCTACAGTCCCTTCAGGGGTTACGTTAAAATCGATATCGAAATTACTCCCCCATTTTCTTCCAAATTTCCCGTTGTACTTGGAGAGCGAATTGAATGAGCGCTCAAGCGTCAATGCATAACCATGCCCGGGGATCAAAAAATCCTGGTAGAAGTGGTTTATATTTCCATTTTGAACATTTATCTGCCCCTGACCGAAGACGTGGCCGACTGAAATAATATAAATAAATAAGATTCCCAGCCCTATTTTTGATAATAGTTTCATCTTTTGCCCCCTTTGTCTCATCAGTGGTTATATCGGTATTTGGGGTTAAATCTTTATCGTCACAATCTTCTTAATCATCAGTCCGCCAATGGCCTGGAGCATAAGCATGAGAGCGAGCATCACATAACCGGGGACCGTTGTGAAGAGCGGCTTCATGTGGGAGGGGTCGATGAAGGAAAGAAGAAGCATGAGAGCGAAGGGCATAAGAGTGACAATCGTTCCTTGCATAACTCCCTGGGTCGTCATTGCCACAATTTTATTTTCAAGTTTCATCCGTTCGCGAATGGTATGAACAATGGTGTCGAATGTTTCGGCCAGATTTCCGCCTGTTTCCCGAAGGACAACGACGGCTGTCACAAACATTTCAATATCTTCGTTGTTCAGGCGGTCTGCGAAGTTTTGAAACGCCTTCTCAACGGGAACCCCGATGCGCTGTTCTGACAGGATGAGATTCATTTCCTGGGAGAGGGGGGCAGGCATCTCTTCGACGAGAAGCTGAATGGCCTGTACGAGGCTAAGGCCTGATCTCAGCGCGTTGGCCATCAGCGTCAGTCCATCAACCATCTGAATGTTTAGCCTTCGGGTTCGTCTTTTGATAAGTATTTTGATAAAGGGGCGCGGCAGTTTAAAACCCAAAACGATGGCAATGATTCCAAAAAGAAGCCCCCAGACATAAAAATGATAATGATAGAAGAGCCAAAAGAGGGCGGCGCCGGCGACGAAAGGCTCGATCATCAAGAGGGGGTAGAGGCGTTTGGCCGGGATGGGGATGAACATCATATCGAGTTTTTCCGCAACCCATTTTGCATTCCCCGCAGTTTGTGCCTCTATGTAGCTATATGAAGAGAGTGTAATCACAAAGATCAATATTCCAAAGAGAATAAATCCCAGAAAAAGCGCCAAAGTCACGTTACGATCCCCTTTCGGCGGTTTTCTTCGTAAAAAAGCCTTTCGGGAGCCGAAGTCCCTGCTTTTCAAGTTCATGAATGAAACGAGGGACATATCCGGTAAGTTCAAATGTTCCATAAACCCGCCCCTTGGCATCAATCCCTTTTTGTTTAAAAACGATCACCTCCCCGAGCGTTATGACATCTTTT
>CAYJMQ010000088.1:0-2025 GCA_964371555.1 uncultured bacterium | reverse complement strand
AAAGACCGTGAATGTGAATTTAAACCGTACTGCTGGAAACATATAAAAGACGACTCTGTTTTTGAACTTTATCGACTGGGGAAAAGCACGAAGTTTGATCTCTATTATTCAGGCAATGTGCTGATTAAAGATTGGCCTCCGAATTTTCCATTGTCAACCGTACAGAAAAAGCAGGTCGATGCCGTCAATAGCGGTAAACCCTATATCGACAGAGAAGGAATCAAAGAATTTCTAAGGAAGATAGAATATCCCGCGCGCTATCTGGATTTCGAGACGGCGAATCCGGCCATTCCTTTGTTTGACGGGATGCATCCATACCAACAGATTCCATTTCAATTCAGTTGTTATGTGAGGGATGCTGATGGGAATCTCGAGCATGATGACTTTATAAGCCTTAAGATCGCAGATCCCCGTGAAGAATTCGTGAAAGCTCTTTTAAAGACTGTTGGGAAAAAAGGTTCGATCCTTGTCTATCATGCTCCTTTTGAGAAGGGGAGATTGACGGAGCTGGCCGAGGCATTTCCAGAATACAAATTTCAGATCGATGGCATCAAAGAAAGAATTTTGGACCTCGAAGATGTTTTTCCGGAACATTATTATCATCCCGCTTTTCACGGCTCAATGAGCATCAAAAGGGTGCTGCCAGCGCTCTGCCCTGATTTTTCTTATTCTGGCATGGCGATAGCGGGAGGGGGTGAAGCCAGTACGGCATATTTGAAAATTCAAAAGGGGGATCTGTCTCAAACTGAAGTCGATACTATTCAAAAGAATCTTCGTGAATATTGCCAGATGGATACCATGGCGATGGTTAAGATTCATGAATATTTGGAGAAACTTAAGTGAAGGTCATCCGGCGATATTTCTTGGTGAGTTTGTTTTTTGGTCTCGTTTTTATAAGCTGGCAAGGATTTTGTGATGAAAAAGGGATGGCGACGGTAATGTATTGTTATGATGGGGACACGTGCCGGGTCAAGACCGACGGCGGCCTCTGGTTCAACGTTCGTCTGTTTGGGATTGATGCGCAAGAAATGCCAAGGAAAGGGAAGAAAAGAAGACCCGGTCAGCCGCTTGCCGAGTCTGCCAAGAATGCTTTGAACAATAAGACCAAAGAAAAATCGGTGAGATTGAACCAAGCAGATTTAGACGGGTTTAATCGCCCTGTTGTGGAAATCTGGCTGAACGATAAAAGCATCAATTTGGAAATGGTGGAAGAGGGCTGGGCGGAAGCATATAAGGGAAAGACAAAGCGAATCAGTATGGCGCCGTATTTGAAGGCCGAGAAGCAGGCGAGAGAGAAGAAACTTGGGATCTGGAAGTTAAAAAATTACGAGAGTCCGCGTGAGTTTCGGAAGAGGGAGAATAAATGACGAAAATAAAAGGAGTCCTTTTTGATCTCGATAACACGCTCATTGATTTTATGAAGATGAAGCGGATGGCTTGTTCTGAAGCTGCTTCTGCGATGATTGGGGCGGGCTTGAAGATCGAATTTGTGAAGTTGGAAAAAGAGCTTTTCGATTATTATTTGAATTACGGTATTGAAGGGGATTATCCGTTCACAGACTTTTTGAAGAAACATAATGCGTATAGCGATGAAATATTGGCTTCCGCTATTAACGCTTACCGCCGCGTTAAAAATGCCTTTCTGGAACCCTATCCGGGTGTTATTCCCCTATTTATTCAGTTGATAAAAAAGGAGATAAAGCTCGGCATCGTCACCGATGCGCCCGCGCTGAAAGCCCATTTGCGTATTGACGCGATGAAACTCCGCGGCTTTTTCGACGTCGTCATTACTGAAGCCAAAAAACCAGATCCGAAGGGATTTTTGAAAGCGGTGAAAAAATTGAAACTCAAGCCGCACGAAGTCATGATGGTGGGGGATTGGCCGGAGAAGGATATGGTTGGGTCGAAGAGGGCAGGGTTGATTACCTGCTTTGCCAAATATGGGCAGACTGAGGGAAGCCTGAAGACAAAGCCTGACTATACGATTCATCGGATTGAAGAGATTTTGGAGATTGCTTAACCGAT
>CAYJMQ010000087.1:0-2498 GCA_964371555.1 uncultured bacterium | reverse complement strand
AAATACCGCGCGAAAAATTTCCAGACTCACCACGCAGGTCAATTCGCTCTGAAGTTGATGAGTAATCCCTCAGTTTTGGGGGAATACTCAAGTTCTCGGTCGTCGGCCTCCTCCAGCGTACAGTGAGTACGCTTACGTCGTCCTCCTCCCTCGTGCCTTGTCTTCCCCTCAAACCTGAGGGATTACCGGCCGGGCATCCCCCCATAACTGAGGCCTTACCACGCAGTGCATAATTTATATTGTCATTGACACTCCAAAATTGGAAATATAGCTTTTGAGAGAGTCATTATTTCATGAAGAATTTAAATTTATCCGTTGATTATGATCGGATTTTTAAAAACAGAATCATTATAATCAGCGGTTTGTCCCGTTCAGGCACCTCAATCCTTTCCAAAATTATCGGCAGCTTTAAAGATGTTTTGACTCTGCATGAACCTGTTATTCTCCGCTATCTCCCTGTGCTGTCTAAAAATAATCTGCTCAACTCTAAATTGTGTTCTCAGCTGCTCAAAGGGGTGTTGTTCGAAGACTATTATCTTCAGCTTCTCCATGGCCGCACGGTTAATTTTAAACCCTCGGACCATAGCTATTTTGGCAACCATGAAAGATTGACAGATGTTAAAAAAAGATGGGCCAGGTATCAGAGGCGGCAAGATGTTTTAAAAGATTTAAACGACGGCAAATATACGTTTGCCCTAAAAATAAGCGAACTGCAATCGCTCTATCCGGTTCTTGATGAAATGTTTGAGGGGGCAAGGTTTATTGAAATCGTGAGAAATGGGGGCGAAATCATCTCTTCTTCTCTAAAAAGAGGGTGGTATAACGATGATTATCTGAATACGCAGATGAATGAATGGACACGGTTTTATAAGGTAAAGCTCCCCTGGTATATTCCAAAAAAGGATTTTAAGAAATTTGTCGGTTGGAATAGCGCCACGAGAATCGCCTATATTTGGAGAATTTTAACTGAAAAAGGGTGGCGATATGGGAATCGCAATTGCCGCTACCTGAGATTGAGATATGAACAATTGACGGCTGATCCTGAGAAGGCGGTGGAAATCTGCCAAAATTTTTTAAATTTGTCCCGCACAGATATTACCGCGAAACATATTCATGCAATCAAAGATTATCGATTAACAGAGCATAAAGAAGTGACTCAAGATATCGAAAAATCAGAGCGTTTTCATTTTGAAAAAATGATGCGCTGCCTGAATTATACCTGAATTATATGATGATGAGTTCGTCGCCGGAAAAAATCCCGAAAAAAATTAAAGATCGCCCGTTCCCCCCGTTCCCGATGTTGCCAAGAATTATTCCCCGTCTCGACATCAAAGGACCAAATCTTGTAAAAGGGATCCATTTTGAGGGGTTGCGCGTGTTGGGCAAGCCATGGGATTTCGCGTTCAAATATTACAAAGAAGGGGCTGATGAGCTTTTGTATATGGATGCGGTCGCAAGCCTTTATGAAAGGAATAGCTTGCTAGACATTGTTCATGCTACCGCAAAGAAGATCTTTATCCCCTTTACGGTGGGAGGGGGTATTCGCACGATTGAGGATATCAAAAAGTTATTGCGGGCAGGGGCTGATAAGGTAGCTATGAATACAGCCGCGATCAGGAATCCTCACTTTATCCGGGAGGCTGCGGGCATTTTCGGTTCTCAATGCATTGTCATCTCTATCGAAGCGAAAATGGGTCCCAATGGGACATATGAAGCGATGACAGACTATGGCAGGGAAAGGAGCGGGAAGGATGCGCTCCTTTGGGCAAAAGAGGCGACTGAATTGGGGGCTGGGGAGTTATTGGTTACTTCTGTTGATAGGGAAGGGACTGGAATAGGTTTTGATTTGGAATTAATTCAGAAAATCGCAATGTCAGTCTCCGTGCCGGTCATCGCAGCCGGAGGCGCTGGAAAGGCTGAACATGTTCTGGATGCCCTTCAGCGGGGGAGGGCTGATGCAGTCGCTATTGCCTCTATTTTCCATTATTTGGAGTATCAGTGCGATGAGAATGAATTTCAGACTGAGGGGAATATTGAATTTTTAAAACAGGCCAATTCGGGAAGATCCTTCATGAAAGACAGACTTTCCCCGATTCGAATAAAAGATCTTAAGAATTTTCTTAAAGAGAGAATATGAAATCGAGACGGGTTGTCATTGTTGATTATGGGGTTGGAAATTTATTTAGTATTCAAAGGGCTTTTATAGAGATTGGAGGGGATCCTCTTGTTTCGGATGATCCTAATAAAATCTTATCCGCCGAAAGGCTCCTTCTGCCAGGCGTTGGTTCTTTTCCAAAAGCAAAAGAGGAGCTCGAGCGTCGCAATCTTATAGAGCCGATTCACACTTTTATCGATTCTCAAAGGCCGCTGTTTGGGATCTGTCTTGGGATGCAGCTTCTCTTCTCTGAAAGCGAGGAATTTTGCGTTTCAAAAGGGCTCGACGTTATCCGGGGGAAGGTTGTTCGTTTTCGGGATTCCGTCAATGACCAGAGCCGATT
>CAYJMQ010000086.1:0-2519 GCA_964371555.1 uncultured bacterium | reverse complement strand
AAGTCCCTCCCGCGACAAGACCCAGACTTGTCGCAATACCGATGGGGTTACCTGTCGGCAAACGAAAGAAAAATTATTTTTCCAAAATATTGAGAAAGGCCCGGGGAGAAATGATTTTAAAATGGTAAGGGCCTTCAACGCTCTTCAAATCTTTATCGCCGGTTACCAAATAATCCGCTTTTACGCTGACAGCGCAATAAAGGAATTTGTCATCATGGAGATCCCGGCAAATTCTTGGATGCGTTTGCGGGTCCAGCGTATGATGGGCTTGTTCGGCGATGGCGGCAATCCAATAAGCTCTTAAAGAATCGGCTCCCCTGCCGCCGAAAGTTTGTAACGTGCCTGCGTATTCATCAAAAATGCTTGGCGTTACAAAGATCTCGAATTTTCTTTCTGTCCATGCATCAAGAATTTTACCGGGCACGCCGCCAAAGAAAATGCCGGATACAAGGACATTTGTATCAAGAACCACCTTCATTGATTACTTGGCTCTGACTTGTTTGATTGCCTTGGAAACGTCCGAACGTTTTAAGCCGGTCTTCCGCGCATAAGCTCTGGACTCTTTAAGCAGCCGTTTGAGCTGTTCCCGAGCCGGAACTTCCAGCTTCTTTAAGATCACAACATCCCCTTCCCCAATCACAACGAACTTTGCGCCTGCCTGAAGACGGAGCCTGTCCCTGATGGCCTGCGGCAAAACTATCTGCCCTTTGGACGAAAGTTTGGTGACTTCAATAGCTTCCATTGATTTTCTCCTTCCTGTCTGTCATACAAGCTTACTTTCTTACTGGTAAGATTAACACAAGAAGGCCTGTTTATCAAGATAAGGGTAAGAAACTAAATTATCCGCCTAAAGCGCCGTTTGAGATCGCGATTTCTTTAACATGGGCTACCAAATCGGGCAAATGGATAGGTAACCCGAATTCTGAAAAGAGCCCCATTTGGTACAGTGTGTTTTTTACGGCTTCGGTGAAATCGCGCCCGACGCAGACAAAGCGGATCAAGGGATTTTTCAAAGATACTTCTCGCATGAGGCTGTAAGCCCTCAAAGGGGCTAGGGTCATATCAAAGATGGCGATCCCGCATGAATTCTTAAAAGAACCCAAAATATTTTCAACTTGATAGGACTGTTGCAGCTTTGTAATGCGGTAACGTCTTATTTCAAAAGTCTGAGCCAAAATATCCAAGAATAAGTTATCCCCGCTAATTAAAAAAAGATCCGTGCGGTTATCGTAATAACATTCATCGTAAATTTCCGCCTCACTCCTTGATGACGGCGAGAAACCGCTGTCAGAAAGAATTCTTTCGATTGCAGAATCTAAGGTCGGAAGTTTTGGTTTCGGAATAATCACTGCCTTGACTTTCCCCCCTCGCTCCACGAACCAGGAGGCGGGCGCGTCTGACTGTTGCTGGGTGGTAGTAAAAATAAGCGGGCGTTTAACTCCCCTTTGATAAAGCTCATTCTGCACCCGAATGCCATATTCAAAATCGATAGTATCTTTTTCAACTTTTAATTCTATTGCAATCATTAAAATATCGATTTCAATCAATTCAAGCGTTCTCATGAGTGAATCGCGATCCGGAACTCCGACATATTCAAAGTTTTTATGCGTGAACGTGTCTCGTAAAATTTCATAAACAGATGCTTCGTCCATGTAGACGACCGTTCTGCGACTATTCCTTGTCATCAGTTTCCTCTTCCGGAAACGGCAACCAAAATACGAACTTCGAGCCGCCCTCTGGGCGTTTTTCAAGCCAAATTTTCCCCTCATGAAACTCTTCGATGATTTTGCGGCAGACATAAAGTCCTTGGCCATACCCAGAATCGATTCCCATCGGTCCTTGGGGTTTGGGCTTGGTAGAAAAGCCTTGTTCGAATACCTTCTGAAAAAATTCTGGAGGCACTCCCGGGCCTTCATCCCAGTATTCGAACCTGACTATCTTTTTTCTATTCTCATCATGGGTGCTGGTTCGCAGATGCACAAGCCTCTCGCCTGCAAAGTCTTTCATTGCATCTTTTGAATTAGTAAAAAGATTAACAAAAAAATTCTCAAGCAAAATGGTGTTGCCATAAACGGTGAATTTATCGGTAACGGGGACATCGAAACGAAGTTCGCTTCTGACGCCAGCTGTGTGCTGTGCGGTATCCCAGGGTATTTTGAAATAAACCTTTCCTTTTTCTTCCTTGCTCCCTTTGAGAACCCCTGTCACCGTCTCGATCACTATTTGGATTTTTTTGCATGATGAGTGGATGATATTGCAAAAATTTTCTATTTTCGAACAAAGTCTTTCAAATTCCTGCAAGACGCCTTCTGAGACATGTTTTTCAAAGTATTTGGTCAATTTTCGAAGAGGCGGGATAAAGTTCTGAGAAATGTTCAATGCTGCACCCTCAATCCCTACGAGGATATTTCCTGTCGTATGAGGGATGGTTACGGTGTAATTGATGACCTCCGCTTTTCTTCGGGCCTCCATGCTTGTCTCGCGTTCGTGGATAATCTCGTCGAGAAGCCGGGCATTGG
>CAYJMQ010000085.1:0-2866 GCA_964371555.1 uncultured bacterium | reverse complement strand
GGCTTGAGGAAAAGTATTCAAAAGAGATTGTGGTGATCGGTGTTCATGCGGCGATATTTTTCACTTAAAGGCAGACACAGAATACCCGGCAGGCGATTTTAAGATACGACATTGAACACCCCGTTGTGAACGACTCTGATTTTAACATCTGGAAAAGCTATGGGGTGCGCGCATGGCCGACTGTCGTTTTGATCAATCCGAAAGGGGAGATTGAATATACGCATTCGGGAGAAGGAATTTTTGAAATTTTTGATCAGAAAATTTCAGAACTGATCGTTCGAAGCCGGCGAAGCCGGCGTTTTAAAAATCAGCCAGATGAAATTATCGACAGGACAATTCGACAATTTCGTCTGGAAAAAAACAGGGATACCTTTCTTCTTTTCCCCGGAAAGATATTGGCCCCGGATACCGATGAAAGGCTTTTTATCTCTGATTCAAATCATCATCGTATCGTGATCTCCGATCTGAATGGCAACATCTCGGAGATGATTGGCTCCGGGAAAAAAGGATTTTCGGATGGCCCTTTGAATCAGGCGGAATTTTTCAATCCCCAGGGACTGGCATATCGCGATGGACTGCTTTTTGTGGCAGACACCGGAAATCACTCTATTCGAAAGGTTGATCTTCGTGAACGTCTGATCACCACGATCGCAGGGACAGGGAGGCAGGGCTATCTTTTTCAGATATCGTCTCCCGCCAATAAAATTTCCCTGAACTCCCCCTGGGATCTCGTCCTTCATGACAATCTCCTCTATATTGCGATGGCCGGATCTCATCAGATTTGGGCGCTCGATCTTGAAGCGGGATCGATGGCTGTTCATGCGGGGACCGGATATGAAAATATTGTGGATGGGCCGCTCCTTAAAAGCGCGCTTGCTCAGCCAAGCGGTCTGACAACAGACGGTAAAAAAATCTATTTTGCCGACAGCGAGGTGAGCGCCGTTCGCATGGCCGATATTGACCGGTTTGGTTTGGTTGAAACCATTGTTGGGCGCGGGTTATTTGAATTTGGGGATATCGATGGCATAGGGGAAGAGGTGAGGCTGCAGCATCCGCTGGGCGTCTGTTACCATAAACAGAAAATATTTTTAGCCGATACTTATAATCACAAAATCAAGATTATCGATCCGGTCAGAAAAACATGCCGGACGTTTGCAGGGACTGGAGAGGCAGCCTGTCGTGACGGCCACGTTGATGAAGCGGCCTTTTTTGAGCCATCCGCTCTCTCCATTTCAGGCCGGCAGCTCTTTGTGGCCGATACCAACAACTGCCAAATCCGAAGAATCGATTTGGATCAAAAGGTTGTTTCGACTGTCAAAATGCCTTTCTCATCCTGAAGTCGGATTTCATTTTTTTCTTTGCTTTATTTTTTAAATAAGTTATAGCGACAGGAACCTAAAGGAGGGGTTATGATGAATAAAAAATTTTTCTTATGTTTAATTCTTTTTTTACCGGTTGTTTTTTCCCAGATCCGGTCTGCTGAGACAAACGGGAGCGGGAAATATATTGTTGTTTTTCAGGATTGGGTCGACGATTCTGATCGGAACGCCAAAGATCTTGCAAGACAATTTGGGTTGAGGGTTGGACATACTTACAAACATGCGCTGAAAGGATTTTCATGCGAGGTTGCAGATGTCCGCCTGGATGATCTTAAAAATCATCCGGACGTGAAATATATAAATGAAGACAAGATCGTTTCTTTGATTCCGCCGGTTCCGCCAGTCAATCATCCTGTCGGGAAAAATGGGGACACGTCTCTTCAGGCTGTCCAGGTTACTCCAACCGGCGTAAATCGTGTTGATGCCGAATTGAGTACGCTAGCCAGCATTGATGGAATAGATAATCCGCTCGATGCGGATATTGCTATCATTGATACCGGAATTGATAAAAATCACCCCGATTTGCTTGTCGCTGGCGGTGTTAATTTTACCAATGGCAATCGAAGCAATTTCAGCGATGGGAATGGGCATGGAACCCATGTCGCAGGGACTGCGGCCGCCAGGGATAATGGAATTGGCGTTGTGGGAGTGGCGCCCGGGGCAAGACTTCATGCCGTGAAGGTTTTAAACAACGCCGGGTTCGGCACACTCTCTGGTCTGATTGCGGGGATTGATTGGGTAACCTCCCAAGCAAGTATTATTGAAGTTGCAAATATGAGCCTTGGCTTTTCTGAAGATCCAGCTCAGCCGAGCGCGACTCATGACGCTATCCGGCGTTCTGTAGCTCTCGGTGTCGTCTATGTTGCCGCCGCTGGCAATAGCAATGCGGATACGGCGAGCTTTGCCCCGGCATCCTATGAAGAGGTGATTGCCGTTTCTGCGATCGCAGATAGCGATGGACTTCCCGGACATCTGGGACCTTCTACCTCATTTGGCGCGGATGATACATTGGCGTCATTCAGTAACTTTGGCAGCGCCGTCGATGTAGCGGGCCCGGGGGTTGATATTTTTTCAACACTTCCAAAAGGGCTTTATGGGAAGAAGAGTGGAACCAGCATGGCCGCTCCACATGGAACGGGGGTCGTTGCCCTGCGTCTGTTTCTTCTCGGACCTTCAGGAAAACCACAAGATGCGGCAGGGGTCGCTTCAATTCGTCAGTTTGTCATCGATTCCGGTTTTCCGCAGGCATCTCTGGACGGATTTACGGGCGACAAAGATGTGTTTCCTGAACCACTGCTCAAGGCGAATTTTTAGTTAGTTTTTGCTGAAAAAGTCATGCTGAGGGACGAAGTCCCGAAGCATCTCCGCTGGGATTCTTCGCGCTTTGCGCTCAGAATGACACTTTTTCAGCAGAATCTAGTTAGTTTTTGTCGCTTTTCGCGACAAAAACTATCCTGAGCGCAGCGAAGGATCGTGTGGTGTTCAGC
>CAYJMQ010000084.1:0-2935 GCA_964371555.1 uncultured bacterium | reverse complement strand
GCCGGAGACGCGTCCGCAAGATCTTATTATAGAATTGAGCGCCCGCCAAAACGGTGGGTACTTCTTGAAACAGAACCGTTTTTAAATGAGGGAGAAAAATTTCCATATATCAACATTCAACGACATTTGAAAAAACATGGAATTCAAGTCCCTGAAATCTATGATTTCTCGCCATCTCTGGGACTTTTGTTTGTCGAGGATTTTGGAGACAATTTTCTGGAAAAAATTGTCTCCAAATTGACCCCAAAACAATATTCAAAATACTATTTTATGGCCATGGATGAGTTGTTTAAGATTCATTTTGAGGCCAGCCAGAGGGACACAGAGTGCGTCGCATTCGGACTTGCCTTTGATACTGAAAAGCTTATGTGGGAGCTCGAGTTTACGAAAAAACATCTTGTGGAGCGCTACCTCAAGATGCCGCTCACGCCATCTGAAGATTCAGTTTTAAAAAGCTCTTTTAAAAACATATCTGATTTTCTCTCTTCTCAGCCCAGATACTTTACGCACCGTGATTATCATAGCCGGAATCTGATGCTCCATAACGAAAAAATAGGCATTCTGGATTTTCAGGACGCGCGTATGGGAACCTGTCATTATGATCTGGCATCTCTTTTGAGAGATTCATACGCAAAACTCCCGGATTTACTTTGTAATGAATTGCTAAAATATTACCTTCACGAAAAAGACCGCCGTGAAAATACAAAAACAGATCTTAAAGATTTTCAGAGGACTTTTGATTGGATGTCAATCCAGCGCAATCTAAAAGCAATGGGAACATTCGCTTATCTGCATCTTGACAAGGGAAAGTCAGGATATCTCAAATTTATCAAACCAACCTGGGAATATGTTAATTTTAATTTAAGAAAATTTGACGAGTTTCGGGAATTTCAGGGGCTTTTAGAAAAGGTATTTAAAAAATTAACATGAAAGCAATGATTCTCGCAGCAGGGTTCGGCACACGGCTGCAACCCTTGTCCCATAAAATTCCCAAGCCGATGATTCCTGCGCTGGGAATTCCGATGATCCGACATACATTAAATCTTCTAAAAAGCGCCGGCATCACAGAAGTCATTATTAACCTCCATCACCTCTCATCTGATCTCAAAATGTATTTAAAGAACCAGAAAGATTTTAAAATTTCATTTTCAATGGAGAAGAAACTCCTGGGAACCGGCGGAGGAATTCTCAAGGCTAAGCATTTTTTCAACAACGAACGCTTTTTTGTCCTGAATTCAGACTTTTTGATAAACCTGGATCTCAGGCGGGTGATTTCTTTTCATCTTGAAAAAAAATCACTTGCAACAATGGTCATAAAAATCTCGTCTGGTTCAGAAAAATATGACCTTATTGCCTTAGATAAAGATAATCGCATTGTCCAATTTAGAGCAAAAGATATTATCCCCCCATATCGGCGCGGAATTTTCACCGGTATTCATCTTTTCGAACCTGAAATCTTTGATTTTTTTCCCAAAGGAAAAAAGACATTCTGCATTGTTCGCGACGTTTATATGAATCTCGTGGAAAAGCACCTTCCGATTTTTGGTTACCCGTTCAAAGGGGAGTGGCACGATCTCGGCTCTCTCGATTTATACCTGAATTTCCATTTGAAGAAATTAAAAGGGAAAAAGAGAGATCAGTTTAAAAAAACCCTCTTAAAATTCTGTCCGGGGCTGACCTTGCCGAGAATTACCGGATGACTGGCCCCTGTGACTGATGATAAATTTAGGGCCTTTCCACGAATGACGTCATAGGCTAAAACCGCAAATGCCATTGCCTCAATGGCATCGCCATTTAAATGATAATCTTCAAAATGTTTGAGCTGAATTGAAGGAAGAAGCTCTTGAATCATGAAAAAAAGGGTTTTATTTTTTGCTCCCCCCCCACCAGCCACGATTTCCCTCAAGGGAAATCGTGGCAAAATAAATTTGTTATAATTCTCAGCTATCGAATAGGCCGTAAAAGCGGTAACCGTCGCGACAAGATCATCGCCTTTTAAATTTTTTCCTTTTTTTAAGATAGATTGAGTTATTTTTTCCCCAAACTCCTCTCTGCCTGTTGATTTGGGAGGCTTCTTTTGAATAAATGGATGCCTCAATAGTTCTTTTAATAAAGGCTGATTGATTTTCCCCTTTGCTGCCATCCTCCCATCTTCATCATACTGCTTTCTTTTATGAGTCAAATGTCGAATCACCGCGTCGATCAAAACATTTCCCGGTCCCGTATCGAAAGCAATGACATCCTTCTCACTCGCATTTTTTGGTATGCACGTAATATTACTCATGCCACCGATGTTTAATATCCCCACGCTCCCCGCATCTCTCCCCACATTTCTCCCCACATTTCTCCTAAGATGGCGAAACAAAAGGTAATGAAAATACGGAGCAAGCGGCGCCCCTTCCCCGCCAGCGGCAATATCAGCTGGACGAAAATCAGAAACGGTTGTGATTCCGGTCATCTCAGCAATCACAGCCGCCTCCCCGATTTGACTGGTTGCGATGCCGGGAAGATGGCAAATCGTCTGGCCGTGAGATCCGATTAAATCGATTTGAGAAGGCTTTAAACCGCTTGTTTTTAAGAGCCTTAATGCGGCCTCCGCAAATATTTTTCCAAGATCAAAATCGAGCAGGCATATTTCAGAAATAGACATTTCATGATGAGAGCATGCGCGAAGGATGCGCTCTTTGAGCTTGGGAAAGAAGGGATAGGTTTGAAATGCCTTTAATTTGAAATTTGGGAAATCCCCCTTTTCCGTAATTTCAACAAGCGCCGCATCGACCCCGTCGAGGGAAGTTCCAGACATGAGGCCAATGACATTCATGGCTTTCATTTGCGCATATTTTTAAATTCGGCCTTAATCCTTTTTAAGGTCTGAGGCTTGGACAGCACTTCATAACCTGTCAATGCCAGGGCTTTTGCAGCCCCAGCCATCGCT
>CAYJMQ010000083.1:0-2941 GCA_964371555.1 uncultured bacterium | reverse complement strand
CTTCATCCCCGGGCCCAATCCCGCAGGCCTTCATGGCCAAGAAGAGGGCGTCTGTCCCAGAGGCAACCCCGACGGCGAATTTTGTTCCACAGAGCTGCGCCAGACCCTTCTCGAACTGCTGGAGTTCGGGCCCCAGGGTATATTGGCCCGTCCGGACGACAGCGCGGATCACCTCAAAAAACTCCTCCGTTCTCTCAAATTGTTTGTCCAGGTAAGAATAAGGAACCTTTTTTTGAACAGGACGTTCTGCAACAATTGTTTTTTTCATCGGTCTCCTTTCTATCTCGGAAAAGTAACAGTGTATAATATCACAAAGAATCGTTCTTCGTCAATTTAAAATCGTTAATTCTGACCGGCCCTGTTTCGGGGTGTTATGTTAGCACCATGTTACTGCGGGGATGGGGCATGAGAGGAAGCTTATGTGCGGTTTGATCTGATGAGGCTAAGTGACCACTGCCTTTCCGGCGTCTCGGTGAAGGAGGGTTGGGGAAATTCCTCTTTTTTCCATCGCTCTTTTTCGAATCATAAAATCAATAATAGAATGACTTCGGATCGTCAGAGATTTTAATCGACACAGATGAAGAAAATCTATGAAAATATGAAATACCATTCCCCAGAAAACAGGCTTTAATATTTCAAGTTTTAAGGAGAAGGCCAAAAAATAGATCCCCAAAACGAATTCGACGGTGTGGAAGATTTCAAGCGTCAGAAAACGATATTTTTTCTTATTGTCATGAATGTATGAATAAAAATAAAAGGTTTTCGAAATTGCAAAAGATCTGAACCGAGACCAGTAAAGGAGATTAAGGTAGTGGTCAAAGTCAATCAAGACACTAGAACACCAGAATATTAAACAGTCATACGGATTCCAAAATCGCGATAAGATCAATACTACTATCGCACCGCACAGCATATGATCGCGTAGCACATGGTTTGCGATCATGTTATGGCCCGTACCTCGCTTGAGTTTTTGGATGCTATGGGTCAACTCTAACACCTATTTTATGCAGGAAAAGAAAAAATGCATATTGGATGCAGGAGATATAATCTGCCAACTTGAACCTTCTTTTAATTCCATGCGAAAACAGTGCCTTTAAGAGAGTTGTCGGACTGACATGATTTCTTAAATGCCAATACAAATATTCACGGGTCATTTTCGACCGATCCCTCCCCTCTCCCTTCATAAAATAGGAGTAAAAGTAAAGTCTCTCTTCGAAGGGGATCTTTTCGACGCGTCCTTCTTTCTCCGCATTCTTAAACAAGGGTGTTCCTGGCAGAGGTGCGAACATGGAGATACAAAATATATCGCTTCTTTTTCTTCCCTCGATATAGGTTGGCCGAAAACTTTTTTCGCCGGGCAATCCATAGATGTGCACGCCATAAACAATGATATTGTTTTGCCTCAGTATTTCAGAGGCCCTCCTGTTAGTACTGATGGAAGTTTGTTTGTGAACGTCCGTGAGCGTCTTGTCTGTATAACTTTCAAAACCGACCAACGTGCCATACATCCCAGCCCTGGCAGCAAGCCTGACGAGTTCCGGGTTTTTGACAATGGTATCCGTCCGCATGCCGCTCGGATACCACTTGATATTCAGCTTCTCATCGATCATTTTTTGGCAAAGTTCCATATAGTCATCTGTTTTAATGCCCCAGCTCTCATCGATAAAATAGAACTGGTCTACTCCGAGTCCGTATTTTATTTTTTTGATTTCTTCAATGAGGCTGGCGTTGGTTCTCTTCTGCCATCGATGTTGGAAATAAGCGGTTACGATGCAAAAGTCGCATTGGAAGGGACAGCCACGTGCCGTCTCAATGACGGAAGCATATTTCCCAGGGAAAAACCACGACTTTAATTTAGGGACAAACTTCAGAGATGGGAACGGAAGATCGTTGAGCCTGGAGAGTGGTCGCTCAGGCGTTTTGACGAACTCCCCCTTTTTAATGTAACTGATTCCCAACACACTGTCAAACGGCAAGTGATCTTCCACGGCATCCAACAATTCCGGAAAAGTAATTTCTCCCTCTCCGCGCACAACGAAGTCGAATCCATTCTGAAGGGTCTCTTCCGGGAACAGGGTTGGATATTGACCGCCCCCAACGATCATGATGTGGGGGTACAGTCTCTTGATTCTTTTTGCAACCGCATAAACGTTTTCAGTATCCACCTCTGAACTATGGCTGATTGCTACAACATCCGGTTTAAATCTTTTAACTTCTTGAAAGATCCCTTCATAACGAATAATGTAATGCCAATTGTCCACGACTCTCACATCATGTTTTCCTTCAATAGCCGTTGCCAATATGGCAAGGTTTACTGCTCCTTGGTCACGGAAGAAAAAAGCGGTTCGATGATAAAATTGCAGAGGCGCATTCGTTATCAAAACCTTCATACAGCCTCCTCCCTTTCACCTGGAACAGTCCAAAGGAAATCTGATTATTTGATGCTTATTATATTAAAAAACGAGAAGCGACTACCATGATTTGGATCATAAAGAATTCTCGCGGGATGAGCGAAGAACCTAATTTCATTGGGGAAAGAAGATTCCTCCCGCTGTTTCCGAAATCACCTCGCCGATACGAAGCGATGCCGTTGCGGCAGGAGAGGGAACATTGAGAACATGGATGGCGTCCTTTTCCCGGATGATTTTGAAATCGTCCAGAAGAGACCCGTCGCGACCTACAGCCTGGGCACGGACCCCGGAACTGGCCGGGATGAGATCTTCGGCCTTAAGGGCCGGGAGGAGACGTTGCGCCGCCCGGACAAAGGCCTTTTTAGAGAAGGAATGAAGCCATTCTTCGGCACCGACACCTCCATGCCGTTTCGCCATCCGCCAGAATCCCGGATAACGGAGAAGGTCGAAAGCGTCCTTCAGATCGAAATCCGTTTTCCGGTATCCCTCCCGCTTGAATGCTAAAACCGCATTCGGCCCGACCTTCACCC
>CAYJMQ010000082.1:0-3470 GCA_964371555.1 uncultured bacterium | reverse complement strand
GAGTTCAGACGTGTTCTCTTCAGATATGTGAAAGAATGTCATGATCTCAACGAATTTATTATATTCTGGATAATGCATCAAACGACATTTGTGATTTTAAAAACAGCCTCCACACTCGATGGAAAAATTGCGACGTTTAAAGGGGATTCCAAATGGATTACTTCCGAAATGTCACGAAATTTTGTCGATGATCTGAGAAAAAGAGTCGATGCGATTCTGGTCGGCATTGGAACGGTGTTGGCCGATAATCCAGCGCTTACCATTTCAAATCAAAATCGTCCCAATCCCCTTCGCGTGATCGTTGACTCCCGTCTTCGAATTCCCCTTCGGGCAAAGATTTTAAAAGTAGACGAGCAATGCAAAACGATGGTTGTGACGACCCGAAAATCCCCCCCCAAGAAAAGAAAACTTCTCGAGCGAAAAGGATTAGAGGTTGTGGTTGTCCCTGATAAAAAGGGGAGGGTCTCACTGGTTTCGCTTCTTAAACTTTTAGGGAAGCGGGGGGTTCTCTCTGTCCTCGTAGAAGGGGGCGCCCAGGTCAACGCTTCATTCTTAAAAGAAAAATTGGCGCATAAAATCTATTATTTTATTGCCCCGCGGATTTTAGGGGATGACGCGATCGGCGCTTATTCCAAAATGGGATTTAGGGCGCTCGATCAGGCTGTCAAAATTCGAAATATTCAAGTCCAGAATGTGGGGAGTGATCTGCTTGTTCAAGGTTACTTCTGATGTTTACCGGAATAGTAGAGTTCGTAAGCCTTCTCATTGAAGTTCGAATTTTATCAAAGGGGCGTCGTTTTTTAATTCAATCCCCTTTTCCTTCCCGTCAGGATCTAAAAATCGGAGACAGTCTTTCGGTAAACGGCGCATGCTTTACGATTGCCAAATGCGATGATGATTCCTTTGAAATTGATATCTCCCCCGAAACACTCTCTTGCACCTATTTTTCTCATTTAAAAGCGGGGGATAAATTGAACCTCGAGCGTTCACTTAAAGTAGGAGATCGCCTTCACGGCCACTGGGTGACAGGGCATATTGATGGGGTTGGAAAAGTTCGCCAGATTGAGGATTATAGAGATTTTAAATCTTTTGTATTAGAACTCCCAAAGGGGCTCTGCAGGGATCTTATTCCGAAGGGGTCGATTGCAGTCGATGGTGTGAGTCTGACCCTGAATCGTTGTTTAGATGATACGGTCGAGGTGATGCTTATTCCAGAGACGCTCTCTCGTACCACCTTTGGTGAGAAAAAGGCGGGAGATCCGGTTCAGGTTGAACTCGATCTCATTGGGAAATATGTTAAAAAATGGATAAATCATGAACACCATTAAAGAAGCAATTATCGATTTAAAAGAGGGCAAAAGCATCATTCTTGTCGATGATGAAGATCGTGAAAATGAAGGGGACCTTGTCTGCGCGGCAGAAAAGGTAACGCCAGAGATCATCAATTTCATGTCGAAATATGGGCGTGGGTTGATCTGTCTCAGTCTTGATGGTGAAATTGTGGAAAGACTGGAGCTTCCACTGATGGTGACTGAGAATCGCTCGCAGTTTGGGACCGCTTTTACGGTTTCGATTGAGGCTCGTCATGGGGTGACCACCGGCATTTCCGCGCACGATCGCGCAAAAACCATTTTGACGGCGGTTCGGGAAGACGCAGGGCCGCATGATTTGATTTCGCCAGGGCATGTGTTTCCGCTTAAAGCCAAAGACGGCGGTGTCCTTGTGAGGGCAGGGCAAACGGAGGGATCTGTTGATTTGGCGAATTTGGCGGGTCTTAAACGAGCGGCTGTGATTTGTGAGATTTTGAATGAAGATGGCAGCATGGCCCGGATGCCTGATTTGGAAAAATTTGGCGTTCAATATGGCATAAAAATTATATCGATTGCCGATCTCATCAAATATCGGCTTCATTCTGAGCGATTGGTGCGCCGGGTGGCTCAAGCGAGGCTTCCGATTCGGTTTGCGAAAAAGGGGGAGGAAGAATTTAGAATCATCGTTTATGAAAACGATGTCGATCGGAAGAATCATCTTGCGCTGATTAAAGGAGATTTTAATCCAGAGCGGCCTGTGCTCGTCAGAATGCATTCGGGGTGTATTACCGGTGATCTTTTTGGATCTCTTAAGTGTGACTGCGCTGATCAGCTGCAGGCTTCTTTTCGGCAGATTTCTGAAGAGGGGAATGGGGCTGTTCTCTATATGCAGCAGGAGGGGCGGGGGATTGGATTGATAAAAAAAATTCAGGCGTACGCGCTTCAGGATCAGGGGTTCGATACGGTTCAAGCGAACGAAAAATTGGGATTTAAAGCGGATCTTCGCGACTATGGGCTGGGCGCCCAGATGCTTTTAGATCTTGGAATCCGAAAGATTCGTCTTTTAACAAATAATCCAAAGAAAGTGGTGGGGCTTGAGGGATATGGTCTTGAAATTGTTGAACGGGTTCCGATTTTGGTCGGGGTCAAAAAAGAGAATATCGAATATCTTGAAATCAAAAGACGTAAAATGGGGCATATTTTGGAACTTCCCAAGGGGGAGGCATGAAAAAGGGGGAGGGGGATCTCAATGCCGCCGGACTCCGTTTTGGAATCATTGTTTCGCGATGGAATAGCCTTGTGACGAATGCTCTATTGGACGGGGCGCTTCGCGTTTTGGAATTACATGGGGCAGATCAAAATCAGATGGAAGTGATTCGCGTTCCGGGTTGTTTTGAAATACCGCTGGCGGCGAAGCTCTTAGCGCGTAAAAATTCTTTTGACGCGCTGGTCTGTTTGGGCGCTGTTGTTCGGGGAGAAACGACGCATCATGAGTATATTGCCAGCGAGGTTTCAAGCGGGATCCAAAAAGTTTCTCAGGAGTTCAATTTGCCGATTGGCTTTGGAATTTTGACGACAGAGACAATGGATCAGGCGCTTCAACGCGCGGGGGGAAAAGCGGGAAATAAGGGTGAAGAAGCGGCGCTTGCTGCCATTGAGATGGCCAATTTGATCAGATGTTTTAAAAAGGAATTATAAAAATTATGGGAGCAAGACGAAAATCGAGAGAAATCGTGCTTCAGCTTCTCTTTCAGGCGGAGCTGAATCAGGAAAAAGAGCCAACACGGCTGCTTGAAGCGCTCCCTCATTTTAAGAAAACAACGGTTGCGTTCGAGCGCGCAACCGAACTCTTTCTTAAAATCCTCGAAAAGAAAGATGAATTGGATCAGTTTATCGAAAAATATGCCACAAATTGGAGGCTTTCACGCATGAGCCATATCGACCGGAATATTCTTCGTTATGCCGCTTATGAACTTGTTTATTGTGATGATATCCCAAAAGAAGTTGTGCTCAACGAGGCAATTGAAATTGCGAAGGTTTTCGGAACGGAAGAATCGAGTGCGTTTGTCAATGGCATCTTGGACCGTATCAGTCGACACGATTAATTAGATTCTGCTGAAAAAGTGTCGGTAAATTGAAAAAGTGGTCTCCCCATTTATG
>CAYJMQ010000081.1:0-3553 GCA_964371555.1 uncultured bacterium | reverse complement strand
GCTTCAATAAATGGAATCCCTAATTTTTCGACTTCCCGATCGAGGTCCCCGCCTTTTTTGGCCACACAAACTGCCGGGGAAAAACGAGTTCGGTCCAGCCGTTCAATAATATTCAACATCGCGCGGCCCGAACCCGCCGTAATAAAATTCGGAATCGTAAAGAGAATGGGAACCGGCTCAGACATGAATGGGTGAATTTGCCTTCAAATGTTCTTTCGCCCACCACTGCAAGGAAAGCAGAGTCCAGATCCCCCATTTGTGATCGCGTTGGCCTGAAAGATGTTGATCCACATACTGACGCAGAGCTTTCTTCTGAAAAAAACCATTTAAAAATAAATTTCTGGAAAAAAGCGTTTCTTCCATCACTTCGCGTAAACCATTTTTGAGCCACTCGCCCAGAGGCACGGCAAAACCTCTCTTAGGTTTTGGGATAAGTGTTTCCGGCACATACCGAGTTAGTAAGTCTCTTAATACAGCTTTCCGTGTTCCATTACGCATACATTCAAAGGGATCAACCCGTAAACTTGCTTCGATGACTTCTCGATCAAGCATAGGAACACGCACTTCTAAGCTGTAATGCATCGAGGCCATGTCTACTTTTTTCAAACCCCGCTGCAATTGTCCATAAAATTCAACCCACCTTGAATAGTCAGCTAGTTGTTTGACATTTTCATATTTCGGAAATTGATATAAGTCAAAATCCTGAGGAAGGGATGAAAGTTCTGGGGCCAATTGGTTCATGTCATCGTCAGAAATCCGGCTATTGACACTAAAATAATAATGGCCCGGCGTTTTTGAAACAATCGCACTGGATTTTTTAGACATCAAACCAAATTTACCGGCTCCGTAAAGAGCCATTCGAATGAGTCTGGGAAAACGAAAATCGTTTCCATTCTGAAGTAACGAAAGCGGGCGCTCGTATCCAAAGAAAAGTTCGTCTCCTCCATCCCCGCTCAAAGCAACCGTGACCTCTTTACGAGCAAATCGGCTGATCAAAAGAGTGGGAAGAATCGAGAAGTCGGCAAAGGGCTCGTGTTGAGCTTTGATTACATCAGGAATAGCGCTAAGCGCTTCTTCGCCGCTTACGGCATGCATCCTATGATTAACTTTTAAATGTCGTGCATAACTTGCAGCACTTTCTCCCTCATCTTGCCACCAACCGGGATTGGCAATCGTAAAAGCTTTTAATTGAGCATCGTCTTGACCTTGAGCAATCGCTGTTACGAGCGGGGAATCGACTCCCCCCGAAAGAAAAACTCCTAAAGGAACATCCGCGATGCGTTGGCGCCGAATGGCTCGGTCTAAAGATTCATGAAGGATATCTAAAGATTCCGCTCCTTTTAAATCAGGTTCTGAACGGCGCGGCAATGTCCACCATGTCTGTTTATGAATCTCGCCGTTTGCTTCGACGGAAAGATAATGCCCGGGTTCTAGTTGATAGGTATTTTCTAATAGTCCATAAGGAGGCGGGATATGGTGCAACTTTAAATAAAGACGCAGGACGTCTCGACGCAGAGCTCCAGGCTCACCCCACGGAGTATGCAAAAGCGCATTAAATTGGGATGCAAATGCGATTCCTTTTTTCCCCGAATGCAGAAAATAGTAAAGAGGTTTGATGCCCGCATGATCCCGCGCAAGTATGAGCCGGTGATCCTTAAGAGAATACCAGGCAAAGGCAAACATTCCGTTGAGTTTCGGTATTGCTTTTTCACCCCAGAGATTCAAGGCTTCGAGAAGAATCTCGGTGTCCGTGCGGGATCGAAAATGAATTCCCTGCGCTTCTAATTCGCTTCTCAACTCAAGAAAATTGTAAATTTCCCCATTGAACACAATCGCCGATTGGCCATCGCGAGAAATCATGGGTTGATGACCGGCGCTGCTTGGATCCAAAACCGCTAGCCGCCTGAAGCCAAGTTGAAGATGTCCGTTTGGATCGCTCCAGAAACCTTCATCGTCCGGGCCGCGGCGCTGCAAAAGATCCGTCATCTCTTTCACCGATTGAACAAAATCCGGCTGACCCGCTGATTTATCAAAAGTCAATATTCCCACAATGCCGCACATTGCGTTAATCGCTCCAGAGAAATTGGCGAATAAATTTAAATCGGTTTGCGGGAGGGAAAAGCCTTGGCAATAAATAAGGATCCGTTTCCCCTGTGACTGTTCCCGGAGTCGTCGTAAAGGCTAGTTTATACTCCGCTCGTTTGACTTCGTCAGGAGAATCGCAACAATAATTTCCATTAGGATAAGCAAAGAAACGGCAGGGCCGAGAGAGTTTTGATTCTAACTCACGCTTGGACTCTAAAAGTTCTCTTTCGCGAACCTCTTTCGGTTGATTCTCATGGTGGATTTCGTGATCAACTCCATGACTTCCAATTTCGACACCTTCACTTACCAGGGATTGTATATCCTTCCATAGCATGGTTTTTAACGACGGGAATTCATCTAACAAACGTTCGGTTTCTCCTTCTGGAAATTGGCTTTTGATCTCTGCTAAGGATTGCCGCCTTGCTTCTGAAGGAAGCTGTTTAAGCGAGTGTCGAATTTCCTGAAAAGCTACTTCTCGATCCTGAGTCTCCCTCAGAGACCATTTTCTCCCCATGATTTCGACATAATCTGCGCGGCCTTCCAATATCAACAATGAAAGCTCGGCAGTCCAAATCGATCCATGTTGGTCAATCACTTTGGTTGAAACAAATAGTGTCCATGGTATCTTAGATTTTTTTAGAATTTCAGCTGCGAGGAGATTATTTCTAAACCCGTCGTCGAAAGTAATAACAATCCCATCTTTTTTTGAACTTTTAGAGATTGTGAGTTCTTCAAGAAAACTACTCATCGAAATAACCCGATGTCGTCTTATGGATGAAAGATGATCTTGAAATTGAGAACAGGTATAAAAATTTCTTTCGATACGGCTGTGCTTTTTTCTTTCGACTATGCCGTGGTAACAAAGAATTTTGAATCTTGATTCCTTATCTTTCTTTGCTAGAAACTTGGTTAAATAATTCAGATTCATCATGTCCTTTTTTTCTTGCCGACCATAATATAATGAAGAGCGGACTTTGAATTTCGATCCAATGGCCCTAAAAGATCGCAAATAGCGTGAAGAAAACTTCTGATTTTCTTCAGCTTCTTTTTCCTAGAATAATAATCAATGGCGGCCTGCGACAGATTGCCCATCGGAATGAGTAAATAATCATAAAGGTAAGGGTCAATGAGCGAATGAATCTGTAAAGGGTTAAAGGTCTGCCGGTGACATCCATCTTCTGCGATATACCAATAGTGAGGGCAAGGAAAATCCAAGACTGCAATACCATCGTTTCAAACCAATTTCATCATGTTGTTAATGGCCGCTTCAGGATTCTGCATCATATAAAGGCAATTAAGACTGATTACTCCGTCATACCGACGCTGAAGGTCGGGGCGATTACAACGCTGGATATCACCTGTTAGATTCGCATTTTCTACCCCGGGAAGATTAAAAACATCATATCGTTCTTTATCTGGCCTTTTGCACATTTAAAGGGTTAATCGATGACATACGACTCAAGAAAAA
>CAYJMQ010000080.1:0-3963 GCA_964371555.1 uncultured bacterium | reverse complement strand
TCCCCTCTTCTGTCACAACCCCCTCTTTTACCCCCCCCTCTTTTACGATGAAGGCGAGCAAATCATGAGATCTTACTTTAATATCTTCCCTTAACTTATCTTTTTGATGATGTTTTTTTCCTAAAATTTTATCAAAAGCTTCCCGCGCAACTGGAACAAGGTCAGGATGCGCAACCCACGTCCCATCAAAGCCATCTTGCGCTTCACGCTCCTTGTCTGAACGAACCGCCGCAAACGCGCGTTCATTCACAGCGGGATCTTTACGGTTCGGAACAAATGCCGACATCCCCCCAATGGCATGGGCGCCGCGCTTATGACAGGTTTGAACCAAAAGATTTGTATAGGCGCGCATGAAAGGGAGCGTCATTGTCAGCCGCGCACGGTCAGGAAAGATAAAATCCTTTTGGTTTCTGAATTTTTTGATGATGCTAAAAAGATAATCCCATCTCCCCGCATTGAGACCGACAATATGATCTTTGAGTTCATAAAGAATCTCATCCATTTCAAATGCGGCAACAATCGTTTCAATGAGAACCGTTGCTTTGATTGTCCCATGGGGAATTTTGAACACTTCTTCAGAAAAAGAAAAAACATCATTCCATAGCCGTGCTTCCAAATGGCTTTCCAATTTGGGAAGATAAAAATAGGGAGCAGTCCCCTGTTTCAGCCTTTCTTCCACATTGTGGAAAAAATAGAGCCCAAAATCGAAGAGAGATGCGGAAACCCCCTCCCCATTCACGCAAAAATGTTTCTCGCAAAAATTTTTCTCATCGAGATGCCACCCGCGCGGGCGGACAAGGAGTGTCGCAATCTTTTCATTGAGTTCGTATCGTTTCCCATTCCCACCCTCTGGTGATCTGTAACTTAGTTTCTTTCGAACGGCATCGATGAGATTCTTCTGCCCATCGATCACCTTATCCCACCTCGGACTCAACGAATCCTCAAAATCAGCCATATAGACATTGGCCCCCGAATTGAGCGCATTGATCATCATTTTTGCATCGACAGGGCATGTGATCTCCACGCGACGATCTTCTAAATCGCGCGGCACCGGCGCAATCTGCCAGGCCGATGTTCGAACCGATCCTGTTGCTTTCAAAAAATCAGGGAGTTTTCCAGCATCAAATTCTTTTTGCCGCACTTTCCGGTCAGACAATAATGCCCTTCGCCTTTTATCAAATGTCCGATGAAGGCGAGCAATGAACGCTTTGGCTTCGGGGGTTAAGATCTCCCGCTCATTCACGTTAAGAATCAAGCACACTCTTTTTTGCAATTCAAGAAAAATCTACCAGACAACAACCGACAGCGGAATCGTCCTCAGCACATCATTATCGATGAACTGCACCCAGAGCCGGTACTCCCCCTTCGCAGGGAATGTCAGATGAAGCATATAGCTATTCGGCTCTCCCCCTTCCATTGGATGAACATGAATCAGCGCATCACCATCTGAAGGAACAGCCATCAGATGAACGGGGGCGCCGAGGAAGGGCGAAATTTTTGTTTCACGGAAATCGCGCCTGCTCAGTTTGAGCGTTGGCATTGCCATCGTCTTCGCCCTGAATCTCGTATTTGAGAGAGTCGCAACCGATTCGCCATCAACAGCCGTTCTTACGTCACCGAGCTGTGGCGGCAGCGGATTCGCGGAGGCCCCATTCACAATTGAAAGCCTCAAAGGAGATGCAAAATCTTCACCGTCGCTTTTGAGCTGTCCCTGGGCCCAGATCCAATAATCTCCAGTCACTTTAATCTCAGCCTCGACAACCCACTCTGAATTCAGATATTCCGGATGAAGATGATGAAATTCTTTGAGCGCCGCATCAAAAATAAACATATGAATCAATTTTTCATGGACAACGTTCAAATCTTTGTCTGTGAGGAGTCTTTTTTCCTCCGTATCTCTCAGCTGAAACACCAGTTTCAAAGCCCCCGCCTCCCTTACCTCAGGGGCATCGCTTAAGACTTCAACCCTGAAATCTTCATCTCCATGAGGAAAGGCTGGAGCAGCAGCCATAAGGAAAAAAGTAATGATAAGAAACATGCTCTTTAACATGAACATGGGTCACCTCCTATTTAGTTTTTGCTGAAAAAGTCATGCTGAGGGACGAAGTCCCGAAGCATCTCCTTCGAGATTCCTCGCACTGCGTGCTCGGAATGACACTTCGGCAACAGCCTCCTTTGCGCTCAGAATGACACTTTTTCAGCAGAATCTACTTATGTTTAAGGCAAGACCGCCATCAAATCCCGATAGTGGCCAAGCAATAATAATCTTTGATATTTGGCCTGCGTAATTAAATAGTCATGAATCAGATTGAGCCGTTTAATCTCAGCCGACAAACGCTTGTTTGCCAATTCCGCAAGCTCTTTCAAATATTCCCATTCATCGAGCGTATGATCCCCCGCCAAATGCCTTCGCACCAGATAATCAAACGCAAATTTCAGTTTTTTTATCTCTTCACTGCTCACGAAATAAAGATCAATAGCAAAATTGTTCGCCTGAGCGATCCCGCCGCTCTGTTTCTCGATAGAAGAATGAACCTCCTCAACTTTCCTTCGAATCTCATTTTCATTGGATTTTGCAATTCTCATCGTATGGCCGAAATCGAATCCAGCCGCATCATCCGATTCGGGATCGATAAACCCCCACTTTCGTTCTTCTTTGATCCAGGAGGCAACGGAGAGAAGATTCTTTAACGCCTCTACCTCCAATGATTTTAGCTGGGCATCACGAAAAAAATGTTTTGGATCAAGGCGCCAAACCTCTGAAAGGTCTGGCAAGGCAATGGGCGAAAGCCCGGAAATTCCATCAAGAGGCGGCAGCGCAACCGCATGCGACAGCTCCGCAAGCTCCATCTGTATCAGATTTTCAAGCCGCAAACGATCTTCCTCTAACGGTAAAATAGAAAGCTGAAAAAAATCTGAGCTCCCCGTCGGAAGCTTTCTCTCTCTTTCCTCCATCTCAATCCCTTTCTGGATTTTCTTTAACCAATCCAGATGAGACAAAAGATACGAACGAACCTGGAGATCGCGATGGATCACATAAAAGAGCTGCTCCACCGAAAGCATCTGATTGCCGCGAAGTGAACCGTAAGATCTTTTTTCAGCTTCAAAAAGGAGACCGGCCTCTTTCCATTTAAACCAATTCGTCGGGAAGAGAAATGGGGTAACAAAACCTAAAGAATCCAAAAGTGAAAGCGGTCCATCCGCAAAAAATTCAATAACAATTTTCACATTAAACCGTGGAAGGAGCCCCCACTTTTTTCTTCCAATATCTTCTTTTGCCCGAATCAGTTTTTCCGCAGCCTGCATGGTTGTATAGTTAAAAAAACGAGCCCGTCCCAAAAGCTCGTCTAACGAATAGATTTTCCCCGCGTCTGTTCGATGAAGCGGCGGAAGAAAATCGTCGCGCGTCAGCTCAACGGTTTTGTCGCCGTCAAAACCCGAAACTCCCAGTTTGAGACGCCCATCTCCGAGACAAAGTCTAACCGTCTCGTTAGAAAGAGACTCTCCGTGCGCACAGGAGCCCTCCTGTTTTAGCTGAGTTGCCGCCGAGTTCAGAAACGAAGAGTAAAGCCAGAGATCCCCTTTCTCAGTAACGCGAATCCCCCATTTTTCCGCCTTTGCGCTTCCCAGCGTCTGAGCCAGCTCAAATTCAAGAAAATAACCGTTATCATCTGATTGAAATGCCGGAATTTCAGCAACAACTTGAAAGGATTCCCCATGAACCGTTTTCCACCCCTGATAGCGCCCCTTTAAATCGGGGAGAGACGACTGATCGCAGGAGAGAAAAAAAAGAGAGACGCAGGCAATAAATAGAGACTTATAAGTCATAAAAATAAATCTGGCCTTAATTCGGAATGAGTAACAAAAAGCGATACCTTTAATCAAGAATAATTTACTGGAACTACCCTAAAATTCGTCATTCTGAGCGAAGCGAAGAATCTCACCGTCGCAGATGACAAGATT
>CAYJMQ010000079.1:0-4368 GCA_964371555.1 uncultured bacterium | reverse complement strand
CTATAAGAGCCAAGTTCCAGTTATTCGGGAGATGAAAATCGACCACATGAGTCTTAACTAATAATTTCAGATCCATATTTTTTTGTTGGGACCAGACGCCGCCGACACCAAGACCAAATTGACTCAAGAATGATAGACTCCGGTTGTTGGGAAGTGAAAGATTAAGGCTGGAATGTTTTAAGCCTGCTCCTTCAACCATCATAAAATTGGTTTGAGAGGTCCCTGCTTCTAGAGAGGTCCCTGCTTCTATAAAGCTAAGAAATTGGATAGGAGCAGACGAATAACCTGCTAAAAAATCCAGCCCACCCCTGGCAGTCACCCCCGTTTCTTCATTTGTGGCGCCAACTGTACCACCTAGGGAAATATTGGGGCTTAAAGCAAATGTTGTTCCCATAAAATTTTCCTCCATCAAAATAATTGTCCCCTTTAGACTCTTATCGGCCAACATCCTAAAAAGTTGCTTCTATGTAAGCGGCCGACTTGTCAAGAGTCATTTAAGCCTTTGAAAACATTTCAGTAATTTGCCCTGTTTTTTTTAGGGCAAATGACTCCACTCAGGCGTTTTTTTAACGCTTCTCTCTCGTTTTTATGCCCCTAAACAGCAGCCATCAGGCTATGCTTCTAATCGTCCTCTCACTCACGAGTGACACGAGGGGTAGTCAGCGGATCCGGCCCCATTCTTAAATCGTGGTCCCATCTCGGGCCACAGGCAACTTTCCGGGGTCCGTCTCATCCACTGATGTCCTGCTGCTTCGCAAGAAACTTCTTATGCCATAAATTTGTGTCATGCCGCCTTTGGTTCTCCGGCTTTGTGTTGATCATTTTGCGTTAAACTTCCTTCAAACTTTTTTCCACTTCGCATGACGTGATAAGCAATCGTCAAAAGCTTGTGCGCCAAAGCCACAATCGCAATCTGACTCTTCCCGCTCTTGTGCATCAAACGATAGTAAAATTTCTTGAGGTGTAGGGCTGAATCTTTTCTTGTTCTCAAGGCCCCCCACGCTGCCTGGACCATCGCCCCTCTGAGTTCACTTCTTCCCTCACACGTGATACCCCCCAGATTGATTCGGTCCCCAGAACTCCTTTGACTCGGAACCAATCCTGCATAAGCCGCCACTTGCTTGGAACTCGCAAACCGATTCGCATCGGCTATGCAGGCCAGTAGTGTGACTGACGTAATCGCCCCAATCCCCGGGATCGTTTGCAATAACTTGATTGTGACATGATCGCTGTATTCTTCACCCATGTTGATTTCCAAGTCGGTTATCTGTTTTGACACAACCTCAAAAGTTTCCCGCAACGGATCCAAATACCAGGCGCTGTCTGCATACAGAATAACTAGATTCTTCCAGCTCGTTAAACTGTGCAGTTCTCTCACTTGGGGCTTATGCCCTCGCCCCCGCAAATGAGCCTTTGCCGAGCAAATCACTTGACTCCGGATCTTTACCAACCCACGACGCAACGAAATCTTCTGCCTCAATGTCATCATCTCTGCCGTGGGAGCATAAACCGCTGTCGGCAATCCGCCACAACGCAGAAGCTCCGCTAATATCTCCGCATCCGACTTATCCGTCTTCGATCGACTCTCTGAAATTAATTTCAATTTGTAAGGATTAGTCACTTCCACCTTGGCTCCCGCCTTCTCTAAAATGCCTTTAACCCACCAAGTGATCGTCGACGCCTCGATCGCCACTTGAACTCCTTCCGACAAATACCGCCCTATCACTTCACTCAACGCCGACTCAGTCGTCTCAACCTGACCCCGCTCCACCCGATTCCCCTTCAAATCCAAAACACAAAAATGTGTTTGCTTGGTATGAATATCCATGCCTATACTTTTCATGGCCGACCTCCTTTTTAGATGTTTTTTAGGGCAGTCACCATGACTGACCCTGTCACATCATTCTTGGTAGCAAGTGCTTTTGCAAGTACTTGACTCCGCGAGGTCGGCCGCTTTCATCCCATCTTAAAAAACGCAGTCTTTTTGCGTAGTTTCCAAAGGCTCCAAACCAACTCCCTATTTTTTTATTTCATTTCCTTTAGCCAATTTTTTTTGTATAATAATTAAAGAGTCAAATAATTGTTATTTCTCTCTGGGTGAAGAGGAGTATGTTTGTATGAAAGTCATCAAACCTCGGTTGCTATTAATGATAAGGCTTGTGCTATTGCTCTTTTTTATTAGCATTAATTCAATAAATTTAAATGCATTAGACAATATTTCTTCAAGTGAATTATCAGATAAATTAGTGGAAGAGACCAGTCGTCTGGTTGTTAATATTCCAGCGCGTGAGGTCACCCTTTATCATCACAATAATGTTATCTTTCAATTTCCAATAGCTGTCGGCTCTCCTTTCTATACCACTCCTGTTGGAGATCGAAGTTTAAAGCAAATTGTATGGAATCCCTGGTGGTTTCCTCCTGACAGTCCATGGGCCAGAGGGGCCAAACCAACCCCCCCCGGCCGCAACAATCCCTTGGGGCCGGTAAAAATGGATTTGGGAGGGGATATCCGGATGCATGGGACAAATAACGAGGCCTCCATCGGCCATGCCGTATCCCATGGATGCCTGCGAATGAAAAACGACGATGCTAAAACACTGGCTCGCTGGATACAGGAGCATCATACCGACAAAACGGACCCAACTCTTTTTGACAAATACACCAAAGAACGGGGAAGCAGTTTTTACGTGAATCTTGAAAAACCAATTCCGATTAAAATTATTTATGATGTTTTTCATATTGAAGGGGATAAGCTTTCAGCTCACCCCGATATTTATGGCCGTGCCGGCAAAAAAGAGGAGACCATTTTTGATTATCTTCGTCAGCGCGGGTACAACCCGGACAATCTTTACCAGAATGCCTTTCATCATTTTATGGAATCTGCCAAAAAAGATTCGTCTACGGTTTCGCTCCGCCAGTTATTTCCTGGAACGATCTCAACCAACGAAAATCCACCGCACGATCCCTATGAAACAGCCTGGTTTGCGAAAATTCAAAATACCCCACAAAGAAAATTTTCTTTTCTTTTCAGCCCGCCGACATTATAAATCCAAACCCGATTAATTCTTAAGAGAAGGACAACAAAATTATGTGCGGCGTAGTAGGATACATTGGTCATAAGTCGGCGGCCCCCGTCATTTTTGATGCCTTAAAAAAACTGGAATATCGAGGCTACGATTCGGCGGGGATTGCCGTGTTAAAGTCTGGTGACGCCCAAATTCACAGGGCCGAGGGGAAACTCTCATACCTTGTTGAAAAAGTAGGGACGCAATTTTCTGATGCCACCGTGGGGATTGGCCATACCCGCTGGGCCACTCATGGAAAACCATCGGAGGCGAATGCCCATCCCCACCGCGTGGGAAGGGTTGTTCTTGTTCACAACGGTATTGTCGAAAATTATTACCATCTCAGAGATCAATTAATCAGCAAACCTGGAAAGCAAGGGAAACAGTCGATTAACTCTGAAACGGACACAGAAATCATCTGCCATTTGATCAACGGGCACCTTGAAGCAGGGGGCTCTTTTTTTGAGGCGATAGAAAAGGGGTTAAAAAACATTGAAGGGACCTACGCTTTGGCCCTTTTGGATGTCGATGACCCGGGCCGGATTTATGCCGCAAAACGAGGTTCTCCGCTCGTCATTGGACTCGGAGAAAGAGAAAACTTCATCGCTTCCGATATTCCCGCAATTCTTTCTTATACCCGGAATGTTGTCTTTTTGGAAGATGACGAGATGGCTGTTTTAACTCCGGACAACGTTGTCTTTTATGGCCCCAATCATCAAATTATCCAAAAAAAAACAAGGCTGATTGAATGGAGCGCTGAAATGGCGGAAAAAGGGGGTTTTAAGCATTTTATGTTGAAAGAAATTATGGAACAACCCCGTGCTGTGGAGGATACGCTGAGAGGAAGGGTTCTGAAAGGAACTCAAAATATCGATTTGGGAGTGGTTGATCCCTTCTTTTTACACAATGATTTTTATTCTTATAACCGCTTTTATATAGTCGCTTGCGGGACCAGCTGGCATGCGGCGATAGCCGGAAAATATTTTTTGGAAGCGATTGCTAAAATACCTGTATCTGTCGATACCGCGAGCGAATTTCGTTACCGCGAACCGTTTGTTGACGACAGCACTCTTCTTTTGGTTATTTCCCAGTCGGGAGAAACAGCCGATACGCTGGCTTGTGTTCAGGAGGCCCGAAAAAAAGGGGCCTCCGTTCTTTCTATTTGCAATGTGATTGATTCGAGCATACCACGCCATTCCCATGCAACCTTATATACCCATGCTGGGCCTGAAATTGGCGTCGCCTCGACAAAGGCTTTTACAACCCAGCTGACAGTCCTTTTGATCCTTGCTTTACACATCGG
>CAYJMQ010000078.1:0-4814 GCA_964371555.1 uncultured bacterium | reverse complement strand
GGTTAAGCAATTGACCGTGTGAGTTCGATTCTCACCCGTGGCACCAATGCTTTCAAGCCCTTATACAGACTTGATTTTAAGACAAGATCATTTTTCAAAATTTTTATACTTGGCTCTGTTTTATTCTTGATTACCCTCCCTTTCTCTAAAAAAGTTCTCAAAATGTTCACAAAAATCAATTTTCATGCTCCCAACATACACACAATTTTCTGCCGATTCACTGAATTTTCTTACCCTCCTTTGTCTTCTTTTCAGAAGACAAAATAACCCACCTTCCCATTTTTATTTTTCCCCCTTTTTATCAGGGACAAACTCAACAATGTCCCCCACCTCGCGATGTCCTCAGTCTTTGGAAAACGTAGCTTATTTTCCTTTTTGTGTTGGAAATGGCTCACGTGGGCAAGGCTTTTCCTCACCAGAATATGCGTCGTAACATGATCCGTATTCGTTGGCTATTGCTATGAATTGTAAAGTTCTTTCGTTATCAGGAAAGGTTCCCTTTTGTGGAAAGAAATACAACCTCTTACTATTCACACGCAGCTCATTTATGCTTCCAGTTCCTGCAATATAAATACTTTTTCCTTCTCTCAAAATTTTCCCAATTTTCTTTATTCGTCTATCGCAATCCTCTTTATTAAGGGTGTTACCTTGAATTAAAGTCAATACGGTATTCTCATCATCCAAGACATGAATCATAAACCCATATAGGCCTTTGATATCAGCATCATGCAGCCATTCACATTCAAGTAAAACTCTATCTGGACTCACACTGAGTTCAGCGCTTTGATCATCCTGATTTAAAACACGATAAGAAGATGTTGCACATCCGAACAAAAAAAATAAGATTAGAAAATAACACTTTCTATTTCTTTTTAAGGTCTGCATAGTCTTTCCTAAATTTTTTAAGAGCTTTATTTTTATAGTCAGTTTTGCTTTTCAATAACCCTTTATACTCCAAAATCAATTCTTCATGATCTGGGGCACGTTTTAGTTGCTTCATTGCAGTTTCTCTTTTTCTAAATAACCAACGTACACCCATTGGAATCGCGATATTTGGATCCTTTAGATCCTTTTGACGAATGTCACGAAAAATAAAATCCTTTGTTTCTCCATTAGAATCTTGCATAATTTTTAAGGTGTCTTTTGTAATTTGGGTAATACCGATAGCAGTTTTATTTTCAGGAGGGTCAACGCGAAATTCTGATTCGCTGGCAATAAGAGCCTTCACCACATCTGGGTTAAGAGGAGGTTTGACATTAAATTTTTTATTAAAGTAATCTGTCCATACGGCAATGACTTCATCGTACTTATCAGCGTTCTTATATTTGCTCAATTTATTTGCCGTAGGATAGATCAGGCCATTTCGATCATAGTTCTTGAAAACAGATTCAATTTCTGTTGCATCTAAATAAGTGCCCTTTAGTCGTCGTAAATGTCGGTCTCTTATCGTCACTCCACTTGGATTTTTTTTACTCACAGCAACGCGCAGAGGATGTTCGCGGACAACAGTGACTTTCTTTCCGCTCTCTTTCGGCATATATTTAATCAGCAGGATACCTCGGGTGAAACGTCAATGGCAAGACCCGACCTTCTTAATGTCGAATAATGGGATATTCATGTCCGTGGCTCCTTTTACACTCCCATTGACCGTGTGAGTTCGATTCTCACCCGTGGCACCAATGGTTTCAAAGCCTTTAAACTTTAAAGTATCATTAGGAGGACTCATGATAAAATAAATTATCAGCCTGATATTTCTCGGAATCTTCATCTCAGTCGGTATTTCCGAAGGCTTCAACATCCACAAAATGGCCTCAAAAATGCGCTCCATGACCATTGAAGTCGTGCGTGACCCCAAAAAATTCTCTTCTTGACTCTATACCTAAGTATAGGGTTTAGAATGATATTGTGAGGTGAAAGATGTCAACTGTCTACACAATAGGAGAAGTCGCTCGTGCTGTTGGGGTTAATATCCAGACCATTCGATATTACGAAAGAAGAAGGCTTCTGGCCCCAAAAACAAGAAAGGTTTCCGGTTATCGACTTTACGATGAGGAGTCGTGTAAAAGGCTGAGATTTATAAAAAATGCCCAAGAGCTGGGGTTTTCCCTAAAGGAAATTGCTGAACTTCTCAATCTTCGCGTGAGTTCCAAAGCCAGATGTGGGGACATCCAAAATAGGGCTCAGAAAAAACTGAGTGACGTACAAATGAAAATAGATCGATTGGCTGCCATTGAGAATGTTTTAAAGAGCCTCATAAGAACGTGCCATCGTGAGAAGACGACAGATCATTGTCCGATTCTTAAATCGTTGGAGGAAGAAAAAAGCGAATAAGAAAAAGATTTTTAAAAATCAGGAAGAATGTTCTTCCTGTAAAACCTAAAGGAGGTGAGGAAAATGGGAACAAAAAGAAAAGTTGAGGTCTTCACGGCCGGGTGTTCGGTCTGCGAACCTGTGGTAGCTCTTGTCAAAAAAACAGCCTGTCCATCGTGTGAAGTCATCATCTACGATCTAAATAAAGGCTGTGAGACAAACGAGTGTCGAGATAAGGCAAAACAATATGGAATCAAACGTTTGCCTTCTATCGTCGTCAATGGCAAACTCCTTGAATGTTGCAAAACAAAAGATATTTCAGAAGAAACCTTGAAGGCAGCTGGCATCGGCCAAACTTGATTCGACTCACCATAATCTCGTTCTATCTTTTCCTGTGTGTTCCCTCTTCTGGTTTTTCTCATGAGGGGCGAACACACAAGGAAAAGATGGAGAAGGCAGAGGCATTTTCTAAAAACAAGTTAGAAGAAATCAATCAGCATTACTAGAGCACCAATCCTTAATTTCCTTAAAATGGTCATTAGATTGAAAGTTAGGAATATCAATGATAGTCTGTGCGCTTTCTCTGGAGCTTATAGATATGATTCCGATCAGAAATATTGCCATCATTGCCCATGTTGACCACGGCAAAACAACGCTGGTTGACGCGCTGCTTCGTCAGTCAAAAACAAAATTAAATAAAGAGGTGGCAGATGCCACCTGCATCATGGATAGCAATGAACTTGAGCGCGAAAGGGGAATTACGATTTTTTCCAAAAACGCCTCTATAGAATGGCGGGGAATAAAAATTAATATCATCGACACCCCCGGCCACGCCGACTTTGGAGGGGAGGTCGAGAGGGTGCTCTCAATGGCCGATGGATGCCTTCTCCTCGTCGACGCCAAAGAGGGGCCGATGCCGCAAACCCGATTTGTCTTAAAACAAGCGCTCGCCACAAAATTAAAGATTATCGTTGTGATTAACAAGATCGACAAGCCGAATGCGCGCCCGGGTATTGTCGTCGACAAAATTTTTGACCTCTTTGTTGAACTTGGGGCCGATGAAGATTCGGCTTATTTTCCGGTGATTTATGCAAGCTCCAAGCTGGGAAAGGCCGGTTTAACCCCGGACCTGGACAGCATGAATGATATCACCCCGGTTTTTGAAGCTATTCTAACCCAGGTTCCCGAACCTTCTGTGGACCGTTCAAAGCCTCTGCAGATGCGGGTCACAATGATTTCTCATGACAATTTCAAGGGGCGCATCGCGACAGGAAGAATTTATAACGGTTCGCTGCGGACCGGGCAAGAGGTGATGCATATATCCCGATCAGGGGGGATGAAGAAACATCGCCTCGTGTCGCTGATGACCTTTAGGGGATTAGAAAGAATTGAAGCAGATGAAGCCTCCGCGGGAGACGTGGTTGCCATTGCCGGAATTGCAGACATCATGATCGGAGAGACGATTGCCGATGTGGAAAATCCGTTGGTCCTCCCCCTTTTGGGGATTGAAGAACCGACGATCCGGATGACATTTTCCGTAAACAGCTCCCCCTTTGCGGGAGAGGAGGGAGAATTCAAAACATCCCGCCAGATTCGTGAGAGGCTTTTTAAGGAATTGGAAAAAGATATGGCGCTGCGGGTTCAGGATCTCCCTGATGGATCGTGGCTCGTTTCAGGGAGAGGTGAACTTCATTTATCTATCCTGATTGAAAGGATAAGGCGCGAGGGATATGAATTTCAGGTCTCAAGACCGCAGGTCATTACAAAAGAAATAGAGGGAAAAATCCACGCCCCTTTTGAAAAGGTTTTCATTGAGGTCCCAGAGAACTATTCCGGTGTTGTCATGCAAAAAATGGGGATGCGCCGCGCCAAAATGGTCGATCTGAGAGCAGATCAAGGGATTATTTTTTATGAATTCATTGTCGCAACGCGTCAGCTGTTTGGCTATCGAAGCGAGCTTCTGACCGACACACGGGGAATGGGAATTATGAATGCCCTCTTCTTCGACTACCAACCAGATGACAGCGCTGTGAGAGAACGAGAGCGGGGATCTTTGGTGGCTCATGAAACGGGGGTAACCACTCTGTATGGGCTTTTAAATACGCAGGAACGGGGGACACTCTTTGTGGGACCAGCAGTGGCTGTCTATAAAGGTCAGGTGGTCGGGCAAAATTCGAGGGGGAGCGATCTCAAGGTCAATGTTTGCAAGGAAAAACATCTTTCCAATGTCCGTTCAAAAGGGGAAGGGACAAGCGCTGATTTTGAGCCCCCCCGCCTCATGGATTTGGAAGACTGCCTCGAATACATCGACGACTCCGAGCTCGTCGAAATCACCCCAAAAAACATACGAATGAGAAAGAAGTAAATCCGTTCGATCAATACCGCAATATTCCGGGGTTTGGAAAGCCCATGAGCTGCGCAGTCAAATCGAATCTCACAATGGAACGCATTACCATTCCTTGAGAGTTTTTCTGTTTTTTAAAGCAACTTTTTCAAACTCATTA
>CAYJMQ010000077.1:0-5061 GCA_964371555.1 uncultured bacterium | reverse complement strand
ATATCAAGGATATAATTTATAAAGGACTGCGTCCTGCGATCGATCCCAATAGTGGAGAGCCGATTGACGCTGAAAAATATCTTGAGCAATGGCGCAAAAGGAGGGCTAAAGAAGAGGAAATGAGAGAGGGAGAGGCGGCAAAGGCGCCTCCATCTCTTGTAAAACGAGTTACAGACAGTCTCTGGCAGAGCTGGGAGAGCTGGGAGAGCCTTACAAATTCTGTTTTAGGGCTATTTTCAAGTAGAGAGCCAGCATTACCGCCCCCTCCCCCATCAGATCTTCTAAATTCATTGTCTGAAGAAAGCAGTCTGCGGAAAAGAATAACAACGACGACAGAAAGAGCGACCTCTGCTTCTGTCGAGCAATCACTTTTCCAATCAGATAATGTAGAAAAAAGTCCAGCGGCAGAATCGGAAACAGCGCCTAAGGAAGGAGCTCGAGTTGAAAATGAGGCTGTGGCTCCCCCTCGTCGTGCTCCTATTGATTCTTATGACGTGCGAAATGAAACCGAGCCCAAACAAGAAGTCAAACAAGAACCCAAACAAAGACAAGCAGAATATGAAATAAAGACGTCAGAGATTGATCTCCCTGACTTGAAACTAAGTGAACAAGAGGTTGTAGATAAAATTTTAAAAAACTTAGAACCTCTCTATGGCAGAGAAAAAGTGTTTGTTCACATCATGGATAACAAGGAGACAGATCCAAATAAAAATCCATTTCTAACCGACCATCCTCAAGCGGAGGGACTCACCCGGCTTAAAGAATATGAAAAGAGAGCTGAATTTGAAATTCATCTCTTTTTTAGAAACAGGGGGACAGAGGAAAATCCCCTTGTATATGCTGAAGCAGTTGATGAGGAGATCAGGCATGGACTTCAGTTGGGAAGGAATCCTCAAAAGAGACTGGATCTCGTGAGAGAAGAAAAAGAGAAATTAGAAAGCGCTGTGAAGAAGGCCCGAAGCATCGATCCCTTTGAGCGGGCATCCCAGGAACAGCTTGCGAGACTCGTCTTTGGCGAGAAAGCAAATCTTTTCATCTCTTATGGCGTAAATCCTGATCTCGCTCAAAAAGTTTCTCATGGGAATTTTAATGATCTTCAAGTTCAGTTGCCAATTCAGGATCAAGAAAAGCTTCAGAAACAGGCAAAGATCTACCTTTTGGCGCTGAATAAGGCAAACGAGCGATATGAACAAAGCCTCTCTTTCCTTGAACGAAGTATGAGGAAAGCAGATCGATTTTCTTTGGATGCGGCCAAAGGAATTCCCCGCTTTATGCTTGAGGTGGCAATTGCCGATGCCGCCTGGTATCTGCTCCAGGGAGATATTGAAGGATTATTTGAAGCCCTCGGTCATCTCAAAGAGAGAGAATTTTTTATCAATTATCTAACCTTTCATACGTTGGCATCGTCTGGAACAGAAGGGATGTCTCGAATTCAATCGTTCATTCAAAGGGGGCAAAAGGGGCAAGGGGCAAAAGTTTCAGATTATCGCCATGGGATTGTCTCCAGAGCCTCAGGTGTTGCGCTTGCTGAATTTGCGACCACTTATTTTGGAAGACTGGTAAGTCACCCCTTATGGAGAGAATATGAGAAAAATCCAAGCTGGGATCTTTCATGCCAGATAGCAAAAGAGGTCTTTTTTGACCCCTATAATTTTGCCGAGGCAGGAGTGCGAACCACATCATTTGTCACAGCCTCTTATCTTGTCGATTTTATGGCAAAAACAATTCTCATCTCCCAAGCGGCTCCACTCCTCCCGCCTGCAAGGATTGCCCTTGGAAGTCTCACCTTTCTTATTCATAGATTCTTTACTTCTTTGATCCTGCCAGAGATTGATTTGAGGAGGGCTGAATCGAATGTTTTAGAAAAAAGGGGAAGATTTTTATCTCTTCTAATCTTTTTTAGAAACAGGGGAACAACAGACGAATTCGGGCAAGCATTTTTGGCGCTCCATAACGCCCTTGACGACTACCGGACTTTCTTACATTGGGAAGTTTTTGAGACAATGAAAAAATATCAACTGGAATTGGAAGAACTTGAGCGTGAGTATGGATCACGGGCAGCCACATTAAATCTCCTTCAGGCCATTGATGAATTTGGCGAAGCGGAGGTTTACGGTAACGTCGCGCCCTCTTCAAGAAACCATTTCACAACTAAACTTAAAGCCCCGAGATTTAGAATCGGGAATCAATGGTATGGGGTCAATAACCTTGGAACTCAGATCTTCAATGCCGAGGAAACAAAGCCTCTTTCTGATGGATCACCCCAATACGAGGGATTGCCTTCTGAAATCGTTGGCGCTTACTCCCCAACGGTTCTTAGAATGAAACTTGCCCCTCAGGGAATTGATCAAAATGAAGATGGGCAACTCTCGCCAGAAGAAAAAAAGCTGATCCCACAGAAGATGAGGGAAGATCTCGATCTTTACGAAAAAGAGAAAGCAGCCCTTGAGAAAGAATATGATGAAATCCTTTCAGGCTTTGCGGAAAGGGGATTATTTGAAAGCGGAAGAGACAAGTTCTTAAAAACAATGGAAGAAGATTTGGAAAGACAAGCCGTTGGGCCCGGCGCAGGTGCGCACACCGCAGGAAGACCTTTGAATCAAGAGATGATGCTTGTCAACAAAAACGGGAAGATGATGCTTCTTCCAAGGATGAATTTGGAAGAAGATTTTACAAGGAGAAGGAGGAAAGTCATCGAACGAGAATCTCTGACAGCGCTTTCAAAAAATAGGCTTTCTACGTATGGCCAGGAAATCGCTTTAATCCAGCACGTTCTTCAGGCAGTAAAGACGGACACCCAAAAGAAATTGCTTTTAGAGGAATATCTTAAGCTTATTGCAAACCAATGGTATATGGATGAAATTGGAGCGGCTGAGGTGCGGGGTGAAGAGCTTGAAAGCGGTTTTTTTAACAACATTCTTTATTCCATTTCCCCCATATCCTCCTTATGAAGAGAAATCTCCGGAGGCGTCAAACCAAGCTCCGGGGCCGCTCTTTTAGCCGGATGGGGGCGCGTTCTTCTAAAAAGAAAACTCATCGCAACCCCTTTGAGCGTTGTTGAAATCGCAATCGACCACCAGATGCTTGTCACCCCAAATCCCAAATGCTCTACGAGAAAGTAGGCCAGCGGATATCGACCGAACGTCAGCGGAACGGAAATCAACATGTAGGGCCTCGTATTTCCGATTCCGTTAAAACTCCCTTCAAAGACCATCTCCCATCCCAAAAAGATTCCAAGAAGACCGACGCTTCGTAAGTAAGCGACACCATGCTGAATCACTTGCGGATCATCCGAAGCAAGCCCAACCAAATAATGAGGGATGATCACAAAGATACAGGTCAGGGGGAGAAGCACGCACGAAACAAGCCACCTTCCCCTATAAGCAATTCTTCTTGCAAGCGAAAAATCCCCCTCCCCTACGGCATATCCGGTCAGTGTCGTCATGGCCACGCAAAAGCCGTACGCGGTAAAATATCCGAAGGCTTCAATGCGATGCGCAATTGTAAGCCCGGCAAGCGGGGCCATTCCAAACCGGGTTACAAGAGAAGTCAGCAGCGGATAAACGAGCGCCCAAATCAAACGCGCCGTCGATGTTGGAACGCCAATTCTCAAAATATCCCGGAAATAACCGGTGGTCGGATCTCTAAATGTCCGAAGTCGATCGATATATCTTTTTTTCCGCAAAAGGCAGAGGCGAAGCAACACACCGGCGATCAGACTGATGAGCGTCCCAAGCGCCGCCCCCTGACACCCAAGTTTCGGAAAGATCCAGATGCCAAAAATGAGAAGCGGATCTAAAATCGCATTGAGCAAAAAAGCGGCCGCGAGTGTCAAGACCGCGGTTTTGGTATCGCCATGCGCGTAAAAAACCTGGCCTAACACCTGAAAGAGATAAAAAACGATGATCCCTTTCGCAAAGACATCATAATAAGAAAGTCCGGCCTCAAAGGCGCTGTTACTGAGCCCCATCCAGCCAAGGAGATGCGGCCCGGTGGCTGTCAAAACAATCGTTAAAATAATTGAAAATACAAACGTCAGATGGATCGCCTCGCGCGCGACCTGATAGGCTTTTTTTTGATCTTTTTCACCGCGCGCCTGCGCAATAAGCGCACAACAACCGACAGAGGTAAATCCCATCAGCGAATAGACGGCAAACTCGATAAAACCAGAGGCCGCCACTCCGGCCACCGCATCGGTCCCCAGTTTTGAAATCCAATAGATGTCGGCGAGATCAAAAAAGAGGATACTGAGAAACCCCGTCATCGCAGGGAGAGCGACGCGAAAGATCTCCCGTGTGATATTTTTAGAGTCCATTTCTGGAAATTAACAGTTTGTTGACAAAATGTCATTCCGAACGCGAAGCGTGAGGAATACGCCTCGGGATGACCTTTTCAACATCTTTTAGACACCATTGAAAAAGAATTTTTACTTGGCGACATAATGTAACTAAGTTACATTTAGCTCATGCGTCCCCCTAAGATTGGAAATCTGCATGCTTATTATTACAGCAATAGCTTTAACTTAGAAGGAGGAATACTAAAAATGGAAAAGAAAATTCAAAGAGTATTTATAGATCATGGGTTTGGCTTTCCAATAAAACTTTTAAATGTTCCAATGATTAAAGTGAGAGGAAATTGGACTCCAAATGTTAATTATAATCGTTTGGCAGAACTTGTTTTAGAAGAACTATGTTGGAAATCATCAAATCTTACGGGAAATGAAATAAAATTCATTCGCCAATATTTTGGAATGACTCTTCAATCCTTTGCCAAACGTTTTTATGTGACCCATGCTGGGGTTATTAAATGGGAAAAAAATAAAGCCGGGTCAACAGGCATGATATGGACTACAGAAAAGGATATCCGTCTTTTTGTGCTCTCAAATTTAGGTGCCTCTCCAAAAAACATTGCTGAACTATATGAAAAGTTAGAAGGATATCCCTCGAAAGTCTCATCAGAATTGGCCTTAGATGTAACAAAAATAGCGGCTTAATTCTATTCTATACATAGAGCTTGTTCGGTGATCGAAAATTATCTGTCATCCTGAGCACGAAGTCTGTC
>CAYJMQ010000076.1:0-5067 GCA_964371555.1 uncultured bacterium | reverse complement strand
GACAGACTTCGTGCTCAGGATGACAGATAATTTTCGATCACCGAACAAGCTCTAAATAGATTCTGCTGAAAAAGTGTCATTCTGAGCGCAAAGCGCGAAGAATCCCAGCGGAGATGCTTCGGGACTTCGTCCCTCAGCATGACTTTTTCAGCAGAATCTAAATAGAGAACGATAGAGTGAAGTTAAAGACCTTGAAAAAAATTTCTTTCATTATTGTTTACGCCTGTTTCTTTCAACCAGTCATGGTGTTTGCTTTCCCTTCAGACATTAAGGAATTTTACCGGGAAATGGTCTTAAACATCCGAAAAGAGGGATTTTTTGAACTGGCGCTCCCCACAGCTGACAGACCCCTGATTTATTATCAATTTGAATGGCCGGAATCACTGCCAGAAATGAGGGAGCCTATCGATCTTCCCATCGGGGCGGACAAATTTTATAGAATTTTCTTTGACCGGCTTTTGTTTAAAGATGGCTCTTATTTATCTATTGGAGAGGAAAAACTTCCGCTGACCTGTCTTTTTGTGGAGGGTCAGGACAATCGTTTTAGCGGAAAAGATACGCCAGTACTCCCTCAAATTCTTTTAAAGATTTATCTTGTTGCAAATGATTTCTCCTGCACGGGCCCGCTCAATCCAGGCTGGCCTGGAAATGGAATGCGCAAAGAAAACTGGGACACATTTTTATATTATGAAGTTCGGGATCCCACCATTATGCTTCCAGTGGAAGCGCGGCTGCGTTACCGCTGGAATGAGTTTGCAATTGTGAGGAAGGAGAAAAAGTGAAATCACGAAGGAATATCAAAAACAAAATACGAGCGGAGATATTTTTCCTTCGCGCGCTGTGGCTTCGCCAAGGCGCGCTCCGGAAAATATCTCCGCTCCTTCTTTTCAGTTTGATTCCCATCTTTTTTTCGCTATTTTTCTCCTTCTCACAATTGCTTTCCGCGGCAGTTGTTTGGCATCCGCTCCCTGAAGAGGCATACAAGTTTGGAAAGCATTACCCGGAGGCACAAAAACTGTTGTTCGCATTTGATTATGGTCACGCATTGATTTATGAAAAACTCCTCGCAAAAAAGGGGGGAGTCATTGAAAATCCGCAAGCCTTTGAAAAAGAACTTTTGGCGACCATTTTGGATATTCTTGCAAAACCGAACGATCCAAAAGTCAAAAGCCATGAAACAGATATTGCCCCCAACTATACTTTTCTTTTTCCCCTGGCGGTCGATCTCTTCGACTGGTCGCATCTTCTCCACCAGTTTGTATTAGATGTCATGGTAACCATTCCAGACCAAAAAGAGATGAACCAAAAAAAAATGGAAAAAAGGGTCAATGAAATTTTTGAAATTTTTAAGGCCAATAAACCTGTCGCCATTACGGACGAATGCAAATCGATGCTCTTTATGGATGGCCACTATTTTTCGAAAGCTTTCCGAAGAACCTTTCCGAGTTTAAATCTTTTGATCTGGGGCTACCACTGGTTTCAAATCAAACTCTATGAGGAGCTGATGAATCCTTCCCTTGAAGATCAAAAGCAAGGGATCGCGGATGTTATTTCGCAATTTAAAGAGATGATCTCTAATCTTCCAGACTCCGCTGACTTCGACATGATGCCGGGAACCTTTGAAGAAGCCCCTCAATTTAGCAAAATGTTCCCCAAAATTGCGGCCTCGTTTGACAATAATCATATGCTGCATGATATTGTGTCAGACATGTTAACCTCAGATCGCGTAAAACGCGGCGATGTTATATGGGAGGGAATTAAATTCGCGCGCATGGCATGGGATCCAAATGCGTTTCGAAAGCCAACCTGCGGGGAGTGATTTTTGAAAGGTGGAAAAAATGAAAAAAAAATTTACATACTTTTTTATGGGGCGGCCATCTTTCCTTCGCGCGCTGCTGCGTAGCAGATGCGCGATCCGGAAAATATCTGCCCCACTATTCATAACATTCATATTTTTTTCTTTCCCCCTTCAAAATGACTGCTCAGCGGCAGAAAATGTTTCAAACGCAAAGGCGGCGGAGCTGTCGCTTCATAGAATTGATCGGCTTGTCGCTCAAAATAAAATTGATGAAGATTACCTCTTAAAATTGAGAGCCTTGAGGCTTTCAGTCATTCCAGAAGAACCGAAAGATAATCCCCTCTCAATCAAGTTTCAAATAATGGCTGAAACATATCCCGCAAAGGATGGCACGAAAAAAAGGCTGGAAATCTGGATGAATGCAAAGGGGAAGGTGTTAGACCATAAGCCGCTTCCAGGAGGCGAACCCGATGGCGCTCCAACGTGGCCCGATAAAGACCCGATCACACTTTCGGAAAATGCGATGCACCGGATTCTCGATAACGTGTCAGTAGTCCCATCCCTGGTTCCTTTTTTTAATTCACTCGTCGAATTTACTATTTCCCCCTCAGCCGATGAAACCGGCTCCCTTCTTGCCGAGGTCGATGTGATAAGCAGTGAGAGCCAGGACATACTAAGAATCTTTCTCACCCCTGACGGGGAATTCAAAAAAGAGCAATATCTGCCGAAAAGTTTTGCGATTTTTTCAGGGGTTGGCGGGCTGATCGGCGCATGGCCTAAACGCTAGATGTTTCTAAAATTTGTCTATATTTTTCTTCTTGCATGCGCAGCCTCCTGCAACTATCGGCACGATAAGCTCTCCGAATCAAAATTCCCTCTCGAAATTTCGAAAGACGATCTTTCATTTACAACGATCAAAGAGGGAATTTTAAAAACCAGATGTATCGACTGCCACAGCGCTGGTCATAGCGCGTCCCACATCCCTTTTGAAACGAGGGAAGATCTGATCGATTCTCCGCTCGACCTTGTCATTCCAGGCAACCTTGAAGACAGCGGCCTCATGATTGCCATCACCCGAACCGACAGCAAACGGATGCCCCCTCCCGACTCTGGCATGCCATCATTGACAGCGGAAGAAATCGATGTCATCAGACAATGGATTTTGGAAGGGGCGACTAAATAAAAAAAATTTTACAATATTTAGCTATGAGGCAGATATCTTTCCTTCGCGCGCTGCTGCGTAGCAGATGCGCGCTCCGGAAAATATTTGCCTCACTGCCTATTCTTTTATTTTTTTCTTCTCCCCTATCGGCAGCTCTAAAATGGTCTTTGGATCTCGATCAGGGGAAAGGGGGGATTGAGTTTCTTGCCATCGGCAAACCGAAAGCTTTGAAAATTCATGGCAAAGGGGAAGCGCCAAAAGGGAAAATTCTCATTGAGAATGGGAAAATTCTTGGGGATTTAACCCTCGATCTCTCCACACTCGACACAGGCATCGCTCTCAGAAATAGACATCTCAAAGAAAAATATCTGGAAATTGAAAAATTTCCAAAGGCAGAACTCAAACTGACAAAAATAGATCAACTTGAAAAAATAGTTTTATCAGAAGAGATAAAGATCGACTCTACCCCCTTTGAAGGGATCCTTTCCCTGCACAATGTGAAAAAGCCGGTGAGCGGGAATGCCCGCATTGAGAAAAAGAAGCAGTTGCTCGACGTTCAGGCAACCTTTCATATTAAAATTAAAGATTTCAATATTGATACCCCAGGCTTTGCGGGCATTACCGTGGCAGAGGACATTCGTATTGAAGCGAACTTAAAAGCCCCTCTATCCCCCCGATAGCTTATGATTAATATGATCAAAAGGGGGCTTCTATTCAAAAAAGAAAAACACAAGATCCCCCTTTTTATACTCGTTTTTTTTTACTTAAACCCTGCTTTCTCATTTCCTGAAATGATCCGACATGGCTACAACAACTGCACCGTCTGCCATTTCAGCCCCACCGGTGGTGGAATCCTCACCGAATATGGAAGAGAGCTCTCGAGAGAAATCCTAAGCCATATCTCCAAAGAGAATGAAGAAAAGTTTCTCTACAACCTTATTCGCCCCCCACAGTGGCTCAATCTCGGTGGCGATATCCGGGCGCTTCAGCTCTATCGAGACACCCCCTCCGTTCGGGAGGCAAAATTTATTCTCATGCAGGCCGATCTCGAAGCGGCGCTCACCTATAAAAAATTTTCCGTTGCTGGCACAGTCGGCAGAAAAAAGGCTGTTAAGGCATCTTCATTTACCGATCACTTTATCAGTCGCCGCCACTTTCTGCTTTTTCAGGCAACCGATGAGTTTGGTATTCGCGGCGGACGATTTTTCCCCGCATTTGGACTCAATATCGCCGATCATACGGTCGTCACCCGTCGGGGACTCGGGTGGGACCAGGGGGATGAAACGTATAATATCGAAGGGGCATGGTTGGGAGAAACGTTCAACGCATATCTCACGGCCATTCTTGGTAAACCCAATGCAGGGAAATCGGGGGACGAACACGGAGCGGCGGCGAGCTTGGCCGCCTTTTTCAACGACCGATTTAAAACAGGAATCAGCTACCTTTATTCAGAAAACAAAACCGAACAGAGAAATCTTTTGGGTCCCTTTGGAATATTGGGAATCACCCCCCGTATTTTTCTGCTGACAGAGACCGACCTCCAGCAAAAAAAAAGAAAAGGCCCCAAAGAATCTAGAGATGAATTTGGATTCGTCAATTACCAAAGATTTAATGTCGAATTCCTGCAAGGATTCCATCTCTTTCTCTCACACGAAATCTCAAAGCCCGATTTTGACACTTCAAGATCATTCATCAGAAATTATGGAATCGGCTTTCAATGTTTCCCTCGCCCTCATTGGGAATTCTTGATTCAGTGGCAGAAGGAAAAAAACCGCTCAGTTTCTGAGACGTATACAGATTTGATCACACTATTGATTCATTTTTATCTCTAGGAGTCTGTCAGAGTACTGGCTTCTCCGCGACTCATTGTGAGTTGGTTCCAGGTAAAGTGATAAAAAAATCTGCGGTTTCCACCGGTGAAAACGCAATACGTTACAAGGTAAAATGTGCAGCAAAGCTGCACATTTTATCCCGAGCCCGAAGGGCGAGAGGATCTCCTTCGTAAATGCTCTCTTTCAGGTTGTGAGTGACACCACGTCATCCCGAGGAGCAAAGCGACGAGGGATCCCCTCTATTACTTTAAGATTAACCGCTTATTTGGATGAAA
>CAYJMQ010000075.1:0-5108 GCA_964371555.1 uncultured bacterium | reverse complement strand
AAACAGGGCATTCCCCATCTTTCCCCCGGGGTTAAGATACTGCGGAGATCAGCGCCTTTCCTTTCTGGAGGGTCTCTGCGAATTCTGATTGAGCTTCTGAGTCACTTACGATACCCCCCCCCAGAGGGAAATAGACAACCCCCGGTGGGTGTCCGATAGGACGAATAGCAATATTTAAGTCAGCTTGTCTACGATAATCTATGTACCCGATCGAGCCGGTGTAGATCCCCCGATTGTGAGGCTCAAGTTCATCGATAATCTGCATAGCCCTGAGTTTAGGTGCTCCTGTGATCGATCCACCCGGAAAAATTGCTTCGATAATGTCTGAAAAATTGTTGGTTTTCAGTTCCCCTTCAATCACTGACACGAGATGGTGAACGGTGGCAAAAGATCTGAGCTCGAGGAGTGTCGGGACTCTTACAGAGCCATAATGGCAAATCTTACCCAAATCATTTCGTTCGAGATCTACAATCATCATGAGTTCAGCCCTGTTTTTTTCGCTTTGAAGCAGCTCGTTTTTTAAGAGGGTGTCTTCTTCTTCATTTTTCCCTCGTCGAATCGTTCCCTTGATAGGTTCCGTCCGAATGAGTTGATCTTTTGTGATCTGGATAAAGCGCTCGGGTGATGAGGAGAGTATTTGAAAGTCGGCAAAATTGAGATAGGCAGAAAAAGGGGAAGGGTGAATTTTTCGCAGTTTTTTGTAAATCTCAAAAGGGGGGTGATGAACATGAGCCATGAGGCACTGTGAGAGATTCACCTGATAAATCTCCCCTTCTTCAATATAGCGCTTCGCTTTCTCAAACATCGCCTTATAAGCCTCAAAGGATAAATTGGATCTGACAGTCTGTTGTTGGGAAGGTGTCATGCTGTGAGAGGAGGGGACCGAAGTCATGCTGAGCGACGAAGTCTCGAAGCATCTTTGGATGACCTCTTCAAACCAGCGCCATTTTTTTGAGCCCTCTAAACTTTCATCCAGTGAGAATAAGAATGTTTTTTGGTGAGTGTGGTCTACGGCAATCCATGTGTCATAAAGGCCAAACCGGAGATCTGGAATAGAAAAGGGCTCTTTTTTGAGTAAAGGGCTCAGATGTTTTTCCCACCTTCGTGCCAGATCATAACCGAGGTATCCGACCGCTCCGCCCAAAAACGGGAACTGTTCCAAAGAAGCAGGTACAGATCTCTGCGTTGCTGAAAGCGTTGTAAGTTCTTTCTCGATCGCTTCCAACGAGTGGACGATTTTATACGGGTATGCCCCTAAGAATGAAAAGCCGCATTCATCAGCGCTGTCCAGGAAAAAACTGTATGGCTCTTTTTCAAGATACTGAAAGAGGGCAGCGGACGGGATTTTGGTTTTGAATGCCTTAACTTTCATGAGATTCCTTGCCTGCGGGCTTAGGAATTTTCGGAACCGCGTGCAAGGTTCTCAAATTTCGTGAACTGTTGCAAGAAAGCAAGCCTTGCCATCCCTGTCGGCCCGCTTCTCTGTTTAGAGATGAGCACTTCTGCCGTCCCTTTCCAGTCGCTCTCTCGATTGTAAACTTCGTCACGATAAATAAAAGCAATAATGTCTGCATCCTGTTCAATCGCTCCCGAGTTATGGCTCACAATACCATCTGCCAACCAGCACGCTGGACCCGGCACAGTCAGATCAAAGACGTCCTCTTCCCCATCAGGTGCGATCTCGATAATCTGATCCCAAAAGAGGTCGTTAGTCGCCTGTCGTCTAAGTCCTTCATCATTAATAATGTTGGCGTATTGTAAAAGAGTCTTTCGTGAGGGCGCAAAACGGAAATGAGAGCTCCCTCCATATGTGCCCCCTCTGGCTGTCTGCATAGCTCTGTGACTTATTTCCTTTTCCGCCATAAGTTCTCTAACTTGCATGAATACTTCTTTTGGTAATGTATCGACATTGGTATTCTCTTCTACACCCATGAGAGTCTGAGCCAATTTTTCGGCATTTTTTAAGCGGGGCCCAAAAGCGCCAACTGTATTTAGAAAATTTTTGAGGTTACTGACACCATAGATATTTACGGTATACCAGACAGAGTTATTCTGGTGAGCTCTGTGCGTGCTGGCAACGATTCCCAGTCTGAGAAGCAGAAAAGCAACATCCCCTGCCAGCCCCTGACTGGCAGTTGCGAAAAAGACGCCGGGGCTTCCTTTTTCTCCAGGCTTGCGAAGTGTAATAGTTCCATTCGTTGCCCATAGGTGCCTTAACAAAAGCGCAATTTGTCGGTTCGAAAGTTTGAACACTTCGCCAGGTATACGCTTCTTATAACGCATCGGTTGGCCTGAGAGATAGCTTCCGTCCCCTATGAGATGCCCTAGCAAGGCGACCCTTCTATCCGACCACTCAACCGTATTTTCAGGTTCAGGGATTTTGCGGGCCAAGGCGAGGCGGTCTCCCTGAGCCAGGTCGATGACTTTGATCCATCCCTTTGCGCCCATCAAGCGATGTTTGGCTGTCGCTCTTATGGTTCGTCCACTTGCCAAATAGATTTTGTAAACAGGTTTTTTCCCGACGGCCCAGACTTTATCACTGCGTTCAGATGTGACTTTTCCTTCATCTGACATGGCAAGAACCTCTGGTGTGGAGTTGACCAATTCTTTAATAGGGACTCTTTGGCCATCTTTTAAAACAACTAAGGTATCGCCGGTAACACATTCGCGAAGATCTGCCATAATCGGCCGCTTGTCGTTTCTGTTCTCAACAGCGCGGTTGAGCTGGGAGATTGCAATGACAGGGAGAGTGAGTTCTTTGGCAAGTCCTTTGAGTCCGCGTGAAATTTCAGAAATTTCTTTTTCGCGGGATTCTGACCGGGCCTGGCCTCTCATAAGCTGCAAATAATCGATGACCACAAGCCCCACTTGATGCTCGACTTTGAGCCTTCTGCATTTTGCGCGAATTTCAAGAACAGAGAGAGAAGGGGAGTCGTCGATAAAAATAGGGGCTTCAGAAAGTTGACCAGCCGCTTTCGTGAGTTTTGGCCAATCCGTTTCATTCAGTTTTCCAATCCGAAGGCGAGAGGCATCTACTTTTGCAATCGATGTCAGCATGCGCATGACCAGCTGCTCTTTAGACATTTCAAGTGAGAAATAGGCGGTTGGGATCTTGGTTTCAATGGCGGCAAATTGAGTCATATTTAATACGAGGGCTGTTTTTCCCATGGAGGGTCGTCCTGCGATTACAATGAGATCTGAATTTTGCCAGCCGGATGTCAATTTATCGATTTCGTCGAAACCACAAGCGACTCCTGTGATCGTCTGTTTCTTTTCATAGAGGTGTTCAATGACTTTGAAACTCGATTTTACGATATCCCGGATCGGGGTAAAACCTTCTTTGAATCTCCGATTGGAGATATCAAAGATAGAGCGTTCTGTGGAATCCAGAAACTCTTCGAGATTTGCCGTCTCTTCATATCCCCGATGGATGATTTCAGAAGCCACTGAAATCAATTTTCTTAAGACCGCTTTCTCATGAACAATTTTTGCGTAATAGGGAATATTTGCCGCCGTGGGGACTGTATTAATCAGGGTTGCCAGATAACTTGAGCCCCCCACTTCATTTAGGGATCCCATTTCCCGCAGCTGCTGTGTGAGGGTTACAAGATCTGCCGGCTCTCCTTTTTCAGAAAGGGCTATAAGCGCGCGAAAGATTTTTTGATGGGAAGGTTTATAGAAATCTTCATCAGTCAGATTTTCGAGGGCTTTATAAATCGCTTCATTATCAAGAAGAACGCCGCCTAAGATAGATTGTTCCGCTTCGATGTTTTGGGGCGGGAGCCGATGGGGGTCTGCCGTTGCCACCGTTATTTCTCTTCAGAGACAGTTACTTTAACGGAGGTCGCCACTTCCGTATGAAGCCGGACCTTCACAGGAAATTCACCGATCGATTTAAGAGGGGAGTCGAGTTGAACTTCTCGTTTATCAACATGAAATCCCTCTTTGAGAAGCGCCATCTGAATGTCCTGGGCTGTTACCGAGCCGAAAAGTTTCCCATTTTTTCCAACTTTTTTTCGCACAACACAGGAAGCCTGGGAAAGTTTTTGAGCGAGTTCCTCTGCCTCTGCTTTCGTTTTGGCGACTTTTTTGAGAAGCCCCTTTTTGTATTGTTCGATATTTTTGATGTTTTCCGGCGTCGCAATCAATGCCTTCTTTTGCGGGAGAAGATAATTCCTCGCAAAACCCTCCGTAACCTGAACAATGTCTCCCGGTTCGCCTAATTTGGAAACAGACTTCCTGAGAATGACTTTCATAAATTACGCCCCTCCTTTCACATTATTTCTGTCTAAAGCTGATTTTTTTTGGCTCTTTTCAATTTTGCTTCGAAAATCGAGCCATAAGTCAAAAAATCCAATACTTACCGTAACGATCGGAAATAAGAAAAAAAGCGCCTGGAAAAAATTTTTCTGAATTGATGAAACCCGCCTTGTCTTAAAAAAGAACGAGACAATCGAAAGACCATGAAGGAAGTAAATCATTTGCAGGATAGTGAATATGTTTTTAAAAATCGGACTCAATATGGGAAAAGAGATTTCCCGGAAAATATAACTTATAATAGCGAGCCAAACCAGATGATCCGGGACTTTCCATCGCGTTAGATCCGTTGATGTGACAGTGATACCCATAGATTTTAAGGAGATTACAAAAAGCCAAAGAATAAGCAGAAGGGAGCTGAATGCATACCCAAACAATTTTTCCTGAATGAACGTTTGCGCTATTTTAGAAGCGTTTTCTGAAATCCGGCCAAGCCCCGATACCCATGTTTCAATTTGAACCGGATTGGTTTTTTTAAGGTTTTCAACGAGCTCTTTATTTTTTTCAAGCAAGGGAGGGATGGTTCGCAGCCCCTCTGTGATGGCATTTTGTAAATAAGGATAGGGTGCTCCTTTTGAAAGATAAAACAAGACGCCCGTATAGCAGAGCATGAGAAGGCCGATCGATGTGAGAAACAAAGGGGTAATCGATGTCTGTTTTCTGGAAACGGCGCAAAAGATAAATGCCGGAAGGGGAGAAATAAGAAGGAAAAATACCAACGAAACCTGAGTTTCAACAAGGCTTGCCAATACGATTGAAAATATCGCGATGAAAAAAGTATGCCTTTTCCC
>CAYJMQ010000074.1:0-5188 GCA_964371555.1 uncultured bacterium | reverse complement strand
CCTTTTTGCCAAGCTGGTATTTTTCGAACAGTGAGTCCATTTCTATAGTTCTAAGATTGTTGATCTCCAAGGCAAGCTCTTTAGACCAGTTGATGAGTGTCTGCTTCGAGACAGCCAGTTCCCTGGCTATCGAATCAAAGCTTCGCCCCGTAGCTCTCAACTCCACGAATTTGTTCTTTGTCTCTAAATCTTTCATTTTCCTCCGATGTGTTCTTAATGCGCTGTCAGTAATATCAAGTCTAAAACATTATAGCGTCTTTGGAAGAGATTTCAAAATACAGCCAGCAAAACTTCTCACTTGAAGTAATAACAGATTCGTTATATATTTTACGCTGAAGAACGGAAGAACTTTTGAAAACAAGGATAAGGAGTATTGGACTATGAAAACAAAAATAAAGAGATATAAAACTGCCAAAGAATTTGGCGCTGCCTTGGGGCTTTCTGATGTAGAGATGGAACTTATTCGTCAAAAGAAGAAACTCATTGAGAAGCTTAAAGAAGTTCGTGTCAAACGAAATCTCTCTCAGAAAAAACTTGCAGAATTGGTTGGGAGCAAACAACCGGCTATTGCCAGAATGGAGTCGGGACAAATCAGTGAAGTGAGTTTAGACTTTTTGGTTAAGGTGGCTCTTATTTTGGGAGTGCCTGTTTCAATGCGCTCTCTTAAAGAGGCTGCGTAGGATTGATTGTGTCAATTTTGTGTCAAAATTCTTCCAAAATGATCAAAATAGGCAGACTTGATACAAATAGATGGAATTGGGTTAAGTGTTTATTATCAAAGGGGTTTTGGGAAACCAGACGTGAAATCAATATGTTGGCTTTTTGTGCTTTTTCGATCTGAAAAGGCGCGTGTCGGCAGTTCGATTCTGCCCTGGGGCATTCTGATTTCAGACACTTAGCCAATGGCCGCCTTCATTTGCCTGTTTATTTTAGCGTTTTTTTCTCTTCTTGAGCCAGGATCGAATTTCAGAAGCAAACTGGGAAAAGATATCGAGCCGTGTTTTAGCTACATCCGCGATGATTTTTAGATCCAGCTCGTCATATCGATGAACCAAGACATTCCTAAATCTGACGGCATCACATAGTTGTTCTGACACCTTGTCAGAAATCAAGCCATGTCTGAGAGCAATCTTAAAAGAATGGCCGGCATTGTCCGGCAATTCCCATCTTTCATCGCTCGCAATATGCGTGCAAATATCAATAGAAGCCTGGACTAGTGTTTGCAGTTGATAGGAGACAGAAGTGAGCAAAGATAAGTCTCTTTGAAGAGAATGAATCGAAATTCCGGACCTTTTCATTTTCAGGTTCTGATAATATTCATCCATCAGGCTTAATTTTTTTTCTACCAGCTGTTTATCAACCACGCCCCACCTTCCTGTACAAAATTTCCATATCTTCATTCATACTGATCGTCTTTACGACAAACTGGCTCCAGAAACTCTGATTTTTTTGAAATAGGATTTTTCCTTCCTTAACAACCCGGTAAGCAATATGTGGAGAGGCCTCGTTTAAAATTAAAAGATCGATTTCACGATCACAAATTTTCTCAAGTCCATCGGTAAGCTTGCTCTTGTATTCCCACGGAACGAAACGATACTCATTGAGCAAAATGGCTATATCGACATCTGAACCTTTCCGGCCCCTCCCTTTAGAGCAGCTTCCAAAGAGAACCGCAGTATTGATTTCAGGGCGTTTGGAAAAAAGGGATTTTAGTTTTTTGACAGGCACTTCGCGCATGGCATTAAATTAACATTTGAAGTAAAAAAAGGAAATATTTAATTCTGATACGCGCCCGAAGGGTGGACTGCGGGCAGGTCAATATCTGAAAAATGGGTTTGCATATTATAATATGTGTATTATAATATGTACATGGATATAGAAATACTGTTGAAAGCAAGGAGGAAGGCTTTGGGACTGACCCAAATGCAGCTTGCCATTCAAGCGGGTGTGAGTCTTCCTACGATCCAAAACCTGGAGGCTAAAAAAGGGAATCCAACGATAGGCCTCCTTGAGAAAATTTCAACGGTACTCGGTTACTCGCTTGAAGTGGTATCGAATGAGCCCGACTGGGGGCTTTTGCAAAGAGCGGGGTTGCCATTCGAAACAGAAGAGGGGGGGGGAGAGGGGATGCCCTCCAAGCGGGATCTTGCTCAACATCTTTTTAGGGCTGTCGATTATCTGATGAAACATCCGTCATCCAAAATAGATCGTCTCAAAGAGGCGACAGCTGCCTTGATATGGGCGATCGAACATTATTATCGGACATTTTATCTCTATAATCTCAAAGACCCAAAAATTGATCTTTTTCTGGAAAAAAATCCAATGCAGGGGAGAATATTAAAGCTGATGAGAATAGCGGTCTCTGATTTATCTAAAATTCTTTAAGTGCCGTAAAGTCGTTCTGATGGATACAAAATTATTAAAAAAATTTATAAAATTATTGGGGGAACGGGTTTCCGGGGATTGGATTATCTTGGGGGGAACAGTACTCCCCCTTCTTCAAGCCTCGTCACGCTATACGAAAGATATTGATTTGGCCCCTCCATTAGGCGCGACTCAAAAGGATACTTTAACATTGATGGAAATAGCGGAATCACTTCATTTGCCCATTGAAGCTATTAATCAAGCGGCTGGTTTTTTCCTTTATCGTATTCCAAATTGGCAAAAAGAGATTATTTTGTTTCATGAGGGAACAAAAGCGACTATTTTTCGTCCTTCCGCGACGCTTTATCTTTTGCTCAAGATAGAACGGATGAGTGAAACGGATTTAGAAGATTGTTTAAAAATGATTGAATTTTCAAAAAGGCGCGGAGAAGCGCTTGATAGGCATAGGGTTATTTCCAAAATCAAGAGTGAAATCAGATCTTCGCAAACGCATTCCAAAATAGAACGTTTGAAGAGGTTGCTCTCAGAATTGGGCATTTAATGCCTGATCACATTCTCATAACGGTTTAATTTATTATAAAGGGTTTTAATGGTGATACCGAGGGCGGTGGCGGTTCTGGTTTTGTTTCCTTCGTAAAAAGAAAGGGTTCTTAGAATGTGCGTTTTTTCTATCTCTTCCAGGGCAAGGATCGGCACATGCATGTCGGCTTCCATTTTTGTCTGTGATGTAAATTTAATATGATTTCTGATATCTTCAGCTGTTATTTCATCCCCTTCAGAAAGAATTTTGAGCCGTTCAACCACATTCTGCAATTCACGGATGTTCCCCGGCCAGTCATATTGTTTGAGAAGTTCAATGGCATCCGGATGAATCTTTTTACCTTTGACCCTGCTCCAGGGATCAGGCTCCAGGAAATAATGAAGCAGTGGCTCAATGTCTTCGATGCGTTTCCGAAGAGGGGGGATACGGAGCGTGATGGTATTGAGCCTGAAAAAAAGATCCTCGCGAAATTCCCCTTCTTTAACCTCTTTTTCCAGATCCTTGTTGGTTGCTGATATAATTCTTACATCGACTTTGAGAGGGGTTTTTCCACCTACGCGGTAAAATTCCCCATCCTGTAAAAAACGAAGAAGTTTTGCCTGAATCCCCTTTCCGGTCTCGGCAATTTCATCCATAAAGAGGGTTCCCCCATGCGCTGTTTCAACCAATCCTTTTTTGAGTATGTGTGCCCCTGTGAACGCCCCTTTTTCATGTCCGAAAAGCTCACTTTTTAAAAGATGTTCATTCAGTGTTCCGCAGTTGATGGCAACGTAAGGCCCCTTTGCCCTTGAACTTTTTTCATGCAGACGTCTGGCAATAAGCTCTTTTCCAGTTCCACTTTCCCCTTGAATGAGGATGGTGACATGGGTCGGCGCGATTCGGTCAATCATATTAAGTAATTGTTTGAGGGATTTGCTTTGCCCGATGATTTTGGGAGGGGAGATCTTTTTTCCGATGAGCGATTTTAGATTTTTATTCTCTTCTTCGAGATAGACATGCCAGTGTGTCAAAATTGCGATAGCGCACATATCGGCAATGGTTTCCAAAACAATTCGATCCCCTTCGTCAAACGCGGCGGGGCGGTCGCTTTCAACATTGATAACGCCCAAAATCTTCCCCTGAAACTTCATGAGCGCGCAGAGTTGTGATTTGGTTTCTGATCCCGGATGGCCGAAAAAATGGGGGGATTGACTCACATCGTTTTCAAGAATCGTTCGCCCATCCCTTAGACAGAGGCCGACAAGTCCCCGCTCAGATGGAATGTGTTGTCCCGCCTGGCAAGGGTAGGGGGCTTTACCGACTTTTGCTTTTAGGATAGCCTTTTCTCTGTTTTCATCGCAGAGCCAGAGGGAGAGATGATAAAAATTAAATTCTTTCTGAACGAGGTTAATAATTTCATGATAGAGTTCGTCGATGTCGGGCGCGGATAAAATTTTTCGGCTGACCTCATTCACCATTGAGAGATGCGAGGCAAAAAGGTTTTTTTGGCTCAATCGCTTATCCTCGATTCGTTTGAGATTCAGCAGGGGCTTATCGAAGTGAAAAACAAATTGCAAGAAATTTTTCGTTTGATTTTTATCGTGATGATTCCGCCGGTGTTGTTTGGGATCTTATATCTCTATCGATCGACATGGCGGCTGACGGTTTTGGATGAGAATTTAAAACCATCGGGACGGAATCGATTGAAAAATTTTCTCTATGCGCATTGGCATGAAGATATTCCTGTTTTAAGCCTTAAAGGCGGGGTCGCAAACGTCTGTACGATGGCAAGCCAAAGTCGGGATGGAGAAGTGATTGCCCGGGTTTTAAAGTGGTTTGGGTATGAAGTTTGCCGGGGCTCCTCTCGCCGCGGGGGGGGGGCGGCTCTTCTTCAGATGAAAAGGGCGTATCAGAGCGGCAAAAACCTTGCGCTGGCTGTCGATGGACCCCGGGGGCCGCGCCATGAAGTGAAAGCGGGTATTGTGGCTCTTGCTGAAAAAGGGGGATCGATGCCAATCGTCATTGGAACAGCGAACGCAAAATATAAATTTGTTTTCCGAAAAAGCTGGGATCAAATGTGGTTTCCACTCCCCTTTTCGCCTGTGGTTGTGATTTATTCGGATCCGATTCGGTTTGAAACTAATCCTTCATTTGAAGAGCGGCGTTTGCACATTAAGAGCCGCCTCTGCGATCTTAAAGAGAAAACCATAACTTACTATTCTACTAAATAGAGCTTGTTCGGTGATCGAAAATTATCTGTCATCCTGAGCACGAAGTCTGTCA
>CAYJMQ010000073.1:0-5356 GCA_964371555.1 uncultured bacterium | reverse complement strand
ATACAGCCTTTGTTCTTCGTTGGGTTCAAGGGCATGCGCACAGGTGTCTTTTTCACTCAATGCCTCCATGATTTCTCCATAGCCAGCACCAAAATCTAACCATCTTTTGCCATGCATAAATCTTTTAAAGTATCTTCCTATTCGCATGACATCATCAGAAATTTGTTTGTCAATAAATTCTCCCCCAATTCTCTTTTTTCTCCCCTGATCCCCCCACTCAATACTTCTTTCACCCCCCTTCATCTTATAATATGACTTTATTATATGATCAGATCTTGAGAGAAAAATAACCCCCGACTTTGCGCAACGCATAACCTTAATATCTTCCCTATCGCGAACTCTCGGAAAAAATTCTTTTACAGATCCTGAATCGATAAGCTGTAACGAACGCAATAAAGATTCCATATTCAGAATGAGTCTTCCCCAAACGATGATGAAACCAAAATATTCTCCTTGCCCCATTGTGATTGATATTTCATATTTGTCCGCTCTATCGCCTGATAAGCATCTTCTTTATTTCTCAAATTTTCCAAAAGATTTGAAACATAATTTGAAATGCGCTCTGTTGACCGACTATCCAAAAATGAGCTGATCCGACAGGGGGCCGAATCTATCGCTATTTCATTTTTATAACCCGTCTCCATGGAAAGCCCCTTTTCCTGAATCCATCCATCAAGGCTCGGGATGATCTCATTTGGATCGTGTATAAACCGGATACGACTCAAATCGAGCGGCCATTCGTCATGAAACCTGTTTGGATCGAATAAAATAACATCCTTTCCATATTGCCCCAATAAAGAAGCGAGTGTAGACAAACCCAGCCCCAAAATTAAATGCGAAGCAAACCCCGGCGCTAAATTGGCCTTATCAAAGGTCATGATAACCCTGTTCTGATTTTCGAGTTTTTTAAGGAGCCCGGATTTTGGACCTGAATAGCCATTAAGAGGTTTCAATTTTTTTAGCTTAATAACGAGCAGACATTCTTCATGCCGATCGATCCAATCCAACAGATTCTCAAAAAATTTATTGAGCTGAGTTAAATTATGAATTCCATCATAACTGCCGAGATTATCATAAAAACAGATGATTTTTCTTTCACCCTGTTTTTGGTACAGCTTTTCTTTCATATTTTTTGCATTATCTAAAAAATTTTTAAAATAAAAATCTCCCGAATAGCCACTCGTGATCGCTGTCATAAAAACATCCCTTAAAGCGACAAACATTTTGCGATGATGCTCACCCCATATAAAGACGATATCACAGCTATTTTTCACGGTGAAAAATGTCGGATATTCAATCAAAGACCAGGTGGTCCCGACCGTTACCCCCCCCAATCGATGAAGCGCCAGGCAGGCGGCTAAGCTTGTAAGCGCAGTGCCTTCGACACTTGTCCATAAGACCTTGGGTTGAGTCATTTTAAAAAGGGCTTCTATTTTACTCATGGTTATCCACAAGTTTAGAATAGGACCAGCCCAGTTCAGACAATTTTTCTTTTGATGAAAAAGATGTTTTAGCAAAATCCAGACATTTCTAAAAAGAATTTTTGGATAACTCTTATCCAAGAAGGGATAGACGGAGCTTACTACTGACGTCGATTTAATCTGGTGAAGAGAAACCCATTGATCGATCGGTTGTCCATAATGACACGATTTATCATCAAACGGACCATGCAAAATAGCCAATATTTTCTCCTGAGACAGAGAATTTCTCTTCCAGAATAAATCATTAAACCATTCTGTTCTTTCATACCCCGGAAGGATAGCCGCAAGATCAAACTTATTTTGATTCGGACGCTGGTCATGATTGAAAATAATCATGAGACGAGCGACGTAGAATCTCATCAACTCCGAAAGATAGAACTTTAAACCAAAGGCAACTCCTGAATAAAAGCTTTTGTTCACCAAAGTGGGTTCACCGATGAAATAATCCCAACTATAATGTTTTTTACATTGGGGACGTACAGATAAAAATGACCGATAAAAATCAACTTTTATTTTTTTTTCTGAAAAAAAGGGTTCGATATCCATTTGCCATCGTGAATGTCTGAGTAAAACAACCTGTGGTTTTCGTACACATCCCTGACTGGATTTTAAAAATTCCAAAATTTCAAAAAGTTTATAATTTCGTTTCTTTTCCAACAATTCCAGATACGCGCCAATCCTGATTTTTTCATACTTCGAAAAATTTTTAAGTTGCCTCATAAAAGCCTGAATTGCGGGCTGCATTACTTTTATTGAAAAGGCCTCTAATGTCTCTTGAATATTTCGAAAAGGGCTATACCGACCGGAGGCCTTAAATTCATACGCTAATGGGATGAATCTGAAATGAAGCAACTCCATGACAAAAAACATAAGCCTGTCAAACCAGAGATCACTTTTAATCAGGTAATGTATTTCTTTTAAAGAGCGATACTTAAAAAGAATTTTTAAGGCGCCGGAGAAAGAAAGTATATCGATGATTACCATGGCTTTTACTTTTATAAGATATGGAGAATTGAAGTCCATATCAATTTTTAATTCAACTTCCTATTAAGATTCTGCTGAAAAAGTGTCGTTGGTCATTCTGAGGGTGATAGCCCGAAGAATCTTGTCATCTGCGACGGTGAGATTCTTCGCTTCGCTCAGAATGACGAATTTTTTGGTCATTCTGAGCGCAAAGCGCGAAGAATCCCAGCGGAGATGCTTCGGGACTTCGTCCCTCAGCATGACTTTTTCAGCAGAATCTATTAAGAACTCTTCCTTTCATCAAAAATATATGATTTAACTCTGGTCTCATGGAACAGGTCTTAGTCTTTGGTGGGGGGGGCCATGCCAAAGTCGTTATCGATATCATTGAAAAGCAGGCGCAATACCGCGTTTCAGGCATTATCGATATCCCTCTCCAAAAAACACCCTCCCTGTGGAATTATGCCTATCTTGGAACTGAAAACGATATCGGAAATCTTGGCATACTTCAGGGAATTGTGGCAGTTGGGGATAATAGGATTCGCCAACAAATCGTAGAAAAAATCGCCACTCTCTTACCAAAATTCAGATTCATCACAGCCATTCATCCTTCAGCCCAAATTGCCAGAGGGGTTGAGATCTCCTCAGGGACTGTTGTCATGGCCGGCTCTTGTATCAACGCAGATACCCGGATTGGATCCCATTGTATTATCAACACCCGATCATCTATTGATCACGATTGCGTCATTGAAGATTTCGCCAGTATCGCTCCAGGCGCAACCCTGGGTGGTAACGTCAGAGTCGGTTGTGGTTCTGCCGTTGGCCTCGGAGCATCTATTATCCATAAAGTCTCTATTGGCGCGCACTCGCTCGTTGGCGCGGGGGCTGTCGTTGTAAAGGACGTACCTGAAAATGTGGTTGCTTATGGTGTCCCCTGCCAGATTATTCGTAGACGAAAAATGGGCGATCCTTACCTATAATAGGGACCCAAGTACTTTTATAGAACTTTTCGGAGCGGGATTTCTTCCGACGGATAGACCTCAGGCTCTACCTTTTTTGGAATGATATGAAATGATTCCTGCGGTTTGGCGACAGGCCGAATTAACTGATCGGCGTTTCCCCAATGCTTTTCTGCCTGATCTAACAATCGAAGATCTCTCTTTTCAATGATTTGCTGAAGACCGAGAAGCTGCATGGCGGAGAATTTCTCAGAAATAACGGCGGTTATTTTAGACGCATCCCCTAAATCCTCAATAAAGGCCTCAAGGCTGCCATTATATTGTTCAATAATCGAATCTTTATAGGTATAGTACCACTCCGAACCGGGATAAGGGGTTGCGAAGTGTGGTTTGGAATGAATACCCAATTTAAGCATCCATTCGAGTGTTATGCGGATACTGGAGAAGGTCTCTTCCGGAAAACCGATGATAATATTTGGCAGCGGGGCGATGCCCGATTCAAGGCATTGCTGAATGCCTCTCACATTGGCCCTTTGATTTGCCCCCTTCCCTATCTTTTTTAAGATGAGGGGATCGAACGATTCAATGCCATATACCAAATGAGAACAACCAGCCTTAAACATCGCATCTAAAGTATCTCTCCTTGCAAGTCCGGCATGGCTGGTTCCGCTCCAGTGAATACCCCTACACGATTCATCATGTTTTATCCCTTTCGCCCTGCAGGTTGGCTGCAACCCCTCTTTTATCCAGAGGTCACAGAGTTCGAATAACCACTTGCGCTGGCTAAAAACATCCATCGTCATAAGATTTTCATCTATAAAGCTGCAAAAATCGATATCGTATTTGTTTACAAGATGTTTAAGCATATCGACAATGTATTTGGGACTGTGGTGTCTTATAATCCGGCCGTATGTAAACCGGACATCATTTTGATTATCCTTATTTTTGTCAATGACCATCTCCCCCGATGTGCCCAAATGCCAGCAGTATTTGCAGATCAAACTGCATCCAATGCTCCCATTGATATCAATACGCCTTTTTGATGTAAAAACCTCTTCACTGAAGACAAGCTGGGAATTCTTGAAATAAATATCCATCGGCAGAAGGTCCCATGCGGGATAAGGGAGGCTATCCAGGTTTCTGATGTTCGGCCGAACCGGCGTCAGAACAGCGTTATGATTCTCGTCCCTGTAGCAGACCCCCAACGTATCTTTAAAATCGAAATCCCCGTTATCAATCTTTCTCAAAACCTCCGGCCACGTCACAAACGCTTCCCCCACGATTCCCAAATCAATCTCAGGCAGCCACGACATGATTTCAAGCGGCATACTTGTTAAGAATCCCCCCCCGGCAATAATGAAAGAGTTGGGGGAGTTTTGTTTACAGATTTTCATCGTTTTTTTTATGGCGCTGTAGGCCGTTGTCAGCCCTCCAATGCCGATCACATCCCAATCATCAGCCAAACATATTTCTTTGATGACATCAGATCCCTGCCGCCAGGCATTGTCATCGTAGAACTGTACCTCATGATTTTCCGCAATTGCCATAGAGGCCATTAAGCTTAATCCATACGGGATGTGTTTGGGATTATCTTCTTCCCGTATGACCGGATTGATCAATAGAATCTTAGCCATTTTTCTCAAGAAACCTATCTAGCGATATACATTCAAAGTCGTTATCAAATAATATCCCACCCTCGGTACAGTTGTATGTCTTCACATCCGCTTTCCTCTGAAGATCCCTATAAATCTCTAGAAAATTCTTCCGATACCAATAATAGACCGGATCGGTACGAAACTTTTCACCCGTCAATGGAAATTGAAAATCACAAAAAAAGTCAGCCAGTTTTTCTTCCCCCCCCCCTCTCCTTCCCCTCCCCCCTCTCCCATGTAATCGAGAAGTTCGTAATAATATTGTGTATTCCGAAGGGGGGTATCTTTATAATAGCCAAAG
>CAYJMQ010000072.1:0-5440 GCA_964371555.1 uncultured bacterium | reverse complement strand
AAATGAACAAATGTCATCCCCGATTCTTCTTTTGCCGCATTTCCAGTCTCAACAACATCTTCCAAATCCTTTTTTGCCTCTTCGTTTACACCGACATTGAGACCTGTCGTGCAAAACTTGCAGTTCTGGGCAGGTTCCATTCGCCAGTAAGAGCAGGAATTGAGAATATAGATCCCCAGATAGGTTCCCTGAAGCACGCCGACATGGCTCATCAGCGTCCCTTTAGAGGTTTTTTGCGTATACCACTTCGGCTGCGTGGGCAAGACGATGCGATAGACGTGATTTTCAATTTCATGACGGACATAATAGCTTTGATCCCTTTTGAATAAGAGATACGGAGACTCTTTAACAAACGCTTCAACCAGAGGGACATTGAGCCAATTATCTTTCAGGGGGCCAGGAATTATTATTTCCAAGCCGCTTCCCAATCCAGCTCGTGTGCGCGAAACCAGACGCGCGTCATTTTCGAGATCACAGGAGGGGTCGATCCGCACCCCCCGGCAAAAAAGATCAATCTGGAATTCAGCGGTATTGAGATAGGCCATCGATACGTCTCCATTCAGTTTAAATTTATAAATGGATTTTTTGTCAAGGGGAATGTTAGTATTCGTACCTAAAGGTATGTTGGGTTACGTTCTTCTCTTTTTTCTCCCTCTTTTTATAGTTCCGATCGACTTTAATGTTAACGCGCTTCTCCCTATTTATCTCCCCGCTAAATATTTTTTCTGGGGGATCCTCGTCTGTCTGATGCTGTTTTTTTCCGCTGCCGGGAAAAAGACGTATGTCTGGCCATCCTCTTCTTTAACCGCTTTTGGGGCCGCTTTTTGGGTTTGGCTTGCCTGCTCTTTTATATGGAGCATGAACAGATATCAAACATTGGAAGATTTCACGCAATGGAGCCTCATCATCGCAACGATTTTTCTCTTTGTTCCATTGTTTCAGAAACGAGCTGATATCGGCATTCTTTCCTGCCTCCTCTCCGTCATTGTTGGAATCCTGATTAGTTTTTCCGAAAAATACGTGGGGGTATTTCATCTTTCACCCCATATTCTGGCCGTCTCTTTTTCATCGACTTTTGCAAACGCTAAATTCATCGCCCATTACAGCATCATTATTCTGCCGCTCGTTATCTACCTTTTGATCACAAGTCGATCCAAAATCATAAAATGGCTGATAGCCTCTTCACTCATTCTCATCTTCTCCCATGTTTATTTGATCAACCTGTCTGCAAAATGTTTTTTTCTGGGGCTGGCGTTTGATATTTACCTCATTGCCTTAATCATCTTAAGAAAAAAACCTTACTTTAAAAAAGTCCTGGTGATCTCGCTTAGCGTTATTTTTATGAGCTGCGGCTTTGTTTTCTTTCATACGTTCCGGAATCTTCACCCTGAACGACTCGATTCCACAATGCAGCAGCGTTACATTATATGGAAAAATACGCTCAAGATGATCGCAGATCACCCGCTCACGGGAACAGGGCCTGGAACATTTCCTCTCGTTTACTTAAAATACGAAAGCCCGGCGGATCGGGAACTCTTCCCAAGGGACGGCCCCCACGGACGGGGATGGCCTCTCTTTACGCGCCAGACCCACAGCGATCTTTTTCAGCTCAGTCAGGAAACCGGTTTAATTGGCATCGCTCTTTTTCTTCTGTTTCTCTTTTCTCTCTTAAAGAGCCTGATCCACGGCTGTAAAACAGAAGAAGATCCAAAGAGGCAGAAATTATTTGCGGCGCTCATTTTTTCCATCTCTAATTTTCTTATCACTTCTATCTTCTATTTTCCGTTTCATGAACCGATGTCGTCTCTTCTTTTTTCATTTCTCGTTTCACTCTCCATTGCCCAAATAAAAAAAGGGGAAACGAAGGAACTCCCTTTCCATCCTCTCATTCTTAAAAAGGTTGGCTGTTTCGCGTTGATCCTCTTCTTCACTTACACCTCTCTTCGTTTTTTTATGTCCGAATGGCATTGGACCCAAGCTAATTTTAAAGCGAAGTCCCCGTCAGAAATAGAAAATGAACTTGAAAAAACCTTTTTTTGGAATGCCAAAGACTGGGAAAAACTTTGGGGAACCGGCCTCTACTACACCCGGCAAAAGAATTATAAAAAAGCCAAAAGCCTCTATGAAGAAGCGCAAATACTCAGCCCTTACAGCGTAAAGATCCGTTACAATCTGGGGGTCACACACCAGCAGCTTGGAAACAGTGTCGAATCGTTACGCCACCTTGATAAAACATTGGAGATTGCCCCTGACTATTCACTCCCTTATTATCATCTTGCTGTCATTGCCTACTACAATAAAAAATATATAAAAGCCCTAAGACTTTTTAAAAAATCACAAACCTCCGCAAACCCCTTCCTCGATAAAGCCTATTGTTTTGCAGCCCTCTGTCATCTGCGCCTGAAAGAATCTTTGGCGGCAAAAAAAGAGATAATTGAAGCCCTCACCGTCAATCCTACACAGCCTTTATACCATCGTTTGCTTCGCATGCTGGATTCCCAAAAAATAGAGTTTCCAAGCGATAATCACCGGGGCCAAGGCCAAAGAAAGAAACACTCATTCTCTCAAGCATTTAAACTCCTCTCTCACCCGGAGCAGAAAATGCGAAGTGAAGCAACGGTATATTTTTTAAGTCTTCCCCCGAAAGCTCTACACCCTCTTTCAAAACTCTACGAATTGGCAGTCAAAGAAGAACTCCGTGTCAGGCTTTTTTATATCCTTTTAGAAAAGCTGCCGCATCTCATGGTCGGGCGGGCGCTCGCCATTTTAAATAACAAAGAAGAAGTATCAGAGCAGCTCAAGGTTTTAAGCCTGATGCTTGTCTCAAAGTCAAGCCCCCAACATTTAAACAAGCGCTATCCCTGCATTTTTAGCCCGGACAAAAAGGCTGAATTCGACGTTCTTCAGAAGTTTTACGCAAAAAAATAATTGCGCCCGATTTAAGAACATGTAACGTTAAGTCGCCTGACCCAAAAGGGATCCTTCACTTCGTTCAGGATAACAGGCAGGATAACAGGCAGGATAACAGGCTTTGCGGAGGTATAGAAAGTGTTAAGAAAAATAGTTTTCTTTTTTGGTTTCTCAATTATTTGTTGCTCGTTTTTATTTTCCGGGAGGGCTATTGCCGATTCAACCATAACCATCCGGCTCAATTCTCCTTTTTTTAATATGATGGTTGAAGTTTCTGAAGAAAAATTGAAAGTTTCTGAATCGTCTCTGAATAAAAAAGACCGGAAATTCGCAAAGTTTATCCGGACCCTCCAAAAATTAAGGGATTACGATCGGGGCGGCCTCGGCCCGCTTGTGTCAGACAGATATTTCAAAATTGATCTTAAATCATACGAAATTCAGGAAACCCTGCCTTCCGAAACGCAAATTTCTTATCTCTCCAGAGAGAAAGACCGGTTTTATTCTTTTGTTGTGGGGTTGGGCGTTGATTCTTACCTCATCTACTCCGACACAGCCCTCGACGCGGTTTCTGTCGTTCAAACCCTTTATGAAGGGAATATGACTGAAATTAAAGATGACGTTTCTCATTTGGCTGATGAATGGATTTCGGCATTAAAAAGCACGCGATCCATCGGCGCTTCGGTCATATCTTTAAGCCCAACGGGGGTCGTTCAGGGAGTATGGAATCTTGGCACAAGCGTTGTCAGCGGAACGCTTGATACCGCATTTTGGCTTCTTTCGACTCCACTGCATGGAATCCGGTTATTGTTTAGGCTGAACAGACAACAGGAAGATCTTCAAGAGAAATTGTTAAACTGGATCATTGGAGGGAAAAAGGGGGGAGGAAAAAGGGGGAGAGAAAAGTCGTATGGTATTGAACTGAATTTTGGGAGAACAAAAAGTTTTGGGACCATTTCTTTTGTAAAGGGTCAGAACAGCTTTTTAACCGCAAATTTAGAGCTGGTGGGGAGAGAGATTAAAAATTTCCAGTGGTTTGGCGCTTATATTGAAGAACTCTCCGAAGATAATCTCTTTTTCGCGCAATATGAAGAAAATGGAGCCACTTTTGGATGGGTTGGCCAATGTATAATGATAGATGGAAAAAAAGAACCCAAAATCGAGGGGAAGATTTTAGATGATCGACGCCCCCCCCTTCCTGATCCAACGGATGATGAGCCTTTGTCGCAATGGAGGGTGAGAATGAGAGTTGCTTACCCTCGATTGATGGAAAATCGTGGAATCGGGTCATTCGTGATCGACTAGTCCCTCTCCATCCCCTCCTCCACCATCAAAGCGCTGCTCCTCATTTCGACGCTTCATGGGGGCCGCCACCTCCCAGTCAAAGGTTGCCCTCGACTCAGTGGAATCGCCAGAATCAAAAACAATGAAGAACGTTGGGTGTTTTTCAACCATTAGCGCCCCTTTCACAAAGGCAAGCCGATCCATCATATCTGAGAGTGTGGGGGTCACCTGGATATTATATCGCGGTGGTTTCTTTTCATTGACATCCATAAGCGCAAGGAAATCATTATTAAATTTAATGACAGAAGTCCCCTTATCCAACTGCCCCGATCCGCGTGCGCGAATCATCGGTTCCGATGAGGTATCAACATACCTCCGATGGGTTCGGTTGAGGTCATCTGTAAATGTAAGCGCGAGCTGGCCATCTTCGAATGTCAGATGGTCCTGGAGATATTCCATATTTTTGGAGACCTGATAGAGGCGATCAAGATCTTTGTAAGTCAGTCTTGTTTTTGAGAGCGAGTTAAGGGCATCCATCTTCTCCGGCTCTGAGACCAAATCTGTCAGTTTCCGGATCCCCTCTTTGTTCTTCATCATGCTATTTAGCATATTGCTCTCTTCTTCATCCATCGAAAGCAGCGTTAGGGCGGCAGTACAGATATTGGTTCCACCGTCATCATCGATGCAAAGTTTTGCGTTCGCATTGTCATAATAAATCCCATTCCGGTTTTCGGATGGGTCATTGGCGGGAAAGCGCAGCGTTACCCCATTCGGAATATCAATAATCCCGGCATCCTGAGGCGCAAACACAAGATCTCCATCCTTCGTCGTATCAATTGTCCCCCCGCGTCTAAATGTAATAATTCCAGGACCTACCCCCCCGGAACCAGCCAGCACATCATCAGGCCCGAGTTCAAATTGACCAGCTCCATCAAATCTTAGGTTTGTCCCTGAAATTTCATTGGCGCCAATCGAAAGAGCCCGGACAATGGCAGGGTCATCCATATTGATCGCGGTCCCTATGGTTGCGCCAACCCCCGTCGTGTTGAAAATGAGCGCAATCGCAACATCCCCTGTGGTTGTATTGTCGATGTCTACCCGATAATCGTTTGTTGCGTCTGAAAGATTGAGATCTAAATCGGCGCTGTCAATATTAATGAGCTGCCCAAGATCATTGGATACATCGAGGCGGGGGCGGGGGCCGGCCCCCCGCCAGGGGCGGGGGTGCGCGGCGGGGCGCCAGCGGGGC
>CAYJMQ010000071.1:0-6353 GCA_964371555.1 uncultured bacterium | reverse complement strand
AAAACCCCTCTAATAATTTTGTTAACGCTTTAAAAACGGGCAAGTCGCGTAAATATTTTTTAAATTTTGATCTTCCGCCTTTTCATAAAAATCGACCGGGACACCGTGTGAACGAAAAATAACCGTCGCATTTTCGACTTCGCTCAAGCCCGAAGTTACCTGAACCCCCTTATTTTGAAAATCATGAACCACTTCGGGATTATGGACCAGCGGTCCAAGGCTTACAATTTTTCCAGTTGTCTCTTCGACGGTCTGATAGGCCATCTCAATCGCACGCTCGACCCCCCAACAGACCCCGGCATTTTTTGTGATAATAATTTTCACTCTTTTTCCCGTCTCTTTTTAAATTCGTTATACATGCGGCTCACCACCTGGTCAACATTGAGGGGGGTTGTATCAATGGTAAGCGCATCTTTGGCTTTTTTTAAGGGGGCCAGCTCACGCTTTGAATCGATACGATCCCGCCTGTAAATCTCTTTCTTCACCTGATCCAAATCCCCTTTTTTTATTTCCAAATGCCTTCTCTTCGCGCGCTCCCCCAGCGACGCATCAAGAAAAAATTTCAGTTCCGCCTTCGGGAAAACAACCGTTCCCAAATCCCGCCCCTCGGCAACAATCCCCCCTTTTTTTCCAAACTCCCGCTGATGGCCGAGAAGCGCCTTTCGAACCACCGGAAGTTTCGCATAGGCGGAAACATGCCGCGTCACCTCGGCGGAGCGAATATAAGAAGTCACATCTTTATGATTAAAATATACTTTTTGTCCGCTCTCCCCGGGAAAAAAAGCAATCTCTGAATTCCTGCAAAAATTAAAGAGCCTTTTTGAATTGCGCGCCTTAATTTTATTTTTTAACGCCCCCCACGTTACACATCGGTAGATTGCCCCCGTATCCAAATAGAGATATCCAATACGTTCCGCAAAAAGCTTGGCTGCGGTGCTTTTGCCCGCCCCAGCCGGGCCGTCAATGACGATCGTCCATTTTTTTTGAACCCCCACGGCCTATCCCTTAATCACAGCCACCGGCCGCAGGCAAGCGACCTTCCTGGCAATGCCGGCGCGGTCGACAACATCGACAACATCGTGCACATCTTTGTAGGCAGTAGGGGCTTCTTCGGCAAGACCGCGATTTGACGCGCACTCAATAATGATCCCCTGTTTTTCGAGTTGCTTGCGGAGCTCGTGCCCCTGAACCTCCCTGATCGCGGCATGACGCGACATGCGACGCCCCGCCCCATGGCAACTCGATCCAAACGATTCTTTCATCGCCTGTTCTGTTCCGACGAGCACATAAGAAGCGGTCCCCATGCTGCCAGGAATCAGCACCGGCTGTCCCACCTTTTTATATTCCGGCGCGAGATCCGGGTTTCCAGGACCAAACGCGCGTGTGGCCCCTTTCCGGTGCACAATCAGCTTCATTTGTTTTCCATCGATTTCATGCTCTTCGATTTTTGCGATGTTATGCGCGACATCATAGAGAGTCGAGAGATTCCCCGCTTCACCCCCCAAAATATTTTTCCACGCCTGCCGAACCTCCCAGGTGATCATCTGCCGATTCGCCCACGCAAAGTTCGCCGCCGCCGCCATCGCGTTGAAATAATCTTTCCCCTCTGGCGAAGAGAAAGGGACACACGCAAGCTGGCGGTCGGGTATCGTAATTTTATATTTCGGCATCGCATTGGCCATAACACGAAGAAAATCGGTACAGATCTGATGGCCAAGCCCACGCGATCCTGTATGAATTAAAACAACCAATTGATCTTTAAAAAGGCCAAATGCGCGGGCAACTTCTTCATCAAAGATCTGACTGACGCGATCGATTTCAACAAAATGGTTTCCAGCCCCCATTGTCCCCAGCTGATCACTGCCGCGATTCTTCGCCTGATTTGAAACAACTTGAGGATCGGCATTGGGAAGCGATCCATACGATTCAAGATATTGTGGATCCTCTTTTTCACCGTATCCCTGCTTAACAAGCCACGGCGCCCCTTCTTTTAAAACTTTATCCATATCTTGTTTATTGAATTTCAATCGCCCACCCCGCCCAACGCCCGACGGCACCTGCCGATTCATTTCATGTGCTAATTTTTCAAGATGCGGTTTTAGCTCTTCTAATCGGTGTTCGGATTTGAGAAGACGTATGCCGCAGTTCGAAACAACAAAATGATCTGCAATGAAATTATGATCAGGGTGATTTACAGTGAGATCATAAACCAAACCATGATATGGCTCTTTCTCTATCGATTCGACTTCGTCAACAACAAACCCATGATCTCCAAAACCATACTGAGAAATAAATTCATCAAAAGAAGGAAAATCGAAAGCAATTCTTGGATCCTGTCGATCTGTCCAGACTGAGTGACGGAGGAACTGATCAGGCGTATATACGGTTTCAAATTGACAAACCAATGCACTAATGTTCAATCTCTGATGATAAAGTTGCCTTACCGTTGTTCTCGTCTCTTTCCTTAACAATTTGGTCTTCTCTTTATATTTCAAATAGGCGACAGCCAGATTAGCTAACTGTTGCTTCTCCCGATGATATTCAAAGCTGACTGTTTGAAAAAATTGGATTAAATTTTCAGAAGTGCTCCTTATGTGAAATCTTAAACCAGTTGTTTCACCGACCTTACCCAATTTTGGCACCTCAACAATTTCAGAACATAGGACACCGAATTCCAGAAGAATGGATTGGATATCTTTAAAAAATTCAATCGCATTTTCCTTAAGATGAATTGCTTTATTCATATTTAAAGTCGGCATATTAAAATTATATTTATTCAAAGTAGCAGGTTTCGACATTTCAGCCCCAAAAAAAGAGGCCAGGAACAATCTCTTTTGCCAAAGAGGCGCCTTTTTAATCCAGGAAGGAAATGAAAAGCATTGGTTTGTTTTGTTTCCCAGGGGCGCCCCTAAGAGATGCAAAAGAAGCACCAAACTGGTTGAACCACTTTGAAACCGGTGTTCAATGGTTGAAAATTGTCCTCCTTTATAATGATAGCCTTTGATATCGTGTTTACGAAACCGGGAATAGATTTGCCCGGAAATACCTATGCTTTCCAGTTCTGACTTCAATATCGCTAAATCTTCATATCTTCCATAAAAAGAGACAAGTCCTCCTTTATCTTTTCCAACTAAATTCATCGTTCCATCGCCAAACAGCAAACCCAAAGTTTTAATTAAAACGGGTAGCTGAGGTGAACTGTATCTCAATGTCTTCAAATTTTTCTCTTCCAGCCACCGAACGATCTGTGATAGACGACTCCCCGCATTTGTCAGACCCAGTTGTTCGCATATTTTAAAAACCATCTGATCATCATAAATAATTTCCTGAGAAGGCTCTTCGAAAGGAATACCTTGAAAGGGATACAAAACAACTTTCTCGCCTGCTTTTAATTCATTTGCACGCTTCATTGCTCCACCGAATGTATATAAAGGATGATCACCTGTCACTTTAATGGAAAAACCGAATCTTGTTTTTATGTGATAAAGAGCTTCTGTTGCGTAACGTGAAAAGAATGAAACAAGATCGCTATTTAAAAGACTACAACTGCTTTTTTGGATCAAATTAATTCTGATTTTCTCCCACAGATACTCTAAATCTTTTATTTTTAAATAAGTTCCAAAAGGCAAAGACACCACTGCTTCAGGGTTAAGGCAGTTGATATCGTACCCGACGCCGCCAGGTGAGATCACACCGTCCGTATCTCTCATGGCCGCAACTCCCCCAATAGGAAATCCATATCCTTCATGAGCATCAGGCATTACCAAAGCTGCTTTCTGAATACCCGGAAGATGCGTCACATTCACAAGCTGTTCAAGTGATTGATCCCGAAAGACTTCATCCAGCATCTTCTCTGTCGCGTAAATCCGGGCAGGCACATTCATCCCTTGACGATAATCTTTTGGAATCTCCCAAAGATAATCAGATATCTTTTTTATCTTTTTTTTGTCGATCATATAAGAAATCTCAAAAACCACTCTTTTGCTTTTTCCGCCGCCTGCTCCAATGTGCCCGCCTCTTCAAATAAATGAGATGCCCCGGGAATAATCGCCAAATCCTTTTCACAACGAAGTTTTTCAAAAGCCTTTTTATTGAGTTCAATAACAGCCCGATCATTCCCCCCCACAATAAAAAGGGTGGGGGCTTTTACTTTATCCAGAAATTTATTTGCCAAATCGGGACGCCCCCCGCGTGAAACAACAGCAGAGATCAGGCCATTTAAGCGCACTTCCGCCTCAAGGGCGGAGGCGGCCCCCGTGCTCGCTCCAAAATAACCAAGTTTCATGGAAGCCATTGTCTCAATGAGCGGCGGCTCGGCGAGCTGCAGCTCTTTCTTAAGAAGCCACTGAGTGGTCTCAATCAGTCGTCTTGTCAAAAGAGGAATGTCAAAGCGGTTCGAGTAAGTTTGGTCTTCTTCCTTCGTCAGTAAATCAAAGAGCAATGTCCCCAAACCAGCGCCTTCCAAAACTTTTGCCACAAGTTGATTCCTGGGGCTTAGCCGGCTGCTCCCACTCCCATGCGCGAAAATAACAATCGCCTTCGCACCTGCGGTGGGCATACAAAGGTTCCCCTCAAGGATTACTGAACCAAGGTCAATCTGAACCGACCCCTCTTTTAAATGAGCTGGGGGGAGTGTTGTCACGGTTCACTCATTATAGAAGAAATCATATAATTTTTGGTATAGAATAATGCATCAGGAGGGGCATGGATCATTGGAAACCGGGGAAAGAAAAATCTCAATCGCCTTCACAGGGGATGTCATGCTTGGAAGAGGAGTCAATGATGTCCTGCTGGAAAAAGGGGCTCTCCATTGCTGGGGAAATGCGCTTCCTCTCATAAGAAAAGCCGATCTTTTCGCCATCAATCTGGAATGCGTCATCTCAGACAAAGGCTCCCCCTGGATCACAACCCCAAAGGTCTTTCATTTCAGGGCCGCCCCTATTGCGATAGAAACGCTAAAAAGGGGGGGCGTAGATTATGTCTCTTTGGCCAATAACCACACGCTTGATTACGATGTCCCGGCTATGCTCGACATGCTCGACCGGCTTAAAAAAGCAGAAATTGCTTTCGCCGGCGCTGGTCAGAATCTCAAAGAGGCGCTCGAACCTGCCGTTATAGAAAAAAACGGGATGAAAATTACATTCCTCTCTTTCACCGATAATATGCCTGAATGGGAAGCCTCCAATTCCCCCGGGATAAATTACATTCCTATTCAAACCGATAATAAAACCATGGCGCGCGTTAAAGAATCGATCGCATTGGCAAAAAAGAAAGAGGCCGATCTGATTGTCTTTTCCGCGCACTGGGGCCCCAATATGATAACTTATCCCTCAGAACAATTTGTATCATTCGCACACGCAGTCATTGATCTGGGGGTTGACATCTTCCATGGTCATTCCGCACATGTTTTTCAGGGGATTGAGATCTACAACGGAAAGCCGATTTTTTACGATACCGGCGACTTTATCGACGACTATGCGATTAGCAACTACATCGATCAACAGATGATCTATTTTATCCATTTTAAAGAGAAAAAATTAGAAAAAATCGGGCTTTTCCCTGTTCTTTTAACTTATGCATCGGTCCATATCGCTCCTCAAAATGTTTTTAACGCAGTTGCAAAGCGGCTTCAGGAACGATCAACTCCATTTGGCACAAAAATTGTCGTTGAAAAAGATAAGTTGGGGATCTATCCAAAATGATCTTTCGTGACAGACATGAAGCGGGACAGAAACTCTCTCACGCGCTCATAAAATATAGAGAGGATAAAAAGGCGATTGTTCTTGGGCTGCCACGAGGGGGGGTGGTTGTCGCCGCCGAAGTTGCGGAGGCTCTTCACCTTGCGCTCGATGTCATGGTAACGCGAAAAATTGGAGCGCCGATGAATCATGAGCTTGCCATTGGGGCAACAGATGAATTGGGGCACACGGTTTTAAATGAAGAGATCATTGATAGTCTGGGCGTAACTCAAGACTATATCGATACAGAAAAAGTTAAAGAACAGAAACTGGCAGAGGATCGCCTAAACCGGTACCGGAAAAATCGTCCACCCCTTTCCCTCAAAGGAAAAGTGGTGATCTTAATCGATGACGGCCTCGCCACGGGCGCTACGATGAAAGCGGCCATTCATTCGGCAAAAGGCAGGCATGCAAAAAAGATCATTGTTGCGGTCCCCGTGGCTCCGGCAGAAACCATCGAAAAACTGCGAAAAGAAGCGGATGAGATTGTCTGTCTCGACATACCGGCATTTTTTGGCGCAGTCGGGGCCTTTTATGAAATCTTTGATCAGACCTCAGATGAGGAGGTTATAGAGCTCTTGACCCAAAGCCTCTCATGAGTTTGTGAAATTTAAA
>CAYJMQ010000070.1:0-6644 GCA_964371555.1 uncultured bacterium | reverse complement strand
TCGATCGCCGGACGCAGTCCTTTATAAAATTTCTCCTTGATATCCCAGAGTACTTCATAAGCAAGGGTAACTTTGGCGGGATCGTTTTCTTTTTTAACGACCATAACGCCTATAATTCTATGATTCGCTGGATCATAATGTAATTCTTTTAAAACGGCTTGAGAAAGAACAACTCTTCTTCCCCTTTCGAAAACGGTCATCTCATGCGGCGATTTGGGGTGAGTTACCGCAATTTCCTGGAAAACCAGATACGGCAATTTCGTTTGTTCAAAATCATGAAGGATCTTTAGGAATTTTTGACTTCTATTTTCTTCTGGCGGAAGATTTATTTTTTCATATTCTTCAGCGGTATCAATATACCGCAATGCCCGTTCCACAATAGCTTCGTGGACTTCATAAGTGTCAACGCCATCTGAAGTTGAGAGCCGCCATGCGCGATTAATAAAAGTATTTATTTCTTCAATGGTGCGGACTTTTGAAAAAAAAGGATCGATGTTTCTCAAAATCAGATCCAATCTCACCTTTTTTCTTCCAAGCGACGCGTAAGATTGTCTTAGCAACCCATTAAAAAGGTCTGGTTTGTCTTGAAACAATGCCCACTCAAACAATCTGCTAACTGTGTCGGGTGAGAGGGAATGGGCAGCCAATTCAAGCACCTCTTTATCTGATGGCGATGGATTCATTTCAAAGAAACGAACCAGATTTTGAGCAACCAATCTATCCATCTCTGAGGAGGTTGCTCGGGAGATTGTTTGCCTATCCATCTGGGTTAGCAGTAAAAAATCTTTTGCCGATCTTGCAAGCGCAAGCCCTCTTTTGGCAAACTGAACTCCAAGGGGGGAGTCACAAAATTCTCTCCTTAATGTCGCTGCTTCCTCCGCAGTCGTTGCCAGCGAAAAAATGCGATCGAAATTTGTCGCCACAAAAGTTTCTAGCGTTTTACTCTGTTCCTGACTCGTGCCCATGCTCCTAAATTGCTGAACCAGATCAACAAATTCAGATGCCGTTTTTATAACCGCAAGTCCGCGCTGAAATATTTCCAGGCGGGTTTCAGAATGAAAAACAGCATGGGAAAGACTGGCAATATCAGACAGAGAGGGACGCAGCGTAAAAAACTTATCAAGATTCCGCCTAACCAAATTGTCTGATCTCTGTTTGAGTTTCGGGTTGCGGTCGTAAGATTTTCTGGCATCAGAATGAACATATGCTAATGCAAGATAATCCTTAACCTCATCCCCGGCGACAAGATAAGCTCTTTCCCTAATGGCCATATCAATCTGCGCATCCGAAATATCCCCACGTATACACAGAATAAGGCCAAAGGAGGGATTCATAGACAAGAAATGTTCCGAGCTTTTTGAAATGATTTCCGCTCTGTCAGATGTGGATACAACCCACCTAAGAAAGCCGAGATATTCATCGGGGGTTCGTGTCAAAATAATTCCTCTTATGGCAGAGGCATTTCGTGTTGACGAAGAGAAACGACAGGTTCTTTCAAGTGTTAAAATGTTATCAAAAGAGGGATTTAATGAAGAGAATGTGTCAAGACTCTTTAAAATAACCTTTTCATACGCTTGTTCAAACTGTTTGCTGACCGAACTGACTTTCAATTCGATTAATTTGAAATAATCTTCAACGCTTTTTACAAAGGGCAAACCTCTTTCTATAAGCTCGGTATGAAGAGGGTGTGTTCTTTTTTGAACTATTATAAAGAAGGGCGCCACTCTGTTTAATACAAATTCAGCCGAAACCTGGTTTCGAAGCCGCACAATATCGTCAACAGATGGGTTTGTTTCAAAAAAAACATCCATCGATTCATGAACAAATAAATCAATACCCTGTTGATATGCATTGCTTGCCGGATTCATCATCTTTTGCGCCAATGTAAGAAAATCTTTTGGCGTTTTAACAAGAGGAAGTCCCATTTTTAAAAGTTTCAGATGAATAGGAACAGATTTATAATAAATTATTTTGGAGGAAACAGATCGGGAGGGTGAGAGGGTTGCTGTAAGATCAAATGCCCTTCTTCTTACGATTTCTTGCTCCAGATTTTTGATATCTTCAATAGAAGGATTGGTGTTCGAATATTCATCGAACGTTTCAATGAAAACATCCAGACATTCTTCTCCCTGATACTGCGTTTCCCAAAAATGTTGCAAATACCGATTGGGCAAATATGACCCGCTGTTTTCCCCGTTGTTTTCATTGGCGCCTCCTCCCCAGGCCAGACCCGGCGCAAGAGGCATCATTAGAACCAGAAAAGTTAAAAATTTTTGAGAATTAAAAAACATCATCTTACAGTCCTGCGGACGGCGGATCTTTAGACCTGAGCGCATATACAACAGAACTGAATAAATTCCAAGCAGTGTCTAAAAAAAGATGATTTTTGGACAACGAGCGAATGTGCGAGACGGGAAAAAACCTTATGATTTCAAATAAATGTCTGACTTATGGTTATGGGTGTCTTTGGCACGTCTTTTGCTGGATTTGGGCTTGATGAGAGGGCCAAATCACAGATGGATCAGAAAAATGACATATCTGGGGTCGTTTCTTCTTCTTTTTTTGTCATCCATTGTCTCCTTTGCCTTACCGCCCGCAGGGTCGTCACCCGCAGGGTCCTCGTTTGATCCAGATGCTATTCGAAAATATCTTGAAGTGCTTTTAGACGATCCAACGCTTGAATTTTGTTACGAAAAAATCTTTAGTCTTTCAGAGCAACCCGCAGAACTTGTTGCATTTGTATCACAAGAACTGGAAGAGCGAATCCAAACCGATCCGGATCGCGCTTATGAATTTCAGATACTTAAAACCTATTTTCTTTTTCGTCATGAAAAAGAGCGTCTTTCACAAACGATGATCGATCGGCTAAAGGCGCTTTCCCCGCTTTCTCAAGACAAAGAAATCGCAAAAACGAACGAACGGCGCAGATCAGCGTATAACGATCTTCTCATGGAAATGCAGATCTCTCTCTGGCAGAGAGATCCAGCTTCCCGGGAAAAGCTGATGGCCTATTATTGGGAAACGGTTTTGTCGAACTGGCAAGATTATCTTGAACCAGAAAGAGACAATCAACTCCTGATGAGGGCTATTTTGGCGTTCTATTTTGAAGAATCGAAAGAGGGGCCCGAAAAATCTTCAATAGAAGCCCGAAAAATCTTCAAAAGCCTGCTCTTGCAAACCCCGGACAATACGAAAGCGATCTTGCACATATCTCTTATTGGGGATCTCGATCAGCCGTATCTTTCCAAGAAGAAATTGCTTTGCGAGATTGAAGCCGCCATTGGAAACCGAGAAGATGAGATCCAGCTTCGAACCCAGCGGCTGCGCTGGGAAAGCAGCGCTCTTAGAAAAGAACAAATTACACTATTCGATCATGAATGGGATCAATATGTCGCAGATGCGTTTCGTGAAATCGATGACATGCGAAGTCTCCTCGTTCCCACTCATTGGAGACAAGACGAACTGAACCGGCTCATGGCTGACTTTCGTGCCATATCGGGAGAACACAATTCTATCAGGATTTATCGTTTGGCCAAAGAGATTGCCGCCCGCAGAGCCGCAGCTCGCAGGGTCGTCAAAGAAGAAAATAAAGAGGTAGAAGAGATCATTTCGCTTGTTGAAGACCTTTCTCACCAGCCTTTGAGTCTCGAAGAATATGCGGCGCTCGTTAAGCTTTCTCTTGGCGGCTATTGGCAGAGGTCGTTGACTTCGGTTTATATCGATCAGTTGAAGAATAATATTTCTCAAGCAATAGAGACCCGATCTGAGAGAATCCCTCTTCGACTGGCAGAGACGTTAAGAAATCCTGAATTGGACGTTTCGGTTAAATGCCGTCTCCTTTCATTGCTTAAAGAGATCGGTGACGGCCGTGTTGCCGCGCATGTTGTGCCGCTGCTCAATGATAAAGATCAGATGGTTCGTTTTGCCGCGGCAGATCTGCTTAAGACGTTCCAAGACGTACGATTTTTGATACTTTATATTCGATTGCTCCGGGACCCTCGCCCGCATCTGAGTTTTGGCGCGCGGGCTGAGCTTCTAAGACTCAAAGAGGATCCCACTATCACCGATCCCAGGATCCATGCAGCCATTGAAGAAATCCTTAAAGAATATCCCGTGGAATCGCTCCTCAGGCAGGGGGGCCCGCATCCCATCTACGGCCGTTAAATTTCTTATTTTTCTTTTGAGTCTTTAGACGTCTGGGACAGTCTTGTTATTACAGAAATATCTTCGAGCGTTGTCGTATCTCCCCCGATTTTTCCTGTCGAAGCGATTTGGCGCAGCAGCCGTCTCATAATTTTTCCGCTTCTTGTTTTTGGAAGCTGATCCGAAAAGCGAATCTGCTCCGGCCTTGCCAGCGCTCCCACTTCTTTGGTGACATGCATTTTAAGTTCCTCCTGAAGTCCGGAAGTGGGGGGGACACCGGAGACGAGCGTTACAAACGCGACAATCGCCTGTCCTTTGATCTCGTGGGGAACCCCTACAACCGCCGCTTCTGCGACGGAGCGGTGGCTGACGAGGGCAGATTCAATTTCCGAAGAGCCGAGTCTGTGACCAGATACTTTAATCACATCATCTGCGCGCCCCATAATCCAAAAATATCCATTTTCATCCCGCCTCGCTTCATCCCCCGTCCAATAGATTCCCGGAAATTCAGTCCAATACTGTTTTTGATAGCGTTCGTGATCGCCATAAATCGTTCGAAGCATCGAGGGCCACGGTTTTCGAATCACCAAAAATCCTCCCTGGTTGGGGGGGAGTGAATTCCCTTCCCGGTCGACAACGTCTGCCAAAATACCTGGGAGGGGGAGCGTTGCTGAACCGGGTTTGGCAGGTGTTGCCCCCGGCAGAGGAGAGATAAGAATGCTCCCTGTCTCTGTCTGCCACCAGGTGTCGACAATCGGGCACTTTTCTTTTCCAATGGTTTTGTGAAACCAGATCCACGATTCAGGATTAATCGGCTCTCCGACGGTTCCCAAAAGCCGGAGTGTCTCAAGTCTAAATTGCTTTGGAAATTCATCCCCCCACTGAATGAATGTTCGGATCGCCGTTGGAGATGTATAAAAGATGGTAACCTTGTGGCGATCAATGATCTCCCAAAATCGCCCCTTATGGGGGTGGCTCGGGGCCCCTTCATACATCAGTGTGGTTGCGCCGTTGGCCAGGATTCCATAAACCACATAGCTATGCCCGGTAACCCAGCCGATATCGGCTGTGCACCAATAGATATCATTTTCTTTCAAATCAAAAACCAGGTTTGCCGTTGTCTGTGCGCCGACAAGGTATCCCCCTGTGGTATGGACGATCCCTTTCGGTTTTCCGGTTGTGCCGGATGTATAAAGGATAAAGAGGGGATCTTCCGAATCAAGGGGGAGGGGATCGATCCCTGTCTGGGTTTCTTTCATGAGATCATGCCAGTCGAGATCTCTCGCTTTGTTCCACGAAATATCGATATTGGCTCTCTTAAGGACAATGACTTTTTCTACGCCATTTGTTTCTTTCAGCGCTTGATCGACATTGTCTTTGAGTTTGACAACATCCCCTTTTCTAAAGCCGCCGTCTGCCGTAATAATCAGTTTCGCGTTAGAATCGAGCAACCGGTCGCGGATAGCGGCTCCGCTGAATCCGCCAAATATCACCGAATGAACAAGGCCAATGCGGGCAGAAGCAAGCATGGCAATCGCAAGCTCAGGGACCATCGGCATATATATAATGATGCGATCCCCTTTGCGCATTCCCAAATTGGAAAGTCCCCTTGCAAAACGGGAGACGAGCGAAGTCAGTTCCCGATAGGTTAAGACCCTTTGATCCCCCTGTTCCCCCTCCCAGATGATGGCTGGTTTATCTCCTCTTGTTTTAAGATGACGATCGAGACAGTTATAAGAGACATTAAGCTTCCCCCCCACAAACCATTTTGCGTCCGGTGGATTCCAAACCAAAACCTGCTTCCATGGCTGAAACCAATCGAGCTCCGACGCACGCTCCCCCCAATATCGCTCAGGATCATTTTTTGCCTCTTCGTAAATTTCTTTGTACTCTTCGAGTGACTTGATCCTGGCATGTTTTGAAAAAGAGAGAGAGGGCTTGAAAACGCGCCCCTCTTTTAAAACTGACTCCAACGTTTCAGTTGACATCTTCCAGATCTCTGGGTCTCCCTATAGTGTCCCCAATAACCATGTAAGGAATTTTATACTTATGTAAGCGAGAGCTTATTTTTGAGAGGGTTTTTTCAAACATGAATTTAATATTTTCGCAATTTTCAGATCAGTTTCTATGCCCTCAAGGGGCTTTTTGGGTGGAAAGAGACCCAATCTTTGCGCTTCAATCCATAGATGAACAAATATTTGCATTGCTTGTTTATAGGTAAGTTTTCCTGTTTTTCGGGCGAAGTCATCTTCAAATCGTTTTAATAATTTTGAATTTTTAATCATCTTAATATGAAATACACTGTCATGCTAACAGAACCGCTGGATAACAACAATACCATTTTTGAGCGGTCATTACTCTAGGATAAAAAAATCTGCGGTTTTCACCAATGGAAACGCAATGCGTTACAGAGTAGAAGAGCGCAAGTCAGGTTGAACTTTACACCCGTCATCCCGAGGAGCGAAGCGACGAGAGATCCCTTCGGGTGATTACGATTTCAT
>CAYJMQ010000069.1:0-6673 GCA_964371555.1 uncultured bacterium | reverse complement strand
AAAACGTAACTTATGAAAATTACATATTAAATTGAATTTGACTTTCATTTGGTACATCGGTTGCACACCATCCCCTTGGCTTCAGACAATAATGCCTGAAGCAAATAAGTACGTTTAAGGAGGTACATACTATGAAACGCACATTAACAATATTGGCTATCGCTGCGGCTATGATTACTTTTGTAGCTTGCGGTAAGAAAAGCCATGATGATCAAGTAGCATCACCTGAAGCTACAGTTGTTTTTCCTACCGGGGATTATTCTGGTAAGCAAGACATCGGTATTTTTAAGGTGGCTGCGACAACCGACGAACACAAAAAGATCCTTTCTGATCTGAAAAAAGAGAGGATGGATCTTGAAGTGAGCATGAACAAGTGGTTCGATGATAACGGGGTTGATCCGGTGCTTCTTTATCAGGGCGCGAAAGTAACGATGCTCGATAAAGCGGTTACGGCTCGTCTTGAGGCGAACCAGTCAGCGATCTCTCGTCTGGATACCACCATTGCTGAAATCGAAAAAGAGTTGATCGATTTTAAGATCACTTTTATCGATTTAAAAGTTTCCAAAACGTTGGATGGAAACTATAAAGTATCGGGACTTAAGATCTTGACTGACAAAGATAACCCCGATTATGCCCGTAATAAAGATGGCGAGATTATTTATTACAAGGGCAAGCCCATTATCTACGGTGAAGAGTATCGCGGACATGGGAAACATCAATTCATTCCAAAAGGGTTTGTTTTTGGGTTACCTGAATTGATGAACGAGGGCCAGGTCGACTACCATGCTCAAAGCGGTTCACTTTCGTTTTCAGTTCTCAATAAAGGTGTGAAATATACCTTTACAGGGGAAGTGAAGACGGATGAAAAAGGTGAATCGGTCATTTCTGGAAATATAGAAATGAGCGATATGGCATCGGGAATGCAACTCCAGAGCGAACCTTGGAAAGTGTCCCTTATTTCTCTGCCTAAGCCGCTCGGCGCAAAAGAGGATTTGGTGGTAACACAACCTAAATCCGAAGACATGGCCGGAGATGCAGGGGTTTCTGGGTTAGAGACATCTGGATCTTTGCCTGCGCCTAAATCGATCGGCGCAAAAAAAGAAGGCATGGCAACAACAGAAGAACCTAAATCCGAAGACATGGCCGGAGATGCAGGGGTTTCTAGGTCAGAGACATCTGGAAAAATATCTTTGCCTGCTATTGTTGCTAAGGAAGAAGAAGAAAAAAGAGAATAAAGAAAATTAAACTTTACTTAATTTTCTTTCCTGAATTCTTCTTGTATGAATGATAGAGCCGGGTTCTTAACAAAAGAACCTGGCTCTATTTTTTTTTGTATGTTATAGTCAAAAAAGTTTTGTGAAAAAGATCTTTATTCTTGACACAAATGTCTTGCTTTTCGACTCACAGTCCCTCTTTAAATTTCAGGATAACGATGTAGTCATTTGCATCACTGTTCTTGAAGAAATCGATAAATTCAAACGCGAGATGACAGAGACGGGGCGAAATGCCCGTCAATTTTCCCGTTATTTGGATGATCTCCGGAAACAAGGGAGGCTCGCGCAGGGGGTTTCTCTTGGTAAAAATCTTGGAAATTTAAGGATTGATCTCGCCGAAGAGGAGCGAAGTCGATTGTCCCGCTCTCCGATGATTGTTGGCAATGTGACGGATCATATCCTTTTGGAGATGGCGCTTCGTCTTTCACGGAAAAGCAAATATCCGGTTGTCTTTGTTTCAAAAGATACCAATCTTCGGGTTCGCGCAGACACATTGGGTCTTCATACCGAAGATTATGAGACCGCGCCGGTTGATATTGAGGAGCTTTACTCTGGCGTATCTGAAATTGGGGTCTCCCGGAAATTTATTGATAAATTTTTTCAGGATCGAAAAATAGAGATCAACGGGCGTTTTAAATTAAATCCGAACCAGTTTGTGATTTTAAAAGATGAAACCAATGAGTCTCATACGGCTCTCGGCCGTTATGATATGAGTCAGCAGTCGCTCTTTCCCATTCGAAAACGACAGGAGGGGGTATGGGGGATTTTCCCCAAAAACGTTCAACAAAGTTTTGCGTTCGATTTGCTGCTGGATGATAGAGTGAAACTGGTTACCCTTGTCGGAAAAGCGGGAACAGGTAAAACGCTTCTGGCGCTTGCCGCGGGACTTTATAAGACGATTGATGAGGGGTACTATCACCGGCTTCTCGTCTCCCGTCCCATTTTTCCGATGGGGAAAGACATTGGATATCTTCCTGGCGATATTGAAGAAAAATTGAACCCCTGGATGCAGCCTGTTTTTGACAACATTGAGTTTTTGCTTGGAAACCCGTCAATCAGCGGAAAAGAACGGGATCTTCAGCAGCCAACTCGAAAGGCAACGAATCGCTGTGCGGAGCTGATGAATCAGGGAATGTTAAATATCGAACCGCTGACTTACATTCGGGGTCGTTCGATTCCAAATCAATATATGATTGTAGATGAAGCTCAAAACTTAACGCCCCATGAAATCAAAACCATTATTACGCGTGTCGGAGAGAATACGAAGGTTATCCTCACGGGCGATTGTTATCAGATAGACAATCCATTTATCGACGGTTCAAACAATGGACTTACGTATGTGATTGAACGTTTTAAACATGAACCCATTGCCGGGCATGTGACGCTTACCAAAGGCGAGCGATCAGAACTTGCTGAGCTGGCTACGAATCTATTATGATGACTTTTCTATTTTGAAAACAGCCAGAGGCCCTTCTTCCTGATGGCGTTCTGCAAGCTCGGTCAATTCTCGAGTGAGCGCGCGCATCGAGATGACATCCATGAGATCCTCACCCCAAAGCGCGATTTCAATTGAAAAGGGATCTTTTTTTACAGCTTCGTAGTAGTCAATGAGCTGTGAAAGAAGGTCTGCTTTTGAAAGATAAAACAGTTTTTCCTTCGGCATCATTAAGTTTTTATGTATTTTGTACTCTTTTAAAGAAATGACATTATTTTTTTCGTCCATATCCCCCAGTGTCCCCCTTGCTGTTTCTTGGGAGGTATCGAGATAAACATTTGCAGCAACTTCCGTGCCATGAGGGAATCAGGGGGTTTCATTATGTAACTGATTGATATAATTAAAAATTTAATGTGATGGTTTTTGCCATGCTTTGTAAGAAACTGCTAAAGCCTCTGGCAGTGTAAGGTTCTTAAACAAAACTATTGCCAATGGAAATTAGCGCATGTTACTGTTCAAACTAGATTTGCTTTGTCTTCAAGAAGTGGGATTGCGGAAGTCTAAATCGGCAGTATTCGTAAAAGGAGACTGCGTTGATTACGCAAATCAGTACGAACGTATTGAAATATACGCAAGACCCCAAAAACGCGAAGGAGGTTGTTCTCTCCGCCGCGTTCAATGATTTCGATGAATTCCTCATGTCCTATGCGACGGACATACAGGGTGGAGGCTTATTTATTGAAACAGACAAATTACTTCCGTTAGGAAGTAAGGTTCGTCTCTATTTTACATTGGCATCGAGTCGAATTTCGATTCTCGAAGGATATGGTGAAGTGGTTTCAATTCAACGGGAAGACCGGGAAAATGTGGGAGGGATGACGATTAAGTTTTTTGATCTCAGTGAAAAAAGCAGACAACTTCTTTCCCGTCTGATAAAGAATTTTCTTTGAAATTGTAACCATTTTTCTTGAAAATGTCCTTTCATTTCGATAAGCTCCATCCGATTTGTCAATACAGCTTTTTAAACAGGTCTTGCTTTGTGTCGATTTCTTGGGAGGTTAAGTTGTGAGGCAAGAAGTCAGTTGCCGTGTAACCAGTTCTATTATCGCTTACGTCCGCAAAGAAAAAAAGAACCTCGCGCGTTTATTGGAGGGAATTGAGCTTTCAGAAGAGCATCTGCTGGATACCAACAGTTGGGTATCATCTGAGCTGGCAGATACCCTTTTTACCCGCCTGGAGGAAATATTTTATGACAACCAAATTGTCTATAAAGTAGGCCTTGATTCGTCTCGCCTCAATTCATGGGGGGCTCTTGATTCCGTTTTCCGGATGATTGGAGAGCCGCATCTCATCTATCATCAGGCCAGAAAATTTGCTTCCTATTTTTATAAAACCATTGAGATAAAAACTTTGGAAAAGAGTGATTTTCATGTCATTTTGAAATTCAGCGGCAAGAATATTTCTCAGCGCCACCTTCAATATTTACAGGGGGCATTTGAATCGATCCCAAAGTATTGGGATATTCCGGCTGCTCATTCACAAGAGATCAATGAGGATACATTTGAGTTCAGATGGGAAAATAAGCAATTTTTCTTTGGTAAAAAAGATTCACAGATTTCCCTCAGTCCCCATCTGATTCAGGATACCATTCTTCAACTTGAAAAAACCATTGCCCTCATTGAAAAAAAGAATGGCGAGCTTCAGGAAAAGAATGAAGAATTGACAAAGGCAAATCAAAAACTCAAAGAAACGATTCAGGAAAAAATTCAAACAGAAAAAATGGCGTCGATTGGACAGCTTGCGACGGGGGTTGCCCACGAAATTAATAATCCGCTCAGTTTTGTCATCAGCAATTTGAGCAGGGTGAGAGAATATGTTGGAAAGATGACGCTCATGATTGGTGAATACGATCAGATGGTTCATCAGGTTCAGGAAAAAGAAAAAGAAGAGATCAAAAGGATTTGTGAGAAAATTCTTGATATCCGAAAAACACGGGAGATCGACTACATTCTTGATGATTTTCCCTTAATTCTTTCCGAGTGTCAGGAAGGGCTCAGCCGGATGCAGTTGATTATTCAGGATTTGAACAGCTTTGCGCGCGTGGCCCCGGAAGAAATGGATTATTTTGATATACACGAAGGAATTGAGTCGACGCTTAATATTTTAAGATATGAATTGAAACGAAAGGCCGTTGTCAGAAAAGATTATGGCGTGCTTCCCAAGGTGAAATGCAATTTGTCCCGTCTTAATCAGGTTTTTTTAAATTTGCTGATGAATTCCTGTCAGGCGATTGAAGAGAAAGGGGAAATTAAGATTGAAACGAAACAGCATGATTCATGGGTTTCGATAGTTATTTCTGATACAGGCATGGGAATTGAACCGGAACATCTTGAAAGAATTTTTGAACCGTTTTATACGACCAAGAAAACGGGACAGGCCATGGGTTTGGGTTTGAGCACCGCGCTTGGGATTGTAAAGAATCATGGGGGCGATATCAAAGTGGAAAGTATTCCTAAATCGGGGAGTCGATTTATCATTTCTCTTCCTGTCTCTGTGCCTGTTGAAGGTCAGTCGTGTTAGCTATTTTGGAAATTCGTGCGCGTGAAGTGTTGGATTCGCGGGGGAATCCAACAGTGGAGGTCGATGTCGTTCTCGATTCGGGGGCGATCGGCCGCGCGGTTGTCCCTTCAGGGGCATCTACAGGTGAGCTTGAAGCCCTTGAACTTCGCGATCGTAATAACAGGCGTTATGGCGGCAAAGGGGTTCTCAAGGCTGTTCAAAATGTGAATCAAATCATTGCCCCGGCGCTGCGGAAATTTGGGGCAACGGAACAACATAAAGTGGATCAGTTTTTGATTCACCTGGATGGAACTGAAAATAAAAGCCGGCTTGGAGCCAATGCGATTCTTGGGGTTTCCATGGCGATTGCCAAGGCGTTGGCTTCTCATTATCATGAACCGCTCTATCGGCATCTGGGTGGTTCGAATGCCGTACAACTTCCTGTGCCGCTTATGAATATTTTGAACGGCGGGGCGCATGCGGACAATGGGCTTGATATTCAGGAATTTATGATTTTGCCGATAGGTTTTCCAAAATTTTCCGAGGCATTGCGCGCGGGGGTGGAGATCTTCCATACGCTTAAGAAAATTTTAAAACTAAAAGGGCTTTCCACGGCGGTTGGAGATGAAGGGGGATTTGCCCCCCGTTTGGAGACGAATGAGCAGGCCCTTGAATTGATTCTGGAAGCGATCGACACATCCGGGTATCATCCGGCTAAAGAAATTTGGATTGCGCTCGATTGCGCGGCGAGCCAATTATTAGAAAACGATTTATATTGTCTTGAAGCAAAATCGAAAAAGAAAAGTAGTTTTGAAATGATTGAATGGTATCGTCGTTTAATTTCAGAATATCCCATTATATCGATTGAGGATGGCCTTTCAGAAAACGATTGGGAAGGCTGGGGGGAGCTTACACGGACGCTCGGTGAGAGGATTCAGCTTGTGGGGGACGATATTTTTGTGACCAATCCCAAAATTTTTAAAAAAGGGATTAAAGCGAAGATCGCCAATGCGATTCTTATCAAACTTAATCAGATTGGAACCCTTACGGAAACTCTTGCCACAATTGAGCTTGCCAGGAAATCAGGCTATGGGACGATTATTTCACATCGCTCAGGAGAGAGCGAAGATACAACGATTGCTGACCTTGCGGTTGCCACGAATGCAGGACAGATTAAAACGGGATCGGCTTGCCGGACAGATCGGATTGCCAAATATAATCAATTATTGCGTATTGAAGAAGAATTGGGATCACGGGCAAAATTTGTAGGACCCAAGATATTTTCGTTTATCCGCTGACAAGCCATTGGGCATCTGTTCATCATTAATAGTACGTACTCTTGGGTACTTTTGACAAATGCTTAGACAGAGATAGAAATTATTTTGACAGGAATAATTTATAAATG
>CAYJMQ010000068.1:1071-6990 GCA_964371555.1 uncultured bacterium | reverse complement strand
GGCGCTTGGGGGAAAATCATCGGAAGAAAACTTACGGATTCTTTGTGGCGAACACTATACATCACCGCAATTTCCTACGTTTAAAAAATCGCCATTCTGGACGACCTCCCCCCCTAAAATCACTCATCGCAAATCCCTATTAGGGATTGGCATTGAATTTGTAGCGGTTTAGGAAACAGGCATCGTTTGTCGGTTCTGTCAGGAAAGGCACAACACCACGTGCCTGTCTGGTACCGTCTAGAAATTTCTTCGTAACATTGATTTCTTTGAGTTCTAGATTTAACGGATGATTTCCTCTTTCACGAGACACCAGGAGGGTGAGTGTGCATGTGTCGTTGACACAGTGTCGAATATCCATGGCGACGGGAGGCTCATTGTTGACTGTTTCAATGTCACGCAAGTCTGTAAAAGTTTTGTCAAGAATCTGGATGATCTTTTGAGGCTCGGCTTGTAACGAAAAAATCTGCATTCTGTTGGTCCCAAACGTGATCGCCGGAGAAAGCGTACAGTTCGGAGGAGCGCCTCCTGAAAATGGCTGGAAGGCGAGCTTAATATCCAGGCCGATCAGGGGAGGTGGTGTTACAATTGTTATCTTTTTTAAATTTTGAAAGGATGCGCCAAGAGCGTCTGTTCCGTTAAAAGCAATGGTGATTTCCAGAGGCGGCGCTGCTAAAGCGCTCGCTTGAACATTGACGGTGAAGGCTGTCGGTGATGAGAGTATTGTTTGAGTGGGTGTGACTGTTAAGGAAGTTGGCGCCTGAAGTTCCAGACGAAATGGGAATTGATCGTCTTTAAAATTTCGAAATGAAAGGGTAAGCGCCTTTTGCTCCCCTGGAAGAATCGTGTTGTCTCCTGTGATCTCAATGGCGCTGATAGTCCCCGTGGGAGCGGGTTGCGGGGGTTGCCCTGGTTGAGGAAGAATGAGTCCAATGCCTTCCTTTCCTTCTATGTCTGAAAGCAGAGGTTCTCCCGAAGGCGAACAACTCAAGATAAAAATAAAAAAAATGATCCAAACTTTCATACTTTACGGTGGATTTGCATCGAAGCGATAGATAACCATCAAACAGTTATTGAAAGCTTGTTTTTCTTCAAATAGAATATTGTTGATTGTCTGCGTTGATCCGTCCTTAAAGACTTTTGTAATGTCGACTCTTCCGAGTTCGAGGTTTAATATCGTAGGGGTGACGGCCTGTATCGTAAGCGTAAGGGTGCAAACACCGTTGATGCAATCGTTTGGATTGAGTGGAAAGGGGGGGGTGCTGTTCAGACTAGACAGGCTGGTTACATCTTTTAACAGCTTAACGAGGATGTGGATTTTGGGATCTACACCTGTTCCAAGATTTGAAGAATGTACAAAAATAACGTTGTTTCCGATGGCTTGCCCTTGTCCGCTAGCGGAACAAGCAGGATGTCTCCCTTGCTGAAACGTTTGATAGAGGAGCTTTACTTCCACTCTGTCAAGTTCGCGAGGAGGAATCGTCGGTGGTGCGGGTGGAGGCGGAGTCGGTGGGGGTGCATCGGGGGGAGGTGCATCGGGGGGGGGTGGCGCAGGCGGCGCTACAGCCGCAACATCGATAATTCGTGTTGCCGATCCCAAAAGGCGATTCTGACTATCAAAGAGATTGATTTGAATGGTGTGAGAGCCTACAGCAGAAAAAATCTGATTAATTGTTTGTGCCGGATCTGGAATTATTACACCATCAATAGTCCATTGAAATCTTGCAATTCCCTGGAGCCCTGAAACGACTGTGGTGAATAAGATCGGTTGATTTACTTCAAAGGTGGCGCTTGGGGAGTCTATCCTTACAACAATCTGTCCTGCCTGTCCTTGGACTGCGGGCGCCTGGGGAGAACCGTCGAGCCCGGTCGAACTTTGTGAAGGCCCTTCGAGCGACTCACCAGAGGGTGGCTTGCATCCAAAGGAAAAATGGGTGGAAACGACCACCAGACAAACAACGATATATTTTAAAAACGTTCCCAATAATCCAATTATAATATGGGAAATGTGATTGTAAAGACGGCTTCTCTCCTACGGTTACCTTTTCTTATGATTCAATACGAGGTTTTAATCTGTTTCTAATATCTTCAAGGTCATCGCAAAGATTTTTCAGTTCTTCATGGGATGTGGCGGATGTGGCCGAAAAATTAATCTGGAATATCTTTCTTCCCAGAAGCTCGACATCCGGAAATCGCTCAAGTTGATCAATAACTTCTCGAGGCAGCGTCGGCCAGGCCATGACATCATATTTTTTTCGAAGATTCTCAAAGTAGATATCCCGATGCGAGTTTACCAAAAAAGAAATACAATGGGGTGTTACGCCTTGCGGGAGCATCGGATGAATGAGATCAATAGATGGAATGGCAGAAAGTCGTTTTGAAAGCCAGCAATAAGACTCTCTCCTTTTCCGGGAGATCTCATCATAAAACGTTGGGTCCACATCCGTAAATTTTTGAAACTGTTTCCGGGAAAACCGTGACATCGGTCTCAAATAATCGAGAGCGAAATCGAAGCCAATCGTATCCCGCGCCGGCAAGTGGGGAAAACCCTTCTCAGGGTCTGAGTAAAGCGGCGGAGGGGGGAAACAGTCAGACTTCCACTTTTTTAAAAAAGAGGGGGTCTTTAGAATTTCAGGGCGAATGCCAAGACGAATTCCAATGCGACGTTTCATAAATCCGAGCAATCCCACCCATTCCGTCCTATAAATCCATTTGGGTTGGCCCGGCGGAAGTTTTATCTGATAGGCTTCATTGTTGATTTTAAGCGCCCCGCCATCGATGAGCGGCAGATTCTTTCTCAATGAAAATATGGCGATATCCCCGAAACTTCCGAAACGTTTCCCTTTATAAGAAGAAAAAAGGGAATAGGCGTTGTCTTCGAGAATAGGTGTTTTTAACTCTTGTTTTAGTTTTAATATTTCATCCCACGGTTGGGAAAAACCAAAATAGTTAATGAGATGAATCATCCTGATTCGGGATGTCCATTTCGATCTCAGGTCATCCAGATCCACTTCAAAGGTATAAGGATTGACCCGGAAAAAATGAAGCTTTAGCCCCAATACGCGGAAGGGCTGCAGCGCCCCATCACAGTCGAAAGCGGGGGTTAGGATTTCATCGCCCGCTTTGAGACCCAGCGCCTGACAGGCCGCAAACATCGCATTCCGCCCCAACGCAAAAAAATAACAATTTTTGAGATCCAAGATTTCAACCCCGGTTATTTCATTTTCTGAAATGGGCTTGCGCCTGCTCTAAAATCCGCTCTACCGGAAAGATTTTCATGCATTTTTCATCAATCGGACAAACACGCAAATAACAGGGGGCGCATTCCAATTCTGAAACAAGTTTTGTTCCCCTCCCATAGAGCTCAATTTCAGCCGCGCAGGTAGAAGCAAAAAAGGCTATAATCTCTTTTTTCATCGCAATCGCGATATGCATCGCAAGGGTATCACCCGTAATCACAAGATCGCAATGACCCACAATCGCCGCAAACTGTTTAATCGTGTGATGACACCCCGGATTATAAATTTTTGCGGAAGCGCTTTTCTCAATCTGCGCGTTTCGTTCTTTTTCCTGAGGCCCCCCCAGAAGCACAACCCTTAATCCCCCTTCTTTCGTTAATCTTTCAGCAAGATGAATATAGGCGTTCAGCGGAAGTTTTTTTCCGGCAAACCGGGAGCCGCTCCCCGTATTCAGGCCTATGATAGCCAGAGATCTTTCAGCAAGATCCGATGCGACATCAATTCCCAGATTGCGATAAACCCTTCTTGCATAAGCCCGCTCCAAATCAGATACTTCAAAGGAATACTCTTCTTTTTCAAATACCAGACCGACCTGTTCAAACGAAATTTCCTGGTATGTTTTTTGGTTTTGCCGGAACTTCAGTTCATCATCTATCCCAAGCCTTACCGCGTACTCGCTCCGTTTATCCAGAGGAACCAGATTTCCAAAGGCATCCTTTCCAAAACCTGTTTTTATTTCAGCCGGGATGGCCATCACAGCCTGCAGGGCAGGCTCTTCTTTATCGAGACAAATGGAGAGATCAAAACGTTCCCTCCCTAAAATTGTCATCGCTTGTGCATCATCGGAATAAAGATGGTCCAAAAAGGGACATCCCTCGAGAATTTCCCTGAAATCATGATTCACAAGCCAGCTTATTTCCGATTTTGGATATTGTCTTTTTAATGCCTGAAGAAGCGGCGTTGTCCGAAGCACATCCCCCATCGCTCCCAATTTGATGATGAGAATCTTTGTGAAGTCATCTCTTTTATTAATTGCCTCTGGGGACATCGGTAATTTTTTTTACAGTGATTAACTCCCAATACTTTGCCCAATTGATAAAATGAACCCACGCGAAAAGAACAGAAAAAATAAATCCATATATTCCATCTTTGTACCCTTTTTTCTTAATGAAGAACTTGTTAAATTTTTTTAGCGGCCTCACCGCAATCTGATACCAGATTTCCCTTTCCCTTAATACGCCCTCTTTTTCAAGGATCTGATAGGCCTCTCTTTCGGAATAACCGTTATGCCTGCTCAAAAATCCGGAAAGATGATCAAACGGATAATGCTCAATTTCCGCCTTTATCCGGCCAATCTCTCCAACGACATTAAGATTCTCATGGATAATCCCTTCGTACCGCGCCGCCCCTTTTTTAAAGAGATGCAGGGTGTCGTGATACCACCCCCCATATCGCATAAAATGCCCAAAAAAATAATTTTTCTTTGGATATTTATACGCCACATAAGGACTTTGACGATCCGAAAGCATTTTTAAAACCGCTTCCTTAAATTCCTCCGTCGACCGCTCATCAGGATCAATTTGTAAAATCCAGTCCGATGAGGCATGAAATGTTCCCAAATTTCTTTCAGTGCAAAATCGAAAACCATCCCAGCGGTTTTGAATAATTTTATCGGTATATTTTCTGCAAATATCGACCGTCTGATCTGTGCTATATCCGTCAATGACGACAATCTCATCCACCCAGTCAATACTTTTTAAACACCCTTCAATAAAGGGGGTAGAATTTTTTGACATGACAACCGCAGAAATAGTTTGCCGGGGCAAAGAGGCCATAAGCCGCTTATTTATCTCTTTAATACGCTCTCATCAAGCGCATTTTGAACGACCTGCCCACAGTTTTAGGGCGTGCTATTTTCCCTGGAAATGGGCTTGCGGCTGAATTGTGCCGCCTCCGTCGAACCCTTGAAGGCGACGGTTTCAGCTTCGCCGCCGCTAACGGTCAAGAGCACCTGATCCATATAGCTTGTTCCGACCTCTCTTTGATGGCGGGTGGCGGTGTAGCCATCTTCTTCTCTGGAAAATTCATGCTGCTGAAATCTTACATAAGCGCTCATCCCCTCTTTTCGATAGGCATCGGCCAAATCGAATGCATGGAGGTTTAGCGAGTGCCAGCCGGCAAGCGTAATAAACTGATATTTGAAGCCAAGACTTGAGAGCTCTTCACGAAACCTGGAAATCGTCTTTTCATCGAGATGTTTTTTCCAGTTAAATGATGGAGAGCAATTATACGCGAAAAGCTTGCCCGGAAATTTCTTTCTAACCTCTGAGGCAAATTCCCGCGCTTCTGAAAGATCAGGGGTTGAGGTTTCCATCCAGAGCAGATCAGCATAAGGGGCATAAGAGAGCGCCCGGGCAATGGCCGATTCAATCCCCCCTCTCACCCTAAAATATCCCTCCAATGTTCTCTCTCCCGTTACAAACCTGCGATCGATCCCATCGATATCGCTTGTTAGAAGATTCGCGCTGAGGGCATCGGTTCTTGCCACAATGAGTGTCGGCACATTGAGAACGTCGGAAGCCAATCTCGCAGCCGTAAGAAGTCGGATAAATTGAGAGGTCGGAAGCTAATCGTTGCCCCCCTAATGGGGTGTTTTTTTTTGTGAGGGTTGCTGTTGTTGAGT
>CAYJMQ010000068.1:0-1061 GCA_964371555.1 uncultured bacterium | reverse complement strand
CCGATCTCGTGGTCATCGGTCCGGAAGCCTATCTCGCCGCCGTAAGACGTCGGATTACTGGAGAGGTCGGAACCAAACCCGTCCCCCCCAACTGCCCACATTTTTTTTCAGAGGCAAGCTGATCTTCAAAATGAACCCCCGCGGCGCCTGCCTCAATCATCGACTTCATCAGCTCAAACGCATGGAGCGGACCGCCAAAACCGGCCTCGGCATCCGCCATAATCGGGACATACCAGTCGATTGAACTATCCCCCTCGACGCGCTGTACCTGATCGGCGCGCATGAAAGCATTGTTCATTCTCTTAACCAGCGTTGGAACACTGTTTGACGGATAAAGACTTTGATCCGGATAAGTCTGTCCTGAAAGATTCGCATCGGCCGCCACCTGCCAGCCGCTCACATATACCGATTTTAGGCCGGCCTTCACCATCTGCGTCGCCTGTCCACCTGTCACAGCGCCGAGAGCAGAGATCACATTTTCTGTCTGAAGAAGTTCCCAAAGGCGTTGGGCCCCCCGTTTCGCGAGTGAAAACTCAATATCGATAGACGGCCGCAGGCGAATCACCTCCGCGGCTTTGTAGCTCCTTCTAATCCCCCGCCAGCGTCGATCGGCGCTCCACGCGCGCTCCAGTTTTTCCCCTTCCTTTTTTTGAACTACCTCTGTCATCTTCGATACCCCTTTCTGGATTGCCCTCATCCAAATAGTCATAGGCTGGAATGGTCAGGAATTCGTGAAATTTGTCACCAAGTATAAGTTCATTTAAAAGTTTTTCAGCGTTATCCGTATGTATGACATCATTCTGGATGACATCATAAAGCTCCCTTGTAAATTTTCTCCCATCTTTGAGAATAGCCCCATGCCTCAACCACTGCCAGAGTTGAGCGCGGGCAATTTCAGCAGTCGCAACATCTTCCATTAAATTAAAAATCACCGAAGCCCCAACACCATTTAACCACTGGGAAAGATACTGAAGCGAAACACTCACATTGTTTCGAATCCCCTCTTCTGTCACGGGGGGCGGGGGGGGGGCGCGCGGGGGGGGGGGGGGGGGGGGGGGGGG
>CAYJMQ010000067.1:0-7154 GCA_964371555.1 uncultured bacterium | reverse complement strand
ACAGACAGTGTTGCCCCGTTTGCAAGGACAAGCCCCGTCCCCGCGTCAAACGTCAACTCCCCTGAAGTAAAATTATCATTCGCGTCAGATCTTAGAAAACTCCCGCTATCGATTGCATCCAGGGTATCTGAGTTAAGATTTGTAACCACTGTCGTGCTTAAAACTGTAAATGGCGCCGTCCCTGTCGTATTCTGAAATGCCGCAGTCCCCCCGGCAATCACAGACAGTGTTGCCCCGTTTGCAAGGACAAGCCCCGTCCCCGCGTCAAACGTCAGCTGCCCTGAAGTAAAATTATCATTCACATCCGAACGTAAAAAAGAGAGGCTGTCAATGTCATCAAGAGTATCCGCGTTCGTTGCGGCGCCAGCGGCGTGTGTATGTCTGGCTGTCTGCCCTCCTCCGGTCAATTCATTAAGAGCAGCGGTCGTAACATTGCCCGAAATGCCATCCAAAACATTCAGTTCAGCGGCAGTCGCTGTTAAATCTTTAAGAATGACATTCCGATCTGAAGGCACAATCTGATCGAGTATATTCTCGAGATCCCTATTCTGATTTGCTGAAAAAACATTATTGGCAGGAATTCTCGGCGGCATTTGAGCCGCGTAAAGTTTTGTGGAAAAAAAGAGGCTCAAAACCGAAAGAACAACCGTAGCGCGAATCTTCTTCATTAAAATTTCACTTCAATCTGGGATAAAAACTCATTATTATTCACTTCTGCCGGAGTTCCCCCCGTATCTTCCCCGTTCCAGTGAAACTCGTTTCTCAGCAGCACATATTTATGAATCTGAATATTAAAGCCAAAGCTGTGGGTCAGCCGGTTCCAAAGAAACGGATTGCCTGAAATATTTCCAAATTCTTCCGCATCAACATTCAGGTAATTTATGCGATAAAGCAGCCGTACGCCGTTTAAAAATTCCCGTTGAGCCGTTGTCAAATAAAAGGAGGGCTCAGCATAAAATCCATTGCGCAATATCGTGCCGTTTCTTGCCCTGATAAATTGAGAAAAAAGATCAACATAAGGAAATTTGAAACTGAGGTTACAGCCGGTGAGATAATGCGCTTTCTTGGCGCTGTTATAACCCCTGATGACATCCCGCAGGAAGTCCCTGTCGGTCAGCGCGAGATGATTATTATAATAAAATCCAAAGATATTGAACCGGGAATCTTCTTTTAAAAGATGCCTGATTCCAATCCCTATTCCATAGTCCCTTTTTCCATTAAGATCGATATTGATGTTTGACGCATCGCGATCGTCGTGAAGGATCGGATAAATCTGGTTTCTTGTGATTTCATCGTGGCGAAGACTGAGACCATTTGTGTAAGAACCCCGCCAATAGAATGTTGTTTTTTCCTTATAAGGATGATTCCCGCCGACTGTGATACCGACATCCTCATCTTTCCAGAAGGCTGTCCCGTTGACAGGAAAAACCTCTGTCAGTCTTTTATCATCACCTGCGGCGTCATTCTCAGCGCTAAATTCAGGACTGATAAATCGGTCATCCAGGCCCGCTTTGATAAATAGCCGAGGATGCGGGAAAAACGTAACATGCGCCTCCCGGAAAAAAGCGTCATCGAGTTCACTTCGGTTCACAAATGCTTCAAGCTCTGAATAAAAATGAATTTTATCTTTGAAATTAAATTGTGGAATCAGGGTTAACTTATTAATGCTAAAACGATCCTTTTGCCGGTTCGTATGAAGGATCCCCTGATTCCCATTCACGAACGAAAAGGCATCATCCCCCTCATGTGCCAAAAATTCGCTCTCAAACTCCGCCCCGAGCGTAAGCGACTCGAATTTAAGCTGTAACAATCCCTCCTCTTTTTTTGTTTCAGGAAAATAAATAGGCTGGGAGAAGGAAATTTCGGGGCAGACAATAATCCAACACAAAAGGAGAATCTTTTTGGTCATCTATTCAATAATAACGGTATCACCCGGTTGAAGATAAAATGTTTTTAAAAGATCCAATCCCCCTCCATTCGTTTCTTTAAATGAAAGTAAAAAACTCTTCTTCTCACCGGCCACAGTCCGGACAATTTCAATCGACGTCTTTTGCGCGCGACTGCTAAATCCCCCCGCGTCCGCAACAACCTGAAGCGGCGTCTGCTGTTCTCTCAATGTGAGGATGCCCGGATTCTTTACCTCCCCAAAGACGTAAATAATCCCAAGCTCTCTCAGCTTCACATCGACGCGTGGATAAACGAGGTACTCTTTCAATGCCTGCGTCAGCTTTTTCTCAACCTCAGGGAGTGTCAATCCTTTCACATCCACTTTTCCGATATACGCATAATCAATCGTCCCTTCCGGAAGAACTGTAATCTCCTCCGTAAGTTCGGGTTCATTGTAAACAGAAATCGAAAGCCGCGTATAAGGCCCTACACGAAAAGGTTCAATTTGACTGGAAGCCGTTTTTACATTCTTCGTTTCATTCGCTTCGCTCTTCGCGGGGGCTTCCTCAAGCATTTCTTTTTTAACGGGCCCAATTTTAGGAAAGGAACTGCAGCCCGCCATCAGAGAAAGCACCGCAATCAAAGCCAATACTTCCCTTTTATTTATAAATCCCAATACCGCTTCGATAACCCCTGTATGTTGTTTCATATTCGATACCTTTGACCTTTTTTCGCAGTCCAATTTCCTCGAACTTAGCCCGAAAACCGCTTTGGTTGAGGAGTTTATGAACGATGATGCTAAAAATGCAGGTGGCTGCCTCAGATTTCGGAAATTCAATCAAAAAAGGCTTTAAATTTTGCGTTGCCCGACGGACATGGGCATCAAAATAGACATAGCCAAGATAATCGGCATCCACGTGAAGCATTGATTTTAAGGTTTTAATTAAAAAATGCCCGTCTTTAATCTCTTCCCGGTGCATCACCTGGTTTAAGATAATTCTCGGCCCAAACTGAGAAACAATCCCCTGAATTTTACAGGCAAGATCTTTGTCCGGAATTTCCTGATACAAAGAATCGATTTTTTCCATTTGAACATGTTTTTTGTTTTTAAAATAAGCGCTGACAGCCGGTTCATCTTTGAATTGATGAGAAATTTTTCTAAGCAGCGCCGTTTTTACAAAATGGTACCCGTCCTGAATCGCATGGGGCTCAGGCATGGTGACAACAATTCCCTGGTCCGCCTCAATAAAAAAATCGAGCTGATTGTATGAAGAACCTGCCCCGATATCGAGGATCACATAATCACAATCGAGATCCTTCAAGTGAGAAATAAGTTTTCTCTTGTAGACATGGAGGATGTTTGCCCCCCCGAGCGCGCCGGATCTTCCTGAAATCAAAAAGAGCCTGTCGATGTTCGTCTTTGCGACCAGACTTTGAAGCGAGGCGGCATTGCCAGTTAAGAAATCATAGAGCGTTTTTGAAGGTTCAGGAACGCCAAAAATCGTGCTGAGATTGGCCCCCCCCAGATCTAAATCGATCAGGATAACCCTTTTCCCTAAAATGGTTAGCCCTATCGCAAGTGACGCAGAGATGATGCTTTTGCCAACCCCCCCCTTTCCACCTGCCACCGCCCAAATTTTATCGTCCAGTAACGATTTTGCCGGAAGGACAGCTATCCCTTCGATGGAAAGATCTTTGTTTGATGTAAAAATGTCACTCAGTTCAATCACATCTTCTGCTTTTACCCAATCCCACCCCCCGTTTGAATAGACCCATACAAGCGACTCCTTTGAAAACTCCCCTTTGTGATAAAGCGCGATAAGACCCCCCTTCTCAAAAGGCCCATATTGTTCATTTTGTCTTTTCACATACCAGTTACTCATGCAGATCGCTCAATTTTAGACGCGATAAATTCATTCCATCGTTTGACTTTGAAAGACGGCACTTCTTTAAGGATAATACCTAGCAATGGCACCCCCGCCTGTTTGAGTTCACCTTTGGCCCACGATAGTGTTTCGCGCGTCACCTGGCCGCTTGGAACAGTCAGAATCACCCCGTCGGTCTTTTGCGCGATAAGGATCGAATCTGTCCCCGCGGCAAAGGAGGGGGCATCTAAAAAAATAAAATCGTATTCGGAAACAAAACTCTTGAGAAGGGCGGTAAACTCATCGCTGCAAACCTGTCTCAGATTCAGACCCTCCCCCGCGGGGAGAACATAAAGGTTTGGAATCTCAACGCGTGAAATAATATTTTCTTTCCGGACTTCCCCCCTGAGAATATCCGCAATCCCGATATTCTGAAGTTTGAAAAAGTGGTGCTGTCTTGGATGATTGAGCTGACAATCGATAAGCAAAATCTTTTTTTGACCCTGTGCCAATGCAATGGAGAGGTTCGTAACAAAGCTTACAGGACTTAGCCCCTTCCCCACAGTCGAGATGAGAATCACCTTATGGTTCCAGCTTTTCATCGATAGAAAGCGATTTTTAACCACTGAAATGCTATGGGCGTATGAAGATGACGGCTGGTAATGCAAAAAAAGCGGAATTTTATGATCGCCGGTTTTAACTTTTGGAGTTACAGCCAAAAGCCCGGAATCTTTATGCACAGCCAAAATATGTCTGGGGTGATAAATGCGACGGTCTAAAAGGCTCACAAAACCGAGACCTATGAGCAAGAGAAGCCATCCCCCCGCCAAATGGGTCAGTGTCTGCCTGAAAGCCCTTTCCATGCTGATGGTATAGGTCATATCCTGAGACATCTCTCCCGCGAGCCATCTTTTATGCTGATTTTCGGCTTCCTGATACTCGGTGCGCTTCAAACTGACGTCTTGTTCCAACACGCCCAACCTCTGGCGAATCGAGGAATTTCGTAAAAAATCGCTCTTTAAATCTTCCAGAGAAAATTTAAGAGACGTCGTCTGACTTAACAAAATACCCCTCTCCTGATGCAGTTCCTTAAAAAGATTTTCCTTGAGAAGCTGCATTTCCGCCTCAATTTGTTTCATTTTTGGATGTTTTAATCTGTACCGTGTTGTATACGAGTGATGGGTGCGTTCCAGCTCTTTATATTTTTGAGCTGCCGGCAAATCGATATTCATATGCCGCAGAGAGAAGTTTTTATTCCTGTCAAGGATCTGAAGCATTTCAAAATCGCTTTCCAGCTGTCTAAGCCTCGATTCAGATTCAAGCAACGCCATTCTCAGATTTTTTTCTCTCTCTTCAAAAGAGGATGATCCCAAAACACCGTTTGTTTTCTGAAATTTGGTTAATTTTTCAATAGACAAATCAAGAGACTTTCTGAAACCCTCTATTTTTCCGGCATATTCTGAATTCTTTAAATCTTTTTTTGCGCCCAGATAATTTTTCCATAGTTCCGCAAGGCGGCCGAGCAGAGTTTTCGATTCTTGTTCATTTCGGGAGGAAAGCTGAAAAACGATATTCTGCTTATTCCGGGTAAGAAGTATTTTTTGACGAAGTTTGGAAAGATTTTGTTGAGAAAGAACCGGGTCAGAGGACTTATGATCTTTGATATAATCCCAGAAAAGATTTTTTTCAGAATCACTAAGCGATTTTGGTGACAACTCTGCCGATAATTCTGGATGATACAGAGTAGCTTTCACAATAATCTGCGATTTTTGGTAAAACAGGTACATCAGACTCACCACAAAAAACCCACAAACGACCCACATTCTTTTTTGTGCTGACATGTGCCCTCCAGCGGCATCACAGCCTGCATGGCTTACAACATTATTGAGTTAACTTCCCCTCCCCTTTTTCTCTATTGAATGCCAGTTCAGGCAAATAATAATGAACATTTGAATTCGTTCTTAATCTCTCGACAAGGGCTCTCAGGTGCAAAGAGCTTTTTTGATTTTGCAATAGAATCTCTATTTCTCTTTCCCACTGCGGGTGCTTCTTGCCTCGGTAATCCTTCTTATGTTTCTCATAATAAGCATGTATTTCCTCATGACTCACCGTCGCTTTTGAAAAAACCTCATCGTTTAGCATCTGCTCAAACGTCTGCTGCCGCCTTTGCGCTTCCTGTTCCAGAAGTTTCCGCATGATCATCCGGTTCAGATGTTCCCTTTTAAACGCGCTATATTTTTCTCTTTCATCCGCGGATAAAGACGAAAGAAAATCTTTCTCCGTAATCACCGCCTTATCAATAGCAGCAAGATATGGCTCCTGAACAGTCGTCAATGTCGAACAAGAAGTTCCCACAAAGAGAACCCCTAAGTAAAAAAATACCACACCAGTCCCTTTTTTGCTGTTACTAAACACCCTACTCCTTATATTAAAAACATAGCTTATTTTTTTATTCATTGGCAAGCGTTAATTGAGCTTGCCTTTCTTTTTAAAAAGATCCTCAGCCGATTTAAATTTAGCTGTCCCCCCTCCTTCATCTTTCGCAAAACCGTACTTTATGGCATCCCGGTCTGATGGTTTTTTGGCAATGCATTGGACAATGGAGCGATTGTCAAGCGTCTCCTCATTATAAAAGAGGATTTGAAATCCCTGGAGCTGTTTTAGAAGCTCATTGGGATAAAAATAATCGTGGTTGTCATATTCAGCGAGCGGGGCATTCATCAACTGATCGGCGGTATATCCCTCAATGAGGACGGTCCCCCCCTGGACCAAAGCACGATAGATTTCAGAGTAATACCGGGTAAGGGGCTTAAAATAAGAAAGAATAATTGTATCAAAACCAAACATCGGGAAGAGATACAAATCGAGGTCTGTAACCTTCGTTTCGATAGTTACCCCTTTTTCATACGCCAGTTTTTTGGCTTTATCGACCGCGACATCTGAAATATCAAATCCGCTTACTTCAAATCCGAGCGAAGCCAAAAAAACAGCATTTCTCCCTTCACCCATTGCAAGATCGAGAACCTTGCCGAATCGCAGCCGCTTCCATTTTTCTTTTAAAAGGTGAATCGGTTCTGCCCCATAGAAATATCCCGGGCAATGATAGATTTTATTCCATTTTTCTTTTTTCGTCACAGTCGTTGTCTTCCATTTTTCATTTGAAAACTGCTTCACTCACCGCTATGATGCATGCCAAATTGCGCCCGTAGCCGAGCGAAGCGAGTCCCGAACATCGTGAGGGATCTCATCACAAAGGCTGGGGGTTTGGCAATATCAGATGGTGCGCCCGTAGCCGAGCGAAGCGAGTCCCGAACATCGTGAGGGATCTCATCATAAAGGCTGGGGGTTTGGCAATATCAGATGGTGCGCCCGTAGCTCAGTTGGATAGAGCGTCTGACTACG
>CAYJMQ010000066.1:0-7197 GCA_964371555.1 uncultured bacterium | reverse complement strand
GAACGCTACAACCATCTTCTGGTGGATGAATTTCAAGACACCTCCCCGATACAGGGGACCCTGATAAAGACCCTCCACGAAGCTCAAAAAAACATTCTTTTTTTTGTTGGCGACCCCTGTCAATCCATTTACCGTTTCCGACATGCCGATTTGTCAATTTTTAAAGATGCCCTGAAAGACATTCGTCTGGAAGGAGGAATGCTTCTGACTCTTCCCGACACTTTTCGTCTTTCTCCCAGATTAACCACCGTTGTGAACCGGGTCTTTAACACACTTTTTAATGAAGCTCTTGAACAAAAAAACCCGGAATTCTTGCCGGATCAATCTTCTCTTCCCGAGTATACATCGATGAACCCCTTTTTTAAAGAAGAGGAAGGGTCTGTCAATCTTGTGGTGGCCCCAGGTTCTCCCCACGATATTCATTCTCTTCGTCAGGCAGAAGCCGGGTGGATTGCCAGAAATATTTTAAGCCTTAAGCTCAATTCAAACGAGTTGGATCAAACAGCTCTTCTTTTTCGAAGCAGTGCTCCCATGTTCCTCTATAAGCAAGCTCTTGACAAGGCAGGAATCCCCTGCACCCTGTCTCAAGCTGAAAATCTTACGGCCATGCCCGAAATTCGGGATCTGATCCATATTTTAAACGGACTTTCAGGCGATTTAAGCCTTATCACACAAACCGGAATTCTTCGTTCGGCGTTCTTTCATTTTTCCGAGATGTTTATAGAAAATTACATTCTTCAAAAACCGGGAAAATTTTTGCGTCATGTTATGTGCGACCTTTTTTCTACCCCTGATGACAAAACAAAATGGGAACTCTTGACGAATCTCTGGAACCGGTGGGAAGTTTTAAAGAAACTTCTTCTTCCATCTTGCCTGATAAGAGAAATTGCCACCAATCTTTCTCAATTAGAAAACTTTTATTTCTCTGAAGATTTTTTCACTCCTGTTGAACAATGGTGCCAAATTCTTGAAGACATTGAATCAAATTGCCTGTCTCAAGAACTGATAACTCCTCTTGTTTACCAATCGGTTTCAAAGACAATCAGGGGAATCATCAGCCATTCGCATCTTCTTCCCTCCTTTCCAAAAATATCCGGCCAAAAAGGGGTTCATTTGATGACCATGCATTCTGCCAAGGGGTTGGAATTTCGCAGGGTCTATCTTCCCCAACTCTATGCTTCCGTACGAAATGAAAGCAGTGATTATCTTTTTGACAACAAGCAAGGGCTGATTCTTAAGGATTTGAAAAGAGAGGGGAGCGGCCTTAAAATCCAGTTGGAGGAATCTGCCTTGTTCGTGGAAATAAAAAACAAAGAAGAAGGAGAAAACAGAAATGAAATGAAAAGACTTCTCTATGTGGCCATGACACGGGCCAGTCATGCCCTGACCCTATTCTTAAAGGAGCCTTCAAAAACGAAAACGCATCTTAAAGACATGTCGACTCCCAATGAATGGCTCTGGTTCCTTATGAAAGAGGAAAGACAAGAGGCCTTTTTGCTCTTTCATGAAAAAGAGAAGGATGAACATTCCATTCCATGGACCCCTTTCGAAGAAAAACTGAATAGGGCTTTTGGCACCAGGGATGGCAGAAAAACAGAAAGAGAGATATTCCCGACAGAATCAATCTTAAACGAGACTCATGAGAAAAAAATCCCTCTCCCTTTTAAACCAACCTATACGGCATCTCAAATTGAAGCCTACTTCCGGTGTCCCAAAGAATTTCAGCTGAAATATCTTTGCGGAATTCAAGCGGCAAACAAAGTAAGCAAAGCGGATGACTCCCCCCCTCTTCTCCCTCGGCAATGGGGAGAGCTGGTGCATGAGCTTCTCTTTCATGATGATTTTTCATCCGCAACGAAGCTGGATCTGTTGGTCGATTTGATTCTCATGAATAAAAAAATTATCGATTGTGACTCTGTAATTAAGAAATCTTTATTAAAACTTTACGAGTCACTTTTAGCGTACGATGAATTTGCCTCTTTGCTTGCCCCAGCCAAATCGTTAAACAAGGAAGTTCCTTTTCTTTTTGACGAGGGACCTTTTTATATCAGGGGAACCATCGATCTGGTTATCCAGAAAGAGGAGGGAATCACTCTGGTTGATTATAAGACCGATAAAATCAGCAACCTGGAAGAACTCGAATCAAGAAAGGCGGATTATTTTGGTCAAATGGGAAGCTATGCCCTTGTTGCCTCCCGGGCTTTCAAGAGGGATTTTTTAAAAACGGCCCTTCTCTTTACCGACGGTCCGCATCTTGTCATGGAGTTATGGAATCCTGAAAAGATCAAGGCCTTTGAACAGAGGCTAAATCAAATGCATTCTCACCTGGTTCAAAAAACAGCCCCCTTTCAATGGACCTCCCAACCAAAAACCTGTTTCCACTGCAGTTATTATGAATTGAACTACTGCGGCGTCAGAGGTTTGTAAGGAAACTGCCAAAAACAAAAAAAGTAACCCCTCGGTGCTGTCTCCTTCTCTTCATAATTTTTAGCGAATAGCCGTTTTCAACAGATTAATCCGCACCCCCGGTTTTTGCTGAAGACGAACGGCGGGGACTCTGTGCAAAGCTGATCGGAGCGAGTGAGGTTCGATCCCCCCCTTCTTTTCTTCTACTCCCTCCCCCTCTTGCTTTTCCCCTTCTTCCGATCCGTCTGAAATTTCTTCGGCAACAACAGCAGAATGACCAGTCGGTTGCGGTGTTTCCTCCCAAACTGCCGGCGCATCTTCTTCGATTCCGCCTCCTCCTGTTGATTCGACCGTAGTCGAAACCGCCAACCGGCCGCGCATATCCTCCAAAATAAATCTCCGGTGACAATCTTTCTCCGCTCCTTCCGCGCAAGTCACGGCTACTTTGCCCGACGCAGATCCCATAATCCCCATTAATCTTTGAATCCCCTCTTCATATTGCGGCGTCTGCATGTGATGGTCATGAAAGCCCTCAAGTGTTCTTTCTCCTTGCGCATCTTTCGGGTTGCCGAGTGTTTCTCCCAACCAATGGTATTGAACTCCTGCGGCCTCAAGGGATGCGGCAAATCTTTCGCGATTAAAATGAGGGCGCCACTGGCTATAGGGGTGGCCACGTACATCGACGACTGTTGTCACGCCGTTGGTTTGTAGCTCGGCAATGTAGGCCTCGATGGTTTTGTTGGAGGTGCCGATGCCGAATAATTCCGTAGGGGCAGACCCATGTGTCTGCCCTTCTATTGGGCGAACCCGCGGGTTTGCTTCTGGGCGGCCACGCAGGGCCGCCCCTACGTTCATCGATGGATCCGCAATCCTCCCCCGATGTTTCACCGCCTCGGCTCTTCTTAATCCAAATACACTTTCGACATATTCATTTTCTGTATAAGCTCCGGTTCCATAAACTTGAGGATCACTCTCCTTCGCTTTTCCTCTTACTTCATGCATCACGATAACTTCCCCTCTTAAATTCATTTGTTCCGCCTTCATCCTCAAATGCCCCAGCATCTCTGTCCTAAAATCATACCCTTTTCGATAAATCCCCCGCTCCAAAAATAAAACTGGCGATTCATCTTCCAACTGTTTTACTTTCACCATCGCGGCCGCCACAATTTCTTGCGAACCATCCGGTTTTAACTTCGCCCTCACCAATACCATCTTCATATTCTTTGAGCCAAGGGCTCCCACAACAAATTGATTGAATGTCGGATTCCCATTCGGGTTAAAACAATTCGTCATCTCCAGATGAAGAGTTCCCATGCGGGAAATGATGGCTGGATCGTCGGTGTCTTCAATCGTCACGTTTGTAAAAGAGGCAGTTCCTTCTTTTCGTGCTTGCAGAGCATCCCACAATGTCTCCAAATGCTCCGCCACTTTGTCGTAGCCCCGCATCCGGCAAAGTCGCACCTTGTTTTCCAGATGACGGATGAGTCGTGCCCAATCGGGAGTTTGATTCTTGTTCAACGCTCGGAATCCTTCGTCCAGTTCCATCCAGACGACGGCATTTCGGATTTCATCCATCCTGAATTGAAGGGGCGCCTTGGCTTCCAGAGTGGTCTCATTACTTTTTTGGGTCCCCAATGTCTGGAGTTGACTCTTTAGTCCTTCCAAAATGCCTGAGCGCTCGTCATCCTGTTTCAATTCCCTAAAATGCTTCACTTGCTCCCCGACCAATTTCCCTTCGATGGCCTCGCCGGTTTGATCCCATTCCTGTAAAATCGCGATATAATCTTTCACCATCGTTGCATGGACTTTGGCCGGTTGAAGGCTCACTTCGGGGATTTCTGTTCGATACTCTTCGGCAAAGATTTTCCAAAATTCTGGATTGTCGCTTAAATAATCAATCCCTTTCCCATGCTCTCGGTTGTTTGGCCCCAAGCGCCACTCTCTCAAATCGCCGTCGATGATATGCCCCAAAACTTCCGTATACTGGTCCAGCAAAACGGGATCCTCATGTTCTTGATACCCGGCCAAAAGAGCCAAAAGATGATCGGCCCGATTCTGCCAGTTTTTGTCCCGCTCAAACCAGGTTCTGACATCGCTGGCATCACGCTGTGCAAAATCAGCCAAGGCCTGCCAAATTTTTTCTTCCAGATCTTTATTGAGAGAACTGCCAACAGTGGTTGAGTCAACACTTAAAGAGGCCACCAAATCAGGACGAGTACGTGCAAGCAAGCCTAAGCGATAAATAATATGAATCCGCTGGAATATCTTCAACCCTTCAAAGCTTTCCTCCACGCTTGCAAGAAGATTTCTGGCCGTTGCATTCCCCAAGATCCCAAAAACCCCCACAAAGCAATGCTCTTCCGAATAACGTCTGGTTGGAGTGTCTTTCAGAGCCGATAATTCACGCGCAAGGTCCACAACCGTTTTACCCGCCGCGCCGCTTCGCAGATAAATCTGGGCGACAAAAGCCACCGGGGATAATTTGTCAATCGCTAATTCTCTTGCCAAATCAGCCAGTGTTTGCCCCTCGGCATAGACTTGCGCGATCAGATCCGGGACATATTTGAGGATTTGTTGCCGGATGTATTTGTTGCGAATATCAAAGAGCGAAAGAATAAAGGTCAGATCATCACTCGCCACACGCCCGGTCGTGCGGAAAACCTCTCCAATTCTTTGAGCCAGGGGAACGTTATTCCGCAATGCCTCGATAAGCTGCAGGACCGACTCTTCTGCATCGGGATTTCCCTTGACCAATTGCCACAAAGGCAAAAGAGCGCGGATGATCTCCATATACTCCCGTGCTTCCCCGGAAAGATGCGAGACATAATCCAGCTTTTCTTCCCGTGTTAAACCCATCCCCGCCAAAACACCCGCCTTAAAATACTGATCCACATCCTCGAGGCTTTCATATCCTTCCATCGTCAAATTATAAATCAGCTCTCCCCCTTCCAAACGCTTCATCGTCTGTTCCACCAAAGTGCCGTGAGAAAGAGTCTCTTTTAAAGTGGGGTCTGCAAGCTCGTCTACAAAGGCGGCGGGAAAGTGGGGGACCATGTATCCCACCTCCACATAATCTTTGGCATGACGAACGTTATCCAATCCAATCAATCTCTGATGACGCCCTTCGGCTTGATACAAAAGGGGATACGTTGGAGGAAGTTGCACAAAGAACGCGGCATGAGCTGCGGTGAGCGTCAACCCAACACCACCGGAAATATAATTGGCCAAAAGAATTTTTGTGCCGGCATTTTCCTGAAACTGATGCCGGGCATTTTCTCGCGCTTCACCCACAACCTGACCATCAATCCGGGCCACTCCCAAACGGGAGTATCGCTTTTGAAGATGATCCAAAACTTTCGTATTCCAGCCCCAAAGAATCAATTTTTTACCCTGAGCCAAATACTCGGCCACAATACGATCGAGGCCTTTACGATCGAGGACTTTGTAAATGGGATTCTCCTCAGTAATACCAAAATATTCCGGTTCATAAATCACCCGATGAATCATCTCAAACTTGTGCAGGGCATTGATGCTACCCAAATCAATCGGCTCGGCCCCACTGGGTAAATGTTCATTAAAATGAGTGGCCCATCCCCGATAATCGGCGGTCATCCAGGCAATTAGATCCGTCTGCTGGAGGGACAATTCATAGCCGCCGGCAACATCCGGTGGAATCCGAACTTTCCGTGGTACACGAGGCACCCCATCGGCTAATTGTTCGGCGTAGGATTTTCCTTTCTCATCCGCCAGAGGCGGACCAGCCGTTGGCTGGAAATATCCCATCGTTTCCTGCTTGGTCCGACGAAGCATCAGGTTGGACAATTCATGATGAAGAAGCAACAAACCCGATGTCGATTCCGTATACATCTGCCGAAAAGCCCTTTTGTCGGGATAACGCTCCGGATCGAGATAATTCAACAAGGTCCAGATGGCATCAGGCTGGTTTTGATACGGCGTTGCCGTCAACAACCATCGCCGCTCCGCCTGAATATCCTGAATGGCTTTTGTCCTTAAGGTTTTGGGATTGTCGGTCACCTGCGCTTCGTCCACAATCACCGCTTCAACACCTGCGGTGAGCTTTTGATAGCCAGCAGGATCATTTTTTTGTAGTGCCACCAGTGTTTCATAATTGGTAATGACATAGCGTTCCCCGTCCAAAGCCCGGATTTGCGTGGCCCGCTCACGCGGGTTTCCGCTGATGACGATACGGACATCATCATCGTCTGCCTCGGAGTGAAGCAAAATTTCTTCTTTTAAAGTTTTCTTGTTGGCGGCTGTGGTAATCCACAACACTCTTTTTAAATTCAAAGTCTGAACCGCGGCAATAACTTGACAGCTTTTCCCCAAACCCGCCTCATCAGCCAAAATGGCTCGGTTGTGTGTCACCAAAAAATGGGCCCCTTCCCGCTGATAGCCATAAGGCTTGGTACGCATGCCGCTGATTTGGAATTGTTGGATTTCTTCAAAATGACCAGCCGCCGATTGATGCAAGCGGCGTAAAAAGGAAAGTCCTTCAGGCGAAAGGGCCGGGTAATTTTTAAGTGTAAAACGCTCCGCCTCAGTTGATAAATCATCAATCAGTTTTTGGGCATCCACTTCAAAAGCTTTGCGCGAAATGCGAACCAGAAGATCCCTTTGCCTTTGAAACGAGGCTTCGGAAAGATCGAGCGCCGCGCCCGATTCCAAAATCCGAACCATGGCCAAAATATACCGACGGAGCTTCTCCCACGAGTTTTGATCAGAAAGATTATTAGCCCCCGGTTCTCTTTCCACTTTAAGCCCGACATAGGC
>CAYJMQ010000065.1:0-7232 GCA_964371555.1 uncultured bacterium | reverse complement strand
GTTTGAAGCGGACAATCTCACCTGTCGTAATGACATCTTTTTCCATTCCTGTGATTTCGGTAATATTTATAATTTTTCGGGAGCCGTCTGAAAACCGCGCCACCTGAACGATAAAATCGATGGCTGAAGCGACCTGTTCACGAATAGCCCGGGAGGGGAGATCCATTCCAGCCATCATGACAAGGGTTTCAAGACGAGAGAGGCAGTCCCTCGGACTGTTGGCGTGGATGGTGGTGAGAGAACCGTCGTGTCCTGTATTCATTGCCTGAAGCATATCGAGCGCGGCCCCGTCACGGCATTCACCGACAACAATCCGGTCGGGTCTCATTCTCAAGGTATTGCGGACAAGATCACGGATGGTAACCGCGCCCGTCCCCTCAATATTCGGTGGGCGGCTTTCCAATCGAATGACATGCGGTTGGGTTAGACGAAGTTCAGCTGAGTCTTCGACGGTAATGATTCTCTCCTGAGGGGGTATGAAAGAAGAAAAGATATTGAGAAGAGTTGTTTTACCGGAACCGGTTCCCCCCGATATGACACAGTTGAGACGAGCCTCAATGGCGGCTCGCATGAAATCAGCGATCTCCTCTGTCAGCGAACCAAAGCGGGTGAGATCGTCGACCGTATAATTCCGCTCCGGGAATTTTCGAATTGTGATCACAGGTCCCTGAAGAGCGAGCGGCGGAATGATTGCATGGACCCGTGAACCATCCGGGAGCCTTGCATCGACATAAGGGGTTTTTTCATCAATTCGCCGGCCAAGCGGCGCCACAATCCGTTCAATGATTCCCAATAGCTGTTGATCACTGGTGAATGTCATCGGGATTTGAAAAATCTTCCCCTCTTTTTCAACGTAAATCTGGTCCTTTCGATTGACCATGATTTCTGTGATCGTTGAATCTGCCAAAAGTTGTTCAAGGGGGCCCAAGCCAAGCGCTTCATCCAAAATCTCTTTGATAAATTGTTCTCTCTCCGGCTTATCTCCGGCATCGATTTTCTCTCTCTCCATAATTGCCTCAACCGCCTGGCGCGTTTTTTGTCTGAGAAGCGCAATTTTTTTGGGATCGTTTCCTGTTTCGGTGTCGAACTTCTTCAGATTCAGCTCTGAAGAGAGCTGTTTCATAACGGTGATTTTTCTTTGAGTTCTCGGATCCAACTCTTCTTTTGCAAAGCGACGGTAAAGCTGCGGTTTCAAGGGGACTGGTTCCTGTGTTTCTTTTAACCGCGCCTCCCCCCTTCTCACCTGAATAGATTCCCCTTTTTCCAGAATCTTTTTCGTTTCGATAATTTTTTTGAGCTGGAAAATGTATTGGGATGGCACGCTTTTGGGCTCGGTTACGACGAATGGGGCGGCCGTAAAAGGGATTGACGGATCTTCAACAAGAGCGCCCAGGATATTACAGCCGAGTTGTCTTTTGATGGCCATGGGATCGGGGGGTGATTTCGTTTGATAATGATTCAAAATAGCGTAAACGAGGTCCCGGGGGAGAAACGTATACAGTTTATCAAGCAGCTGTCGGGTATCGGAAAGTTGCTTTGGCTGAGCTTCTGTTGTCACGAGTACGAGGTGCGCGTTCTCCAAGACCTCTCTGACATCCCCCTCCCATTCCGAACCGCAGTCGACCACAATCTTTTCATGGCTGTTTTTCAGATGCTCGATAGTTGAAAGGGAAAAAGCGGGGGCGTCCAAAAAAGCGGCCCGCTCAAAACCCGATGCCAGATTCAATCCAAGCGTCGATTTTCCGCTTTTTGGCATTCCTACAATCGCGATGATATGACTCATTTGACTCTAAACTTCCTCTTTAATTCTTCGGTTCCTTCTGAGGCGGATTTGATGATGTCAGGTGTAATAAAAATGACAAACTGGCTTTTGTTGTTCTGAAAAGATTTAGACCGAAAGAGGCTAAAAAGAATGTTTGGGTTATCTCTAATGCTTGGGGGGAGTTTGTTGTAGGCGGTAATCAGCTGGTTTCGAACAAGCCCCCCGATGGCCGCGCTCTGCGTCGAATCAACGGTCAGAATCGTCTCGATGTTACTCTCGGAGATCGAGGGCTGCCCGCGCTCGTTAAAACCGAGAACCGTCTTTAAGCTGAAGCTTACTTTCAGACGCACACTTGTTGTTTCAGGGATGACCGTCGGTGTAATGTCCATGGTGAGCCCCACATCCTTGAATTCGGTTCCCTGCTGGGTCCCCCCCTGGGTGGCTTGAAAAACGGTAATCGGGATCTGCGTGACATTTTTGATATTTCCTCTCTCATTGTCCTGGACGATCAGAGAACTTGCTTCAAGAATTCGCGCATGACCATGTGTTTTGGCCGCATTGAGCTTTGGGATAAGGCTTGAGACGGTTCCTGTAAGAGTTCCTGTGAGTTCCCCCTTTTCAAACTGGATTGCGGTTGCATCCTGAATGCCAGGGGACCAGTTGAACGCGAAATTTTTCGCGTACTCTTTACTGAGTTCAACGTAATGGGCGGTTATATGAATCATTCTCGCCGGTTCCGCGGCAGGCGGTGGTTTGATGACGAGAAGGTTTACGACAACCGGGGGACCCCCGGCCGGCTTTCTGATCAGTCCCGCCCCTTCGCCCCCCGTTATAAAAACATCGGGAACATACGTTTTTGCCGTTTCCACGACAATACGCGAATTCCGCTTTCCATCGGCCCCGCCGTGGGGAACGCTCCCCTCAATGAGAAATCTCTGGTTCACCGCTCGAACATGAACTTCGGTAAAGCCAAGTTTATGAATGTCTTCCTCAATTTTTTGAGCAATAATTTTCTGGGCAACGGAACTCAGCGCCGCAATAATGCCAACCTCCTGTTTGAGATCGTATTGATTGGCGACCGTAATAATCCGATTGAGGTCTTTTGGGAGAAGGATTTCACCGTCTATTAAAACCTTTTTGCCGATGACTTTGATTTCAACCCCTTCAATATCGCCCAAAAGGTCTTTGAGTTCTTTGGAGATCCGGTAGAGGTCGCTCACGATAACCCGGATTTTAATTCTCTGGCGTTCCCGCCCCTGTGTGTCTTGAATCGTCAAAGAGGTGGTCCCCTCACCGACAGGAATCAGCATGACCTTTTTTTGTTCCCTCAGCGCCACATAGTTGCAAACCTTTGGGTTTGCGATGAAAATGTTTCCAGGAAGAAAATCGAGATCAACGGTTTCAGAAACATCTTTGACCAGGGTTTTAGAGATGGTAATCGGTTTTTCTTGCGGGAAGACGGTGAGGGACAAGGAGAAAGTTATGAAAAATGAGAGAATAATGAAGAGGGAGAGGGGTGGAATCGTTATGAGAAACCTTCGCGGAGGGCGAGCGGGCATGGCTCTTCTTGTTTTCAATTTTTTATCTGTACCTTTGTAATTCATGAACGCCGATTACTGAACCGTAGTCCCCCTAAAATCGAGCCAGCGCGGTTCCCTCTGAATTTTGACCCCCTCAGCCTCTCTTGCCTTCCCGCTTCTCGGTCCCAGTATTTTGTCTTCATCTGTTGTGTACAATTTTTCGATGGAGCGATCGTCTGTATTTCGTAAAGCCATGAAAATATTTCCTTCCCCCGATGTGAGCAGAAACACAATCCCCTGGGCTTCTTCAGGAGTAACCTCCACAGTTACGGTGGAATAGATCACCCTTCGCAAATCTTGTCTTTCATCCTTCCCCGTAATCGGATTTTTAACCACTTCAGTCGGGATCGATGCGATGACGTTTCGTCCTGTGGCAATGACGAGAACATCCTGAAGGACTGTTTTTACTTCCCGTCGTTCGCGATCCCCCGCTCCATAATCGATCGAAGAGAGGATATCGATCCGGTCCCCCGGTTTAACGAGCTTCCCCACCCCATGAATTTCCGTCACAGGAACTGTAATAGCGCGTTTTCCCTTGTTGACACGGGTAGAGAGCTTAGTCTGGGTTTCTTCAAATAGAAGTTTGTTTTGCAGGATCTGCTCCCCCTTTTTTATCGGCACGGTGGTGATGAAGCCAACGACTTCTTTAATGTCGCTGTAGGTTCCAGGCTGAATATAGGTTTGAGGGACTGAGTCGACCCGGAGCATTGTTTCATCAATCAGCGTGAGCTCATTGATATCCCCGCTTGCGACAACTACTTTTTTCGCTCTTGCGAGCTCGAGGACGCTTTGTGTTTTTTGGTTTACAAACGACCAGATCAGCAAAACCGAAACAACGGCGATAATCAGCGAAATTAAAACAGCCCTTGGATGTTTCATAGTTCCTCCCCACAGTTTACGACACGGCAGATGCCGATTTTAATCGAAATCGGGGGGGAGGCCTCTTCGGTGGTCAGGATCGGTATACCCCCCGTTTCAATGGAACGCGATACTTCCTCAACCACTTCGTTTGGTGGCATGTCGATTCCCCCATTGGCTCGGTTTTGGATTTTTGAAAGCAGCTGAACCCTGGCCACCTCCTGCTTTACCTGTGCTTCATAAATGGCTTTGAAAATTTGAAGCCCAAAAAGAATAATAAAAACAATAAAAGGGAGAATAATAATAAATTCCATCACTGCTTGTCCTCTTTTTTTCTGTGGAGAGATATATTCCCTTCGCGCGCCGCGGCGTAGCTGAGGCGCGCTCCTGGAAATATCTCTCCACTTTACAAAGACGCTATTCATTATCGAAAAACTCCTGCTCTGTCTGCCGCGGGGGTTCTGCCACAAACGGCGATCGGCTGCTTCTCTCAAGCAGCGCCTCCTGAAGTCCCCCGGTGAATGGAATATAGGTTAATACTTCATAACCAATCGTCACATCGTTTGTATTCCCGCGTCTGACAAATCCCTCGCCTTCAGGCGGAAGCAGGGTTGCGGCAGGTCTCAGTCTACTTTCCGTCGGCGTTCCCACGAGCGCCTGAATATAAACATCTCCCCCGCCGGGATTGACCGATTCTGCGCGCGAGGCCATAAACGACGTATAGCGAAAAAAACTTGTGACAATGTGGCTCAATGAAAGTTGCGTGTGCAAGAGGATAATAAAAACGATTGCGACCAGAATAAAGAGAAATTCGACCGCTGTCTGTCCGTCTCTTTTTTTGACTTTTTTTCGAATATCAGAGCTCATAGTTTATTTAAACCCGATCCCTGTGTTGAGGTTTCTTTCGATCACGAGATTTTTGAGATCGCTCCCCCCCTTTTTGAAAGCATTTCTCATAAATTCAGAGACCTTTATTGCAATGAGAACCACAAAGAGCAAAAGAAGAAGGTACTCTACAACCGTTTGCCCTGACCTTGTCCCCCGCACATTCCCCTCCGTTATTGAATCTGCTGAATGGCGCTTTGGATTTTGCCGCTGATAGCCTGAACCATGCTCTGAAACTGCCCCTTAAAGAGCGTAAAAAAGAGCACGATAATCGTTGCGACAAATCCCAGCATCAAAACGTATTCGAGTGTATTTTGCCCTTTTTTATTCAATAAATGCTTACGCATTGTTTTGTCCTCCTCCTGACTTTGCGAGTTAATTGTCTGCCTCTTTCTTTTATCGGAAAAATCTCAAAAAAAATAAGCGCCCACGTTCCTTGACTCCCTAATTATAGCATGGAATTACCGTCGGTGAGGCAAGAAAATGTGAGATAAAAGGTGCGATTAAAAAGATTAAAAACTCATTAAAATCTAAGCCGCAAGCCTATTTTCCCCTATTCTCCAAAGAATGGCTTGCCGTTTTACTCGTATTTCTTGAGCTTATTTTTGGCTTTTTTGTGGTATTCGTCGCTTGCGGGGACACGTTCTATAATCCATTTAAACTTTTTCACCGCAGAGTCGATACGGCCAACGTTTTCATCGATAATTGCTTCCGTGTATTCGCGCCGGGCCAGCTGGTGAAGCGTGTCCTGAACTTTGTAGAGCGCTTCTTTGGCCTCTTTGTGCGTGGGATATTCTTTGAGAATCCCTCTTAAGATTTCTTCCGCCTGTGTATATTCTTTTGATTCGATCAGGGCATAAGCTTGCGAAAGCAGGGGGGCGTATTTTTGCGCGAGTCGCTCTTTTTCGAAATTAATAAATTGCTCTGCCTTTAGGTAATAAGCAGGATTGACCCCTTCCAGCCCAAGCACTTTTCTCCATATTCCCAATGCTTTTTGAGTTTCCCCCTGCTGGGCCAGTGTCGTCCCCTGAGCAAGCCATGCCTCCGCCTGGCGATTTTTCTTCTGCATCAGTGAAACAGCCGGTTTCACCTCAGGCGCTTCAAGTTTTTTTAACGCCTCGAGGCGTTTTTTTTGCGCCTCTTCATGTTCGGGAACAGTTTCCAATATTCTGTCGTATTCCTCGAGCGCCTTTTGCCATTGCTGCCGGTTAAAATATTCAAGCGCTACGGATAGGTGATATTTGATTTCTTCTTCCTGCCTTTTTTCCTCCGCAATCTCTCTATACTTTTGTTCAGCCAGCCGTTGCTGTTCAAAAACGGAACGCAGGGTCTCAGAAAGGGCGCGTGCTTCGGAATAACCGGGCGCAATGGCGAATACCTCTTCGAGAGCAATCTGCGCCTTTCGATATTCTCTGTTGTTTATGGATGCTTTTGCCGCCTTCATTTTTTCCAAAATATATTCACGGTCTGTTTTGGAGAGCTGGGATAATTCGTCTTCAATAATAGTTTGTGCGATTTCCGCCCTTTTTTTCTCTTCAGCGGTTTCTCTTTGCGGTTTCCCTTGCTGATTTATCATCAGATAAATCAGAAGAGCGGAGAGGAGTAAACCAGAGGCGTAGAAGATTTTTTTGTAACGAAAAAATATCTTTTGGGGTTTCGGCGCATAAAAGGGAACCTTGGTTTCCCACTGGGGAATCATTCCAGATTCTGTAATATCGGGACTTAAGCGTTCAGGTCGACGGGTTAGTGAATAGGCGCCTTCATCAAAAATAGCGAATTGCAGCACCGCGTCACCCAATTGAATCTGATCACTGCTGGTGAGTTCTTTTTCTTCAACAATCTGTTTGTGATTTACAAATGTCCCATTGGAGCTTCCGCAATCGGCGATATAAAATTTCTGACCTTTTAAAGTAATTTTTGCGTGTTCACGTGAAATTCTGGGATCTTCAAGCGAAATATCGCAATCGGGATCGCGACCGATGATGATCTCATCTCCGATGAGATCATATCCTTCATGAGGAGATGTCCCCTGAATCACAATAATTTTGGCTCTCGGCGGGATTTCTGAAATCTTCGTTTCTTCACCTTCAATCGTCACGGGGAACGACTCTGCCAAAGAAGGGGGGGGTTCTTCAAACAGGGGTTCT
>CAYJMQ010000064.1:0-9352 GCA_964371555.1 uncultured bacterium | reverse complement strand
GGTATTTCAGCTATTTCTCGTCGGTAAAACCATAAATTCACAAAAACCTTGTCAAGAAAAAAGTGAAAAATATGAAAAAAAGTGAAAAATATTTAAGGAGTGAATCCCAGCTTTCTCCGGGATGACAATTTAAGATCAACTAAAAATGAAAAAATTAGAAAATTTTTAATTGGGAAGGCCAGAAAAAAAGCTTGAGACCCTCAACGTTTAAAAAATCGTCATTCTTGGACGACCTCCCCTCCTAAAATCACTCATCGCAAAAAACTAGGGAAGATTTTTGTTGCATTTGGAACTGGGGGGGTCTTTTACATCGTAGTGAAATTATATTAGTATTGACAATGTATATATAATAGCCTACTATAAGAATGTGAGATTTGAGTGGGATGAGAAGAAGAATATTGCTAATTTCAGAAAACATGAAGTCTGGTTTGAAGAAGCGCAAACAGTATGGGCGAATAACAAAGCACAGGAATATTACGATCCAGAATATAGTGAAGAGGAAGATCGATTCATACGCGTAGGTCATTCCACGAAACCAAGACTTCTACTTGTCGTGTTTTGCGAGCGTGAAAATGGCGATGTCATTCGCATTATTTCTGCTCGGAAAGCCACGAAGGAGGAAATAAAAACTTATGAAGAAACAATACGATCTTAAAAAACTAAAGAAACGACTAGGTAAGGTAAAGGTTGATCAATCGTCGGCGAAGATACCTATAAGTCTCCGATTAGATGGGTCCGATTTAGGCGCTATCAAAGAGGAGGCTGAACGCCTGGGGATACCTTATCAGACTTTATTGAGCAGTATTCTCCACCAGTATATTACAGGTCAGTTTGTGGCTCGAAGAACAATAGAAATACTTAAGGAACTTAAGGTTTCGTCGGGATAAAATATCTCTTTCACAGCCTCTTAGTCATTGTGGACTTGTCACAATGCCCTCAAATTGGGAGCACTATAACCTCTTGCGCTGCGGGAGAGAATATTGTAACGCTTAGGCGGTTATTTTTATGGAAAAATTCTGGCGTCTGCTTTCATACGCAAAGCCTTATCGGTGGAAGTTTTTCTGGCTTTTGATTTTGGGGATTTTTGCTTCTTCGTTTCAGCCGGGGGCTGTGGTGGCTCTGAAGCCTTTTATCGAAGGGATTATGGTAAAAAGAGATCCCTATTGGATCAAAATAATGCCGGTCATTGTCGTTGGTTTTACCATTTTTTGCGCGATCTGCCGCTACTTCTATACCATTTGGGTCACCTATCTCAGTGAAAAGATGGTTCAGGAGATTCGTCTTGAACTCTATAAGGTTTATACCTCTCTCTCCTTTGATTATTATTCAAAGGCCTCCAGCGGGAAAATGATGTCTGTGATTGCCTCAGATGTGGTGATGCTTTTGGAGGGATATGGCAAAATTGATTCTCTTTTTCGCGATCCCTTTACCATTGCGGGGCTTCTTGCGGTTGCATTCTACCGGAATTGGAAGATGACATTGCTTTCTCTGGTTTTGATGCCGCCTTTGATTTATCTCGTGACAAAAATCGGAAAAAAATTACGAAAAATGACAGGGAGACGACAAGAGGGGTGGGCTGTTCTCAATGCCACGGTTCATGAAACATTAAGCGGCATCCGGATCGCAAAGGCCTTTAACCTCGAACACTATTTGCAAAAACGATTTAGAAAAGACAATGAGGATCTTTTGGCCATCCAATGGAAATGGATTAAAATTGAAAAATTAACAGGGCCTCTTCTTGCGGTGCTTGGGGGGATCGGTTTTGCTTTTTTTGCAAATTATGGCGGGAATCAGATTTTTTCGGCGCATGTCAATGGCATCGATCTGCTCTCTGTAGGAATTGCTTTTGGTCTGCTGATTGATCCTGTAAAAAAGATCAATGCGCTCAATGTCTCTTTTCAAAAGGCATTGGGGGCCGCCGATCGTATCTTTGCGATGATGGATTTAAAACCGGCGATTGTCGATGCTTCTCAGGCGATTGAGCTCAAGTCCTTTTCAAAAGAAATTCGTTTTTCGGATGTGTCATTCAAATACGATACCGAACCGGTGCTCCAGGGCATTGATCTTTCTGTTAAAAAAGGGGAGGTTATCGCGTTCGTCGGCTCAAGCGGGGCGGGTAAAACAACTCTCGTAAATCTGATTCCCCGTTTTTACGATGTCAGTTCCGGCTCCATTCTGATCGATGACATGGATGTACGGAGACTAACAATGGCATCTCTCAGGAATCAGATTTCGATTGTGGCGCAGGATGTCTTTTTGTTTAACGATACGCTGAGCGCCAATATTTCTTATGGGAAACTAGAGACTTCCCGACTGGAAATCATCGAAGCGGCCAAGGCCGCGTACGCGCACGAATTTATTATGAGACTTCCGCTGAACTACGATACCATTATTGGTGAAAGAGGGGTCAAGCTTTCGGGCGGCCAGCGCCAGCGAATTTCGATTGCAAGGGCGCTTCTTAAGAACGCGCCCATTTTGATTTTAGATGAAGCTACTTCCGCGCTCGATACCGAATCCGAGGTTTTGGTTCAGGAAGCGATTGAACAGCTGATGGAGGGGAGAACCTGTTTTATTATCGCGCATCGGTTGTCTACCATTCAGCACGCAGACCGGATTATTGTTTTGGACAAGGGGAGAATTGTGGAGGAAGGGACACACCCCTCTTTGCTCGAGCGGAATGGGTCGTACGCGCATTTTTATCAGCTTCAATTTTCTCAGGCAATCTGATAGTAGAAGAATAAAGGAAATCCGGTGATGAAAGATCTTTCGACCATTGTCTCTCTCTGCAAAAGACGGGGATTTATTTTTCAAAGCAGTGAAATCTACGGCGGGATCGGCAGCTGTTGGGACTATGGTCCGCTCGGCGTTGAACTGAAAAACAACTTGAAGCGGCTCTGGTGGGAGGCGATGGTCTGCCGCGACGATATCGAAGGGATCGATTCATCGATCCTCATGCATCCGAAAGTCTGGGAGGCATCCGGGCATGTCGAGGGATTTGTCGATCCCCTCGTCGATTGCAAAAAATGCAAAAAAAGATTTCGCGCGGATGTGGTGAAGGGTTCAAAATGTCCGGAATGCGCGGGCGAGTTAACCCCGCCGCGCCTGTTTAATCTCATGTTTAAGACATTTGTGGGGCCGGTCGAAGATGAGTCGAATGTTGCCTATCTGCGTCCTGAAACAGCGCAGGGGATTTATGTGAATTTTTTAAATGTGCAGGCGGCGCTCCGCAAAAAAATCCCCTTTGGGATTGCCCAGATTGGAAAAGCTTTTCGAAATGAGATAACGCCCGGGAATTTTATTTTCAGGACACGCGAATTTGAACAGATGGAGATGCAATATTTTGTAAAGAAGGGGACAGACGATCAGTGGTTTGAATATTGGAAAGGGGAGCGGATGAAGTGGCATCAGTCAATCGGTTTGAATCCAAAAAGGCTTCAGCTCTATCGGCAAAAAAAGCAAGAGCTTGCTCACTATGCGAAAGAGGCTTTCGATATTCAGTATGAGTTTCCTTTTGGATGGCAGGAGCTCGAAGGATTGCACAACAGAACCGATTTTGATCTGAATCGCCATCAGAAGTATTCGGGAAAATCGCTGGAGTATTTTGAAGAGGGGACAAAGGAGAAATTTGTTCCCTATATTATAGAGACATCCGTCGGATGCGATCGCACCCTTTTGGCCTGTCTCATTGACGCGTATGAAGAAGAAGAAGAGCGAACGGTTCTCCGTTTTCATCCAAAAATAGCCCCGGTTAAGGCCGCTTTTTTCCCTTTGATCAAAAATGCGGAACTGGAAGGGATTGCCCGAAAGCTTCAGGATGAGATGCGGCGGCATGGCCTGACCCAATATGATGGGAGCGGAAGCATTGGCAGAAGATACAGGCGTCAGGATGAAATCGGAACGCCCTTTTGCGTGACTGTTGATTTTGATTCGTTGAAAGACCACGCGGTGACGGTTCGTTTTCGTGATTCCATGAAGCAGGAGCGGGTAGGGGTCGATTCGCTTTTGGACTATTTGAGAAAAAAAATAGAGGAGTAAAATAAATGCCCCCCTACGTTTATTTTTTTGGAAACGGGATTTCTGAAGGTGATTCAAAGAGACCGGATCTATTGGGTGGAAAGGGAGCCGGGCTTTCGGAAATGACCCGCATCGGTATTCCTGTTCCACCGGGATTTACCATCTCAACGGAAGTCTGCAGCCATTATAATGCCAATCACTATCAATATCCGGCGAGTCTCGAGAAAGAGGTGTTGGAGAAACTGAATCAGGTGGAAGAAGCGATGGGGGCCGGTTTTGGCGATCATGAGAAGCCGCTTCTTGTCTCGGTCCGCTCAGGGGCAAAAATCAGCATGCCCGGAATGATGGATACCGTTTTGAATCTGGGGCTGAATGATCAGACCCTGCCCGGGCTGATCCAAATTTCGGAAAAAGAGCGTTTCGCCTACGACAGTTACCGTCGTTTTATTCAAATGTATAGCGATGTTGTTTTAGGGATCGAAACAAAGCATTTTGAGCGCCTTCTCGAAGAGAAGAAAAAAAATCGGGGGATTGAAAGCGATGTCGATCTGGCAGGCGACGATCTTAAAGAACTGGTGTCTGAATATAAGACCGTTGTTAAAAAGATGCTGGGACAGGAGTTTCCGCAAGATCCTTATGAACAGCTTTGGGGGGCGATTGGAGCTGTGTTTCGTTCATGGAATTCACCGCGGGCGGTAACCTACCGGAAAATCCATCACATTTGGGAAGATGCGGGGACAGCCGTTAATGTTCAGGCGATGGTTTTTGGGAATCAGGGGAACGATTGCGCGACCGGTGTGGCATTCACACGGGATCCCTCAAGCGGCGAGAAGAAAATTTTCGGGGAATATTTGATTAATGCCCAGGGGGAAGATGTGGTGGCCGGAATTCGGACACCGGCGCCGATTGCGGATCTCCTTCTTCCACACTCGCTTGAACGAATGATGCCGGCTGTTTATCTCGAGTTGACCGAGATCTTTCAACGTCTCGAAATCCATTATCGCGACATGCAGGATATTGAATTTACCGTTCAGCGGGGGAAGGTCTGGATTCTTCAGACACGCCACGGCAAACGATCGGCTCAGGCGGCGATCCGGATTGCGGTTGAGATGGTTCAGGAAGCATTGATTACGAAGGAAGAGGCCATTTTAAGAATCGACCCCAAACAGATTGAACAGCTTCTGCACCCGATGATCGACCCTATGGCAAAGAAAGAGGTGATGACTGTGGGGCTTGCCGCTTCTCCCGGGGGGGCGACGGGTGTTGTTGTTTTTTCTCCCGACCGGGCTGAGGAGTGGAGTCAGAAAGGGGAGTCTGTGATTTTGGTTCGGATGGAGACCTCCCCGGAAGATATTCATGGCATGAATGTGGCGAGCGGAATTTTAACGGCGAGGGGGGGGAGAACCTCGCACGCGGCCGTTGTTGCCCGTGGAATGGGCAAGTGCTGTGTCGTTGGATGCCATGAGCTCCATATCGATTACAAAACGTCCCAGATGACCGTCAGGGATTATCTGATTAAAGAAGGAGACACGATTACTCTCGACGGAAGCAGCGGCGAGGTTTATTTGGGGGTGGTGCCTACCATTCGTCCGAAGCTTGGCCCTGATTACCATAAACTTATGTCGTGGGTGGATGAAATACGAACACTCAAAGTGAGAACGAATGCCGACACGCCCCATGATACCCGGGTGGCAAAAGAATTTGGCGCCGAGGGGATCGGCCTTTGTCGGACGGAACATATGTTTTTTGATCTCGCCCGTATCGATGCGATGCGCGAGATGATTCTTGCCGATAGTGAAAAGGCGCGCCGGAAAGCATTGGCAAATCTTCTTCCGATGCAAAAAGGGGATTTTGTGGAAATATTCAGGGAAATGAAGGGATACCCGGTAACGATCCGCCTGCTCGATCCCCCTCTTCACGAATTTTTGCCGCACAACAATAAGGATCTGTCCGAACTTTCGAAAAAACTCGATATCCCCTTTTCCCGACTCAAGAGGAAGGCCAAAAGCCTTGATGAATTTAATCCGATGCTCGGTTTTCGGGGGTGTCGTTTGGGGATTGCCTATCCGGAGATCTATCAGATGCAGGTTCAGGCGATTATGGAGGCTGCCTGTGAACTTGTGTTGGAAGAGAAAATTGAACTCTATCCGGAAATCATGGTGCCGATTATTGGGGATGTAAAAGAGTTTGAGTTTATTCGCGAATATATCGTGAGCGTTTGTGAAGAGGTCCAAAGTCGTTATCAGACGCGGGTGGAGTATAAAATTGGAACGATGATTGAGCTTCCGAGGGCCGCGCTGACCGCTGACCGGATTGCAAAGATTGCCGATTTCTTTTCATTTGGAACAAACGACCTGACGCAGATGACGTTTGGAATTTCAAGAGACGATTCTCCTCTCTTTCTCCCCAAATATATAGAGAGCAAGATTTATGAAGGGGATCCGTTTGTCTCGATCGATATTCAAGGGGTGGGGCGCCTCATTCAGATTGCTTCTGAGCTGGGGAGAAAGACAAAGCCAGCCATCAAGCTTGGAATTTGTGGCGAACATGGGGGGGATCCCGCCTCTATTGAATTTTGCCACCGTTCCGGGTTAGATTACGTCAGCTGTTCCCCCTACAGGGTGCCACAGGCACGATTGGCTGCCGCGCAGGCCAATTGCAAGCCATTTTCCCCGAAAGAAGAAAATGGCGCGCGCAGCATATATGACGACAAACAGTGATCTCTCCGTTGAACTAAAATCAAATCTCCTCTGCGGCAAATCCATTGCCCTCTGCGTTACAGGGAGCATCGCCGCTGTTGAATGTGTCAAACTTGCGCGGGAACTGCGCCGCCATGGGGCCACGGTTCGTGCCTACATGACCTCCACCGCCCGGAAATTCATAACTCCCCTTTCCCTGGAATGGGCGACCGCACTTCCGGTTATAACTGATTTTACGGGAACAGCTGAACATGTGGTTAAGTGCGATCTTGTTTTGGTTGCTCCGGCCACGCTTCATACGATCAATAAAATTGCGCTCGGTCTCGCTGACAATGTGGTCACAACGACGATTGCTTCTGCCTGGGGGCAAAAACTCCCGATCATTTTTATTCCCGCGATGCATGAGTCGCTCTATGAAAATCCCATTTTTGAAAAAAATCTTTCTGCTCTGAAAGAAGATCGCTCTCTTTTCTTTCTTGAACCCAAATGGGAAGAAGGAAAGGCAAAATTTTTGGATATTGAAACCATTGTTTCTTATGTGAGTCACAGGCTTCATGAGAAAGACAGGCTTTCTCATAAAAAGATTGTGATTACCGCCGGCCCGACACGCGGGCCGATAGACCCGGTGCGATTTATTTCAAACTACTCGAGTGGGGAATTGGGGGTAAGATTGGCTCAGGAACTTTATATGAAAGGGGCCACCCCGATTTTGGTTTACGGTCCTGGCGAGGTTAAACCCCATAATTTTTATCGCGTCATCCCTGTAAAGACCCCTCAAGAGATGCAGGAAGCTGTCATCTCCCAGTTGCGGCCAGAAGAAGAAGAAGTCTCTGCCGCAATCTTTGCGGCAGCGGTTTTGGATCACATTCCATCTGAAATGGCGCGGCATAAACTTTCTTCATCTGAACCCCTGCAAATAGATTTTAAACGCACGGAGAAAATTATTCGCGTTATTGATGGCGCTGTTTCAGATAAAAAAAGGCTCTTTAAGATCGGTTTTAAATTGGAATGGCAAAAAACGGAAGGCGAGCTTGAGGAAATTGGAATAAATGCGCTTGAAACGATGAATGTTCACGCAGTCGTTGTGAACGATTTGTCCAGGATGGAGGGGCAAAAACATCCTGGATTGATTCTTCATAGAAGAGATAAGGATTCATTCAGACGGGTTGAAACAAAATCTGATATTATCAGGGGTATTATTCAGATATTAGAAGATGATCTATAAATTCTTTCGATTTTTTCTCTTTTTATTCGATCCGGAATTTATCCACGCGATGGCATTGTTTTTTCTTTCTCTTCGGCCGATCCAATGGTTTTTTTCGTTTGTTTGTCATTTTCATGATCAGCGGCTTGAAAAAGAGTTGGGCGGGATTTGTTTCAAAAATCCGGTTGGATTGGCGGCGGGATTTGATAAAAATGGGGTGGCCATTCTTGGATTTCAGTCTCTCGGATTTGGATTTATTGAAATTGGAACCGTAACTCCTCAGGCGCAATCTGGAAATCTTTTTAAAGGGAGCCCGAGAATTCGGCGCTTTGCAAAGGAGCAAGCCCTCGTTAACTGGCTCGGCTTCAATAACGACGGGGTTGAAGCAGTGGTTAGAAGGGTTTGCAAGATCAGGGACAAAATTAAAATTCCCATTGGCCTCAATATAGGGAAGGGGAAAGAGACCCCTCTTGATAAAGCGATCGATGATTATCTCTTTTGTCTTGAAAAAGGCTATCCGGTTTTCGATTTTTTTGTGGTGAATATCAGTTCCCCCAATACGTTGGGGCTTAGGGATCTTCAGATGGGGCTCTATCTCGACCCTTTATTGGGAGATTTAAAAAGAAAATCACAAGAACTTTCCAGAGGGATTGGCGAGCGCCCCCTTTTTGTAAAAATTTCCCCTGATTTGTCAGCGCAGGAGCTCAAAGAGACCGTTTCTATCTGTAAAAAATATAAAATCGTAGGAATCATCGCGACCAACACAACAACCGATTATCGATTGCTTCGGACAGAAGATATTCAGAAGGGAGGGATCAGCGGCCGACCGTTAAAGGAAAAAGCGGCTTCATTATTAGAGAGCATTCAAGCGATGAAAACAGGGATGGTTTTAATCAGTGTCGGTGGAATTTTAACGCCGCAAGACGCAAAAGAAAGATTTGAAGCAGGTTCAGATCTTATCGAGATATATACAGGCCTTGTTTTTTCCGGCCCCTTCTTTGTTCGCCGGATCAAAAATTTTTTGTTGCATCCTTAAGTCTGATTGAGAAATTATCACACCATACAATGTCATCCCGAGTGCGAAGCACGAGGGATCTACTTCGCGCTGGGGAAGGGTTTCAGGATGTAGCCTATCCTGTCATTCCGAGCCGCAGGCGAGGAATCTCAAGCTTTAAAACTGGTAGAAGTAGTGACTCCGTCATTCCCTGAGGGCGAAGCCCGAGGGATCTCTTTTTTACCAAGTTTTATCTAGTTTTTTTGAATAAAATTGGATGGCTTTTCTATAGGCCTTAACATCAGCATCGTTGGATGTTTTTACTAAATCTTCAAGTAATATTTGCATCGCTTTATGATATTTTTTTAAATTATAGAAACACATAGCGTAAATCGAGCAGGCGTCCCACAGGGATTTTTGTAAAATCAGGCTGCTTTTTTA
>CAYJMQ010000063.1:0-9573 GCA_964371555.1 uncultured bacterium | reverse complement strand
TTTTCATGGGTCTGACCGTCTCGGGAACGGTAGTGGTTGCCGTTTTGACTTTTCTTCTTTATCACCGATACCGGGAAACCGCCCTTCATTGGAAACTTAAATTCAGGGCGCTTCATAAGATCGTCGCGGATAAATTTTATGTGGATGAATTGTATGATCTCCTCCTGGTTCGTCCTGTCAACCGGAGCGCGGACTTTCTCTTACACAAGTGTGACTTGAAAATCATCGATGGTTTTGTCAATGGTCTGGCAAAAATGAATCTTTACGGGGGCAACCGCTATTCAGCGATCCAAAATGGAAATCTTCAGACATACGCTTTCATCTTTGTGGCGGGGGTGCTGGGAGCATTTTTGGCTATGTTTTATTATTTAGGAAAATTTTGATGTTTTTGGAAAATTATCTTTTGACAATCCTGATTTTTCTTCCGCTCATGGGGGCGCTCCTGCTCTTTTTGTTGCCGGGAATTGTCAGGCATCATGCGCAGTGGATCGCGCTCGGGATCGCCGCGTTTGAATTTGGTCTTTCTATCTTAATTTTCGATTTTTTTGATCCCTCTACCCATCTTCTTCAACTGGTTCAAAAAACCCCCTGGATTCCTTCGCTTGGAGTTTCCTATTTTATCGGCATTGATGGCATTAGCCTTTGGCTTGTGCTTCTGACCACTTTTTTAACCCCTATCGTCATCCTCGCCTCGGAGATCAAAGACCGGGGGTATCTTGCCTCTTTTTTAATTTTGGAAACGGCAATGGTCGGCGCCTTTTTAGCGCTCGATCTTCTCCTCTTCTACCTTTTCTGGGAGATAATGCTCATTCCGATGTATTTCATTATCGGAATGTGGGGGGGGGCAAGACGAATTTACGCAACGCTTAAATTTTTTATTTACACATTGGCAGGGGGTGTTTTTATGCTCCTTGGCATTATCTTTTTAATTTATCTCCATCACGAACAGTTCGGATTTTTCTCGGCAAGCCTTTTGGATATTTACGCGGTTCAAATCCCTTTTGACTATTCGCGTCATTTCAATCCCCAGAATATCCTTTTTACCGCGTTTGCTCTTGCCTTCCTGATCAAAGTCCCCATGTTCCCATTTCATACCTGGCTCCCCGATGCCCATGTGGAAGCGCCGACGGGAGGAAGTGTGATTCTCGCGGGGGTCCTTTTGAAAATGGGGGCTTATGGTTTCTTAAGATTCGCAATTCCTCTTTTCCCGGAGGCAACAAAATTTTTTACCCCGGCTCTGATCGCGCTTTCGCTCTGTGGCGTGATTTACGGCGCTTTCCTCGCCCTCGCTCAAAACGATTTAAAAAAACTGGTTGCTTATTCATCGATCAGCCACATGGGGCTTGTCATGCTTGGGCTCTTTGTTTCAAATGGCTTTGGATTGAGCGGCGGTGTTTTTCAGATGCTCTCCCACGGCGTCTCAACAGGAGCGCTCTTTCTTTTGGTCGGCATCATCTATGAGAGACGTCATACACGCGAGATCTCCCACTTTGGCGGACTTACCAAAGTCATGCCGATTTATGCTGTTTTTTTCATGATTGTCACGCTCTCATCGCTCGCGCTGCCAACGACAAATGGCTTCATTGGGGAATTTTTGGTTCTTCTCGGCGCTTTTCAGGAGCGACCGCTTTATGCCGTGCTTGGAGGGACAACAACGATTTTTAGCGCCTACTATCTTTTGAGAATGTATCAAAAGGTGATGTTTGGCCCGCTCAAATATGAAGAAAATAGAGGATTGAGAGATTTATCCCCCAAAGAGATTGCCTCTCTTATTCCGATTATTATCATGATTTTCTGGATGGGGCTTTACCCGAAAACTTTTTTAAGCAAGATGGAAAAATCGATCGATCATCTGGTTTCACAGAGCCATTCGTATGAGTTGGAGATTTATGAGAAAAAATAGCAAGCCATTGAAATGGTTCGCAGGCCACAGGAACCCCACAGGAACCTTATGATGCCTAGTATAAATATGCCTAATATAATGATAGACCAGCTTTTTTATTTCTCCCCCCTTCTGATCTTAACAATAACCGCTCTTTTCGTGCTCCTGATCGACGCCTTTTTCAAAAATGGGGCGGCCAGATTGACATTCTTTCTTTCCCTGGTTGGTATTTCAGCGGCCTCTTTCGCCAGCGTTGGGCTTTGGAAAGAGCCATCTGTCTCTCTCTTTTATGAAGCAATCCGTCTCGACCGGTTTTCACTCTTTTTTACGCTGCTTTCTCTCTTTTTAACCCTTTTGACTCTTCTAAATGTCCATCGCCCCCTGATAGAAAAGAGACTTCCAACGGGGGAATTTTTGTTTTTTCTCTTGAGCGCTGCCATCGGGATGTCACTCATGGCATGGGCGACCGATTTGATCACGCTTTTCATGAGTTTGGAAATCATGAGCCTCTCGGTCTACATTCTCACAGGAATTGAAAAGGAGAGGATCACCGCCACAGAAGGGGCGTTTAAATATTTTCTGCTCGGCGCTTTCTCAACTGGTTTTTTGCTCTATGGAATTGCCCTTATCTATTCAACCACAGGTTCCATTGTCTTCTCTGAGATCTCAAATTTTCTTGTGGTCTCAAAACAGACGCTCCCAACCGTTTTTTACATCGGAGTGGCGCTCCTCATGGTAGGCTTTGGATTTAAAATCGCCGCCGTCCCCTTTCATATGTGGGTCCCCGATGTTTATGAAGGGGCGGGAACGGCTGTAACAGCGCTTATGGCAACGGGAGTTAAGGCCGCAGGCTTTGCGGCGTTGGTTCGTTTTTTTCTTGTGTCGCTTCTTTCTCTCAAAACAGAGTGGAATTTTGTCTTATTTTGGCTCGCTGTATTAACGATGACGGTCGGAAATCTTGCGGCATTGGTTCAGACAAACCTCAAACGGATGCTTGCCTATTCGAGTATCGCGCACGCCGGATATCTCCTTGTGGCTGTCTCGGCAACGCAGGCGCAAATCTTTGATTTGGGAACAAGCGCGATTCTCTTTTATCTGATCGCCTACGGACTGATGACGATTGGCGCATTTTCTGTCATGATTTTTGCAAGCCATCACAAAGAGAGAAACTTCCTTGATGACTATGCGGGATTCGGGCTTCAGCATCCATATCTCGGTCTTGCGATGGTTCTCTTCATGCTCTCGCTGACCGGCATCCCTCTCACAGCGGGATTTATTGGAAAGTTTTATATTTTTAGCGCCGCCCTTGAATCAAAAGACTTTATTCTGGCCATCATTGCAATTATGAACAGCATCATCGCGGCCTATTATTACCTTCGCGTCATTGTTGTGTTTTATATGAAGCCGCCGGCAGCGCCGATCGCGATTCAATCGTCTTTTGCGCTCAATTTGTCTCTGCTTCTTACTTCCATCGGAACCCTTGGACTCGGCCTCTTTCCATCTCAGATTCTTAAAATTATCAAAGATTCAGTAAGCACGCTGCTGTGATTAAATAATCTTCCACGGCACTCTTACATCTCCTCTTCGAATCGTCCATTTCTGCTCATCAAAGAATTGGAGATAAGGGATTGCGAATTTTCGTGAGATGGAGAACATATTTTTGAGATCGATGACCCGCATTTCGGAGTGCGTCTGGAAAAAATCGGCCAGTTTCAATTTTAATGATGCGAGTCCGGCTGATGGAATATAGAAATCGCCGGGAAGTCTTGTGATTTCTTGCTTATTTTGAAGAGCCTTAAGAACCGGATTGATCTCATTTTCTGTAGAGCCAAACTTTTTGACGAGATCGGTGATTTCAAATGCCTCTAATGTATTTGAATGACTCTGAAAAAAGTTTAAAATGGCCGCGTAAAGAGCCCCGTCAAAAAGAGGCTTTGTATCGACAAGCGGCTTCTCCTTTTTTGGGGCCGCTTTCTCAAGTGGATTCGGATTTGTTATGACGCCTCCACCTATTGTGGTTTCTCGTCGTAAAATGAACCGATCGCCAGAGAGAAGAGCCAGGGGTTTGGAAAATGTGAGAAGGCTATGGCCAGTCTGATCGACAGGACGAACCCTTGCTTGCGCGCGACTGGTTCCGATATGAATAGAAAAAAGCCCCTCCATTTTTTGTTGATGCTTCTCAAGCATCTGAATCTTGGCAGAAGCCTTCCGCGTCACAAAGAGCCCCCCCTTTGAGGCTAACACTTCACCCCGATGAACCTCAACTTTTGAAATTCCCTTTATATTGAGCGCGGCCCGTGAAGGGGCTTTGAGTTCTGAATACGACTTTCCGTAAGCATGGATTTGACGAACACGAACCACTTTTCCCAGCGGATAGAGTTCGAGCTGATCTTCCAGTCGCAAGCGTCCTGACAGAAGAGGGCCTGTTACAATCGTTCCATGACCGGGGAGCGTAAAGACGCGATCGATCAGAACTCTAGGTAGGCCCATGCCACGATTTTCGATATCCAACGATTCAGCCTGTTCAAAGATTTTTCGTTTCAATACTTCGATGCCTTCTCCTGTTTTTGCTGAAGCAAAAACAGGAGAGCTGATTTCCAAAAATGTCCCCCTCAGTTCCTCCTGAATCCGATCCAAGGCGAAAAGACGCTCTTCTTCCGACAAAAGATCGGCTTTCGACAAAACCACAATCCCTTTTTTAATCCCGAGAAGCGTTAAAATCGAAAGATGCTCACGGCTTTGCGGCATCATCCCTTCATTGGCGGCAATCACAAATAAGACAAGATCAATCTGTGTTGCCCCCATGACCATTGTTTTCACAAGCCGCTCATGGCCGGGGACATCGACAATTCCAACGACGAACTCATCTGAAAACCGAAGCGGAGCAAATCCCAATTCGATGCTTATGCCACGCTCTTTTTCCTGCGGCAGACGATCTGTGTCAATTCCCGTAAGCGCTTTGGTCAGCGCGGTTTTTCCGTGATCGATGTGGCCTGCGGTACCGACGATAAAAGATTTCATGGAGAGCGATTTAGCAGAGTTTAGTCACTTATACAACATAAGGAAGTATTCATTACGGAATATTGAGAATAAAATTTTTTGGGAATGATTTTTTGGCGCTGTTTTAATCTTTCTTTAATATTCAACAGTTGTGTTAGACAAAAGCTGCCACTTGCGAGACAAGTGGCAGCTCTTTCTTCAAGGGAGAATACCGACAACTCTTTTGGTTTGAGCTGCCGTTTTGAGGTGTGGGTTCATTTCCACCCACAACACATCATTAGTATCGTATCGATCCAGCTTTCTTTATCAAAGAACACCTCCACATATTTTTAACAACCAACGAAAATTTTTTCATAAAAACTTTTTGAAAATCCATTGCCTTAAATATCAAGCAATATATATGCCAGAAGATTTTTAGCTTCGATTGAGAGTTTTTTTGAAGAAAAAACTGTCTAATTTGTAAAAAGGAGAATGTAAAAATTACACAAGCGGCGTCTTTATTTACTTTGCAAATAAAGGCGGCTTTGTCTCACATCCAGCAAGGAAATGGACTTGCCGCTTGAGCTTGCGACATGCTACTCTATTCGGCATGAAAGATGAAAAAGATCCCACGAAAACAGAAGTTTTAAAGGAAGAAGAAGAAAAGACAGAAACGGACATCGCAAAAACAAAGCGCAAGGCTGTCAAACCGATAAAATCGCCCCTTACCGAACAGCTTGATCTCTTTTCTAAAACCCCTCAAACCAAAGAAATAAAGGCCGAAGAAATCACCAAAGAAACCAAAAGAAGAGATGAAGAGGGAAAGCCGGCCTCTTTTTTTAAAAGAAAAAAAAGATGGCTCTATTCCTTTATCATTCTCTTCCTTTTCATGACAATGGTTGTATTGATTATTCCCAAAAAAGGCCCCCCTGTTGAATCAAAAGAATTTCTGACCATTCAGCTCCCCCCCCGGGGATCTGAAGAAGAAGCAACCGAACCAGATCCGATCCGAGCGAAGTCATTTTATGAAAAGGCATTGGCTCTCTATTATAAAGATACGCTTAAAGACTATCGCAACTGTATTGAAATGCTTGAGGCTTCTCTTAAATTTTCCCCCAAAGATCCATCGGCCCTTTCCCTTCTTTCAAAAAGTTACCTCTTTCTCTGGGAGCTTACAAAAAAGGATGCCGCCACACTGAATGAAATTTGGAAACTGATCGATCGGGCAAAGGGGAGCGAGGCGCGCACGGAATCATCTTCTATCCAGTCACAGCAGGCGGAAGCGTTATGGTATTTGAGGAAAAAAGAGCCCTTGAAAGCGCTCCGGCTGATCAAAACAGCGATCAAAAAAAACAGTTTTCAGGCAGATTCGTACCAGATTGAGGGAGAAATCCTGATAACTCAAAAATCTTATGACGCGGCAATTTCTTCGCTTGAGAAAGCGATAGAGTTCGATCCCGCGCATCTTAGAAGCTATTTTTGGCTGGCGGTGGCGTATCAGAAAAAAAACGATCCCGAAAAGGCTTATGAAACGTTCTGGACACTTCTCCATCTGAATCCAGAGCACGCCTTGAGCCGGCTGGAAGCGAGTCTTATCGATATCCAGACCTTTAATAATTTAAAGAAAGCGCAGGGGAATTTAAAAATTGTCACTCAGTTTCCTTCTTTGGTATTTCCAAAAGATTTGGCCAGGGCTCATTATCATCTGGGACTTATTTTTGAAGAACAAAAACAGCTCGACTTTGCATTGAGGTCATACAAAGAAGCGTTGAGATTAGACGCCAATGATCTCTATCGACAAAGCTTTGAGAAACTGGGGGGGGCTTCCGTTTCTTTGCCACAGGGAGAGGCTCTGCCGATTAAAGAAGAATCTCTTCATTTCGTAAATATCGGCAACCGATATCTGGAAGAAGGGGAAATTCAGGATGCAATCGCGCAATACAAAGCGGCGCTGCAGATCGATCCCAAAAATCACCTTGCCTATTACCAACTGGGGCAGGTTTCTGAAAGACAGAAAAAATGGAGACAGGGACTCGAGTACTATCAGAAGGCATTAAGACTGAGCGGAACATATCTCGACAGCTATCTTGCCGCCGCAAAGATACACATCCATTATTTCGAATTTGACAATGCATTAAAATATATTGAAAAAGCGAAATCGATTGAACCCCGTTCGGCAAAAATCCATGCCGCTCTCGGCTATTATTACCATCAAAGGGGAGAGATTTCGAAGGCCATTTCCGAATACCAGCGGGCATCAGAACTCGATCGGGAAGATTTTGAAAATTATTACGAACTCGGCTCTCTCTATCTCGCGCAAAAAGAATATCAAAAAGCGGAAAAAAAATTCTTGCAGGCTATTCGCTATAAACCCGATGAGACAAAAATACAGACACAGGTGGCGATTCTTTATTTTGAACAAGGGTTAAAATCGCAGGCCGTTGAACATTTAAAAAAGCTCTCTAAAGCCTATCCCCTGAATCCCCAGTATTTAGTCGGTCTTGGAAAGATTTATTATTTTTCCGAAAATTATTCATTTGCCAAAGAAACATTTCTCAAGGCAATTCATCTGGATGAAAAAAATATAGAGGCATACGAAGCGCTGGCCGAAACATACGCGGCTCAAGACGAATATGAAAAAGCGATTCAGACCTATCAAAAACTGATTACAATCGATCCCTCGGACGCGAAATGGTATTTTGAACAGGCGCATCTTTATTTTCAAACAGGGGATCTTGATAAAGCCTTGAGCCACTTTAAAAAAACAGTTCAGGTAAATTACAACTATCCCCTATCCCATTACTATGTGGCGCAAACATCACTCCTTCTGGGGGAGACTTCAGATGCTGAAAGAGAATACATGAAAGAGATTCAGATCAGCCCTCAAATGAAGGAGCCGTACCTTGCCCTTGCAAATCTCCTTGCCTCACAGCGAAGATTTGAAGAGGCTCAAAAATATTATCAAAACTACATTCGCCTCGATCCATCCCATACAGAAGCCTATTTGAAACTCGGAAACATCCACCTTGAGTTTGGAAGATTTGAGACGGCCATCGAATTTTTTAGAACAGCGATTGAAAAAGACCCGGACTTGGGGGAGCCTTATTTTCAGTTGGGCATTATTTTTAAACATCTGGAACGAAGAAGCGATGCCATTGAGGCTTTTGAAAACTATATGCGTGTCAGTCCCGATGCCGCCAATATCGAGCAGGTGAGAAAAGAGATTGAGCGGCTTAAAAAATAGCCTTTCGTTGACATTTTTGGACTACATGCTACGGTCAGCCGATCATGCTTGACTTAAAATTCATCTCTGATCAGCCTGAATCGGTCAAAAAAAATGTAAAAAGCCGCGGTTTTTCCACGGAAGATATCGATAAAATTCTCGACCTTAACCAGCAAAGGAAAAAAATCACCCAGGAAGCGCAAGATCTCCAATCAACCCAAAATAAAGTTTCCAAAGAGATCGCGGTGATGAAAAAAGAAAAAAAAGACGCATCCTATAAGATGACAGAAATGAAGAAGGTTTCAGAACGAATCAAAAAACTTTCTTCCAGACAGTCGGAGATAGAACAGGCGATGAATGCCCATCTTCTTTTGATTCCCAATCTCCTCGATCCCACTGTCCCTCAAGGGAAAGGGGAAGAAGACAACCGGGAGATCAGAAGGTGGGGAACGATCCCTAAATTCAATTTTCCGGCCAAAGACCATCTCACCCTTGGAGAAAAATTGGGAATCATCGATGTGGAGAGAGCCGTGAAAATCGCGGGTTCCCGTTTTACGATTTATAAGAATTTGGGCGCGCGGCTTGAGCGGGCTCTCATTAATTTCATGCTCGACCTGAATACGAAAGAGGGGAAATATCAGGAGATCCTCCCCCCCTTTCTTGTCAATCCTTTGGCGATGCAGGGGACAGGACAGCTGCCTAAGTTTGAAGGCGATCTCTTCCGGACTGACGGGCGGACTGAAGGGCGGACTGACGGGCGGACTGAAGGGGGCGTCTTTTATTTGATCCCAACAGCAGAAGTCCCCCTCACCAACATTTATCGGGAGGAAATTCTTGAAAAAGAAGAGCTCCCCCTTTATTTCACAGCCTATACCCCCTGTTTTCGAAAAGAGGCGGGTTCTTATGGAAAAGACATTAAAGGGCTGATTCGTCAGCATCAGTTTAATAAAGTCGAAATTGTAAAAATTGTTGAACCGGAAAAATCGAATGAAGAGCTGGAAACCTTAACGGCAGATGCTGAAAAGATTCTAAAGCGCCTGGAGCTCCCCTATCGTGTGGTTACGCTTTGCTCGGCAGATGTCGGTTTTGCGTCGACAAAGACATACGATCTTGAGGTTTGGCTGCCGAATCAAAATCGCTACCGGGAAATTTCCTCTTGCTCCAATTGCGGCGATTTTCAGGCCAGAAGAATGAATTTGCGTTATCGCCCGGAAAAGGGGGCCAAACCCCGCTTCCCACACACGCTCAATGGCTCGGCTCTTGCGGTTGGACGAACCGTCATCGCCATTTTAGAAAATTTTCAGAGAGAAGATGGCTCAATCAGCGTACCAAAAGCCCTCGTCCCCTATTTGGGGACAGATGTAATTCCAGTCGAGGAGGGGTGGCAGAGCGGCCGAATGCGGCGGTCTTGAAAACCGTTAGGCCCGCAAGGGCCTCGGGGGTTCAAATCCCTCCCCCTCCGTATTAGCTTTTCGAAGAAAAGCTAATA
>CAYJMQ010000062.1:0-10498 GCA_964371555.1 uncultured bacterium | reverse complement strand
GAGAAGATATGGGGGCTCGATCTGGAACGAATGAGGGGTATAGCGCTCAGGTTTTACCAAATCTCTCGGGCAAGTGGTTTTGGTCGTCGTCGGTCTATCCAAACTATTCCGATCTCGCTTTCTACTTCAGTGGTAATAATGGCAAGTTCGGCTACGCCCCCCGCAACGTCACTTATGCGGTCCGCTGCGTTGTCGGTCGCTAGGCATTGAAGTGCAGTGGACTCTCCTTTGGCGCCTCGGGAGAGAATCGGTCACAGCTCAAAATGCCTCGGGAGAGAATCGAACTCTCATGGAGTTGCCCCCACACGATTTTGAGTCGTGCGCGTCTACCGGTTCCGCCACCGAGGCCTTGTTTTCCCATAACTTCCCTTTAAAAGTTTGACAAGCAATTCTTATCATTTATATAAGACTAACTTATATAGAGCTTGTTCGGTGATCGAAAATTATCTGTCATCCTGAGCACGAAGTGCGAAGGATCTCGACCATAAAAAAGAGATTCTTCGGGCTAACGCCCTCAGAATGACCTAATCTCCGAACAAGCTCTATATAAGACTAGCTTTTCTGGCCCCGTAGCTCAAAATGGATAGAGCAGAGGTTTCCTAAACCTTTGGTTGGACGTTCGAATCGTCTCGGGGCCACATTCTTTTTCTTATTCATATATCTTTAGTAATCGTTTGTCATTTTAATGTATATAATATATATTATATATAGGAGGTATATATGGCAAAGTATACAGCAGTGAAGGCGAGGAAGGAGCTCGCAGACATCATCAACAGGGCGGTCTACGCCAAGGAGAGGGTCGTGATCACCAGGAAGGGAAAGAACGTCGTGGCTGTCGTTCCAATAGAGGATGCCGAATTTTTGGAGGAGCTTGAGAACCGTCTCGACATCGAAGACGCCAGGAAAGCCTTGAAAGAAAAGGGGAGCGTCTCTTTTGAGAGGATCAAGAAAGATCTTGGCCTCAAATGAGGGACGATGATCGTCTTGGAAAAAAGATATTCGATAAGATTCAAACCCTCCGCCGAAAGACAGCTCAAGGATCTTCCGGAAAAGGAGCGGATAAGAATTGCAAGGAAGATAGGAGATCTTGCCGCCGATCCCAGACTATTCGGATCAGAAAAGCTGGCTGGAGAGGAGAGTCTTTATAGAATAAGGAGCGGAGATTACAGGGTTATCTATCAGATACAGGACAAATTTCTTATGATTTTAGTCGTTAAAATTGGCCATAGGAAGGAGATATATCGATGAAGACATGGCCGTTGATTCTGATTTCAAATAAGCGATCGGATCCTTTTCATCTTGCGCTTTTTTAAAAAGTTGAACCATGACAGCGGTATTGCCATGATGTTTTTTCCAGATTTTTTCAAATAATGAAAGATCCCCGTAATACTGCTCCAGTCCGGCAAAAACCGCGTTATTGAAACGGATATTTTGAAAACCATCATAATCATGCGTTTTAAAAGACGGTTTTAATTTTAAAAAATCATTTTTAAGGGCTTCGAATTCACGTTCTCTTTTTTGAATTTTTTCATTTTCTGACAACGGTCCGTTATAAAACTTTTGAAGCCGGGATTTCGCTTTCTCAATATAGCCGGAAAAAAGAAGATCATCGTGTTCGGCATGAAGGCTGGCAAGATGCTGTTTCGAATTCTTCCCGTATTTTTGAACCATAAACCCGATCGATCCTTTGTTCCCTATGAAGGTCGCAACCCCTTCATTGAAGAGGGTGTCGCCGCTTTTATAAATCGTTACATGGGTTAGTTCATGGATGATGAGATTTGCGAGCTGATCTTCCCGAAAAGAGAGCATCGATGAAAAAATTGGATCATTGAACCACCCCAGCGTGCTGTAGGCGGAGACAGATCGAAGATAGGTGTCGTACCCCTTTTCTTCGTATTCTCTTTTTGTTTCAAACGCATATTCTTTATCGAAAAAACCGAGATACCCGATATTCCCGATAAATGGAAACCACCACAGATGGGGTTCAAGCCGGTCTTTGGGACAGACCACAAGATTGTATGCCACAGCATCGCGTCTTAATTTTGAAAGGTCGACATACTCGAGATAGGAACCATCCAGAGACAGCTTCAGCGCATTTGAAGAAAAATCCCGGATTTCTAAAATGAGCCGCAATTTTTCCTGTTCGGCCTGTGAGAGCCCTCCCCTTTTGATCACAACCGAAATCGGTTCCGTTTTGTTCATAATCGCAATCTGTCCTTTTGCGATATGCGCCAGGTAAGAAAAGGAGCATCCGGAAAAAAAGAAAGTGATACATATCAAAAATGGATATAGATACCGTTTCTTCATTCCGCCTGACCTTCATAAAGCCGAAACCAACGGTAGGAATATAAAACAAAAGAAATCACAACAAACAGGGCTGAGCCCCAAAGAAGACACGCGACCCACGGCGAAAAAAAGGAATAATGTCTTTCAAGACAAAGAAAAAAGAGGAGACTGAGCGAAAGCCCCGCCGAGAGTTTTCCAAAACTTCTGGCCGGAACAAGCCCTTCTCTCCCGGATGAGACCAAAGCAACCAAACCGGAAAGCAATGAAAAATCCCGATAGAAGAGCAAAAGAAGGTACCACATCGGAACGAATCCGTGGATCGCAAAATAGGTTGTCGCGGAGATAACGAGAAGTTTATCCGCAAAGGGATCTAAAAACATCCCCAATTTCGTCGTCTCGCCATAAGCCCTTGCCAAATGGCCATCCAGCAAATCTGAAATCGCAGAAATCACAACCATCGCCGCTGAGATAAGATAATATTGATGAATCAGGGCATAAATCAAAACAGGAATGAATAACAAACGACACATTGAGATGTAATTCGCCCAGGTTTTCACACTTTTACTCCCCTGTTAATTTCAATTCCAATCCCTTTTTCTCATCATATAATAGCTGAAATTTTGGGATATTTCCTGATTCACTCTTAAGACGCGCCTGAATCTCATCCCAGGCGGCCGGCGTTTCAATCAAAAACTCAACCTCCCCCCGTTTCTGATAAATTTCAACCAATCTCTTAAGATTCGGTATCCGTCTTTTCAGCAAATCGCGAATCGCAAAATAATCGGTCGCGCGATAGACATTGGAAATCCTGATTTTCTTCGCCAAAAACTCAAGCCTCATAATCCCATGATTTAAAAGGGCTTCCTTAAGTCCCTGAAGCTTGAGTGTTGCCTTAATCATGATCCGGTATTCTTTATTCTCATCGCATATCTCGGTTTGAAGACGTCGGAAATTGAGAATAAACAGTCTCGGCTTGTCGTAAATTTTCTTTTCAACAAGTGAAGCGGCTGATGAAAGGCTCGAAGCTGGCACAAGCTCTTGCGATCCCCTCTCTACAATTCTCCTGAAGGCAGACTCAAGCGCGCTCATCGAAGCTTCAGAAGCCTTCCCGTCCGTAATCGGAGAATATGAAATAATGGAAAGCTCTACCAGCGGTTGCTCGGCTGATATCGCGCTTCGAATCGCGGCAACCCAGCCGTCTTCATTCTTAAGCTCTTTCTCTTTCATCGCGCATAAATCAATAGATTTGGAATAGAGACCCCCTGCCTGAAGAAAAAAAGAAAAAAACAGCGGAAAAATAATTGTGAATTTATTCAAAGCGAATGACCTCCCTTCCCAAAAAATTCTCAATATCGGCAACCAATGATTCTGTGGGCGCAACACGAATGGTCTCTTTAAGACCCAAAAGCATCTGGATTTCATGCGACGGTTTTTTAACATTAAGCTCGAGAATAACAGGACATGCCCCGCGGTGTTGACTCAAAATAAATTTCAGATGCCGAAGTTCTTCGGAACGAAGAGTTTCAACATCGAGGCGGATGCAAACACGTGAAATCCTGGCCTCGCTTGCCTCGGATACCCATTCAATATCTGACGCAATGATCTTTGCGGCGTCTTCCGAAAGCTCAACGGAACCCGAAACAAGGAGGGGCTCGTCTGATTTTAAGAGATCCGGGATTTTGGAATAAAGGTCCGAAAATACAATGACATCGAGAGTCCCTTTCAAATCTTCAAACGTCACAAACGCCATCTTATCGCCCCGTTTTGTGATGGTTTCACGCACGGAGCTCACAACCCCTCCCAGCCGAACCTCTCCCTTATGCTGGGCATTCATGATCGTTTGGGTATTGTGCGTCGCAAGCTGTTCAATCTGGCGAAGGCAATTCTTCAGCGGATGGCCTGAAAGATAGAGCCCCGTCGCTTCTTTTTCAAACCGCAGTTTTCGCCGCGAAGGCCAATCTTCGACACCGGGCGTTAAAAGATCTTTTTCATGATGGCCGCCGGCAATATGGGAAGGAGAAAACATATTGTATTGCCCCATTTCCCAGTCAGCCTGAACTGCCTGAGCCGCTTCGATCATCGCATCAAGCGATTCCATCAGCTGCGCGCGGTTCGGATGGATCAAATCGAAAGCCCCTGCCTTGATAAGGCTTTCCACAACCTTTCGATTCACCTTTCGCAAATCGATTTTTTCAAAAAAGTGGGCAAATGACCGAAATCTGCCAACCTCTTTTCTTGCCTCAAGAATCGATTCAATCGCGATCGCCCCAACATTTTTAATTGCCCCAAGGCCGAAACGAATTTTCCCATTTTCAACGGAGAATTCATATTGGCTTTCCTGAACGTCCGGGGGGAAAATGTCAATGCCGGCCTCTTTCGCGTCATGAATATAGAGGGCCATTTTATCGGTATCTTCCAATTCTGTTGTCAAAAGCTCCGCCATAAATAAAACCCGGTAATAAGTCTTAAAATACGCGGTTTGAAACGCAATATAGGCATAAGCCGTCGCATGCGATTTGTTAAAGCCATATTCGGCAAACTTCGCCATGAGATCGAATATTTTCTCAGCCAGGACAGAGTCAAGTTTATTATCCATCGCCCCTTTTAAAAAACGTTCTTTCTGCCTTCCCATCTCTTTGGGATTCTTCTTCCCCATCGCTTTTCGTAAGATATCGGCCTCGCCCAGTGAATAATTCGCAAGAACATTGGCGATCTTCATGACTTGTTCCTGATAGAGAATGATGCCGTAGCTGTCCTGTAAAATATCTTTCAGCTGGGGGAGCATATAGTGAACAGGAATTCTGCCATGCCTCCGGTCAATAAAATCGTCGAGCCGGTTCATCGGACCCGGTCTAAAAAGCGCATTTGCGGCAATAATATCTTCAAATCGGGCGGGCTTTAATTTCGTGAGGAGGTCTCTCATCCCCGAAGATTCAAACTGAAAGATGCCGATCGTATCCCCCCGTGAAAAAAGTTCATAAACTTTCCTGTCATGAAAATCGATCTGATCCAGATGAAAATTTGGGTTCCCCTCCGCCTGGATTTTTTTGACAACACGATCAATCAGCGTCAACGTCTTGAGTCCTAAAAAGTCAAATTTGATGAGCCCGATTTTTTCGATATATTTCATATCGAAAGAGGTTACCACCTCGCCCTCTTTCCCACGGAAAATCGGCATATATTCAATGAGCGGCCGGTTTGAAATCACAATCCCCGCGGCATGAATCGACGCATGCCTATAAAGACCTTCCAGCGCAATGGCGGTATGAAGAAGCTGCTTCACACGCTCATCCTTTTCATAAAGCAGTTTCAGCTTAGCCTCCTGCGCAATCGCTTCTTCAAGCGTAATATTCAATACATTGGGGACAAGCTTTGCAATCTTGTCGACCTCTCCATAGGGAAATCCATAGACACGCCCCACATCGCGAATCGCGGCCTTCGCCTGCATTTTCCCAAACGTGATGATCTGTGCGACATTCTCTTTCCCATATTTTTCGGTCACATATTGAATCACCTCGTCCCTTCGATTCATGCAAAAATCGATATCCATATCAGGCAAACTCACCCGCTCCGGATTTAAAAAGCGCTCAAAAATGAGATTATGCGGCAACGGATCGATATTCGTAATTTTTAGAGAAAAGGCAACCAGGGATCCCGCGGCAGAGCCCCTTCCAGGCCCAACGGGAATCCCCTGCTTCATGGCATAATTTACAAAGTCTGCGACAACCAGAAAATAGCCCGCAAAGCCTGTCTTTGAAATAATATCGAGCTCGTGTCCAAGCCGGGGAAGATACCTGTCTTTGGGGACAGGGGGATTTCTTTTCAAAAAATATTCTTCAAGACCTTCTTCAGCTTTTTGTTTTAATATGTTGTTAAGATTTTCTTTGTTTTGAAGTTCAAAATGGGGAAGATAAATCTTGCTTAATTCAAAGTTGAGATCGCATCTCTCGGCAATCTCTAGCGTCGAGGAGACCGCCTGAGGGCAATAAGAAAATTCCTCATGCATTGTTTCCGGCGATTTAAAATAGAATTCATCACTGCCAAATTTCATTCGCGAATCATCTTTGAGGGTTTTTCCGGTCTGCACGCAGAGCATGACCCCCTGATGAACCGCATCTCCCGCATTCAGGTAATGACAATCATTCGTTCCAACGGGAGAAACATCAAAACGCGCGGCATAACGGATCAAAACTTCATTGACCTTTTTTTGCTCCGGAAGTTTATTTTCCTGAATTTCAAAATAGAAGCGATCACGGAACATATCTTTGTACCAGTGAACGAGATCCATTGCTTTTTGTTCCTGCCCCTGCAAAATAGAACTTGCAATCTCGCCGCTCAAACACCCCGAGAGCGCAATCAATCCTTCATTATATTTCGACAGAATTTCTTTATCGATCCGGGGCTTGTAATAAAATCCCTCAAAATTGGCGAGGGTAATCAGTTTGCAAAGATTTTGATATCCCGTTTTATCGATACAAAGAAGGGTCAGATGATGAAACGGATCTTCAATATTGTTTTTTCCCTGGGGGAGCTGCCGACTTAAACGGGAGCCCGGCGCCATATAAACTTCGCAACCGATAATCGGTTTGATCTTTTGCTTTTTCGCTTCCGAGTAAAATTCCATGGCGCCAAAAAGATTCCCATGATCCGTCATGCCAACCGCGGACATCTCAAATGCCTTCGCCCGCGTCATCAAATCCGGAATTTTTATAATTCCATCGAGGAGACTGTATTGTGTATGCAGATGCAAATGAACGAAGGATGCTGTCATGAAGCCTTAAACAGCCGCAAAATAGTTCATAGCGGAACCGGCCCTAAACCACTTAATCTGTTCTTCTGTCATCGAATGAGAGAGTTTGACGCGTTCCGTGGTTTTATCATCGGAATGAACAATCTCACAATCAACAGGCGATCCCGGGGCCAGCGATCGCAGGCCCAAAAGAGAAATAAAATCCTGTGACCGGATTTTGTCGTAATCGCCGGGATCAGAAAATATCAATGGCAAAATCCCCTGCTTCTTGAGATTTGTCTCGTGAATGCGCGCGAAACTTCTCACAATGACCGCTTTGCACCCCAAATATCTGGGTGACATCGCGGCATGTTCCCGACTGCTTCCTTCTCCATAATTCTCATCCCCGATGACCACCCATCCCAAATGATGCGAATGATATTCACGCGCAATCCCCGAAAGGGGCTGATTGAGTTCTCTGTTATTGATATTTATCCCTGTTCCCACCTCGCTTGTAAAGGCATTTTGAACCCCCATAAATAGATTGTCACTGATTTTGTCGAGATGCCCGCGATATCTCAACCAGGGACCGGCCGGTGAGATATGGTCTGTCGTACACTTGCCTTTGGCTTTTACGAGCACCGCAAGCTCAATGAAATCTTTACCATCCCATTTTTCAAACGGCTCTAAGGCCTGAAGCCTCTCACTCTTGGAATGAATGACAATCTCAATCAGCTCGTCTGTTGGCGCCAGATAGCTGACCTCAAATTCGCTAAATCCAAGCTTTGGAATCTCAACAGGCAATGACGGGACTTTAAAACGGAACTCTTTCCCATCAGGGGTGGTAAGCGAATCTTTCAACGGATTAAACGTAAGTTTCGCAGAAAAACTCATTGCCATCACAAGCTCAGGACTGCCGATAAATGCGAGCGTTTCGGGATTGCCATCATTTCTTCTGGGAAAATTTCTATTATAAGAGGTTAAAATCGCATTCGTATCCCCTTTTTTGATATCCTCCCTTTTCCATTGTCCAATGCAGGGACCGCAGGCATTGGCAAGAACCACTGCTCCCACAGCCTCCATCTCGCTCACAAACCCATCACGTTTGATGGTTTCAAAAACCATCTCGGATCCGGGGGTAATCAACAGTTTTGTCTGCGCTTTTAAACCCGCTTTTTTGGCCTGTCTCGCCACATCGACCACTCTTGATAAATCCTCATACGATGAATTGGTGCAGCTCCCGATGAGACAGGCTGAAAATTTTTCAGGATATTTTTTCTCAATGGCCTCCGCGGCCAGCGCCGATATCGGTCTTGCCACATCCGGTGAGTGAGGACCGACCACATGAGGTTCCAACTCTGACAAATTTATTTCAAAAATTTTTGAAAAGAATTTTTGAGGATTTTTTTCGACCTCCGGATCAGCTGTTAAAAGTTTTTCTTTATATTTATTTGATAAACTATCGATATCACTTCTATTTGTTGAGCAAAGATATGTCCCAGAGCGCTGGTCATACGGAAAGACGGAAGTGGTCGCCCCCAGTTCTGCCCCCATGTTTGTAATCGTTGCCTTCCCCGTGGCTGAAATGCTTTTCGTCCCCGGCCCAAAATATTCGATGATGCAATTTGTCCCCCCCTGTGTCGTCAGGAGCTCACAGACTTTTAAAATCACATCCTTGGGGGCGGTCCAGCCTCTAAGTTCTCCTCTAAGTTTTACGCCAATTAAATTGGGATTTTTTAATTCAAAATAAGAGCCTGCCATCACCTCCGCGGCATCTGCCCCTCCAACGCCAATCGCAACCATGGTTAGGCCCCCGGCGTTGGGGGTATGGGAATCGGTGCCGATAACAAGCCCCCCTGGAAACGCGTATTTCTCCAAAAATACCTGATGAATAATCCCGGAGCCCGGCCCCCAGAAGCCGAGTCCATACTTCTGGCAGGCAGATTTTAGAAAATCGTAGACCTCTTTATTGGCCGTAAGCGCCGTCTCCAGATCTTTTTTCGCGCTCACATAAGCCTGAATTAAATGATCACAGTGCACCGTCGACTTTACAGCCGTTTTTTTTCTCCCCGACTGCATGAACTGAAGCAGCGCCATCTGGGCTGTCGCATCCTGCATACAGACACGATCGACCCAAAGCTTGAGCGTACTCTCCCCCGCTTTCAGCTCCTGAGTTTTCGGCTCCTTCAAATGCCCAAAAAGAATTTTCTCAGCAAGCGTGAGCGGACGTTTTAAGCGCTTTCGAATGACCTCTAAATTTTTCTCTGTTCTCTGATAGGTTTCTCTCACCAACTCAAGTGTGGTTCTGACAGGGTCCGTCTTTAAAATCCGGTGGACTTTTTTCAATGATTTTTTTTTATTTTCATTTGGCGCCATCTTTTTTTTGATAACAAAATTCGTCTGAACGTACAAGTGTTTATGTCTTTTCAAAAAAGTTTTCACCAATCGGATAATCGCTCAGATAAGACTTTGAACTCCCCCTCACTTATTCCGCGCAGATCAAAAAGGAGCCGAAGGAGAGTCCACTGCACTTCGATTTCAAGAAGGAGTCGGTAAATATGACGTTCCTTTTCTTTCGCACGATTTGCAAGAACAACACACTTTAGGAGTTTTATGGCTGACCCAAATACTTCTTTCCCAAGATCGTGTTTCAAAACTTTAGGGAGCTTGAGTTTGATTCGATAAATTTCCCGCACAAAAACATATATGGAAGAATAGAGAGGCAGATGCTGTGTGCGGCTCATATTTACATGCTATTCATCTCCTGACTTCCGTTATGGGACACCCTAGCTATCGATAAATGACGTCATAGAGAGCTTTTTGTTCATTATCCATTTTTAGAATGATTTTTTTAGGAAGAGGATCTTTTGGTAAACAGTAATTGAGCTGATACATATTGTGTGTTAATTCGGCAGCTCTTTTTGAACTCATTTTAAGATGGGCCTGGTTTAATAAATGCTCCAATTCTTTATAAACAGAATAGGCCACGAAAGTAATGCAGATGTGGGCTTCAATACGGCGCTTTCTGTAGTGATAAATAGGACGGATTCTTAAATCTGTTTTGGATATTCGAAAGGCTCTCTCTATTTGCCAGAGATCTTTATAATTTTCAATAACCGTTTTTGGAGAAAGGCTGGTATTGGTAACGTATCCTTTAAGGCCATCCCATTTTGCATCGGCTGCTACTTTTTCTTCATCTAAGCTGACGTTTATTTCTCCGATCAGTTTAAGAAATTTATTGTAGCCACGATTGTTTATGTGTTCTTTGGTGAGCCTTCCAGATTTAATATGTTTTTGAAGTTTTTTAAGCCCACGTTTTCGATTATGGGCATCCTTTTTAGCACGAACTTGTGAATAAGAGATAATGAGCCTCAATGTGCCTTCTTTTTTGATGATAAAATGATCCCCATCTTTCAGGCCAGTCGATTTCTTTAAAATTTCTTTCTGTGTTTCTTTGCTTTCATTTTTAATGCGTGCCCCCAC
>CAYJMQ010000061.1:0-10587 GCA_964371555.1 uncultured bacterium | reverse complement strand
AATTTCGCCGCATGAACACCGATCACCACAATCTCTTTTGAATACTTTTCCTCAAGCCTCTTGAGTTCAGGCAGAACGTGCATGCAGTTGATACAGCAATAGGTCCAAAAATCGAGAATGACGATTTTTCCTTTGAGATCATCGAGCTTCAGAGGTTGATCTGTGTTGAGCCATTCAAGGCTTTCTTTAAAATCGGGAGCTTTCACCAATGCCATCTGGTAGTTCGTATCAGAAATTGACTTGTTCGTAAATAAATTGCATCATCATATCCGATTACGCGCGCAACAGGACGTATATATATGATGATACAAAGGTCTATTGGAAAAACCGGAAGAAAAGTTCATGCCATTGGACTTGGAGCGATGCCCCTTTCTATTCAGGGACGCCCCTCTGAAAAAGAGGGGGAGGCTGTTCTTCATGCGGCGCTCGACGCGGGCACAGACTTCATCGATACCGCGGATGCCTATTGCCTGGATGAAAATGACATGGGACACAACGAGAAGCTTATCCATAAAGTTCTCAAGGAACGAGGCGATCTTTCGCGCGTTACGGTGGCAACCAAAGGGGGGTGCATAAGACCGCGGGGGGACTGGGATGTCGACGGACGTCCGAAGAAACTTAAAGAAGCATGTGAAGAAAGCCTTAAAAATTTAGGAATTAGCTCTATTTTTCTGTATCAGCTTCACGCGCCCGATCCAAAAGTGCCTTTCGAAGATTCGGTAAAAGCGCTGGCCGATCTTAAAAAAGAGGGAAAAATATTGCATATCGGGCTATCCAATGTGACTGTGGATCTCGTTCTTCAGGCTCAAAAGATGATTCGGATTGAGACGGTTCAAAATCGCTGCCATCCCCTCTATAAAAATGATTTTGAAAATGGGCTGATCGAGATCTGTAAAAAACTTGAGATGACCTACATCCCCTATTCCCCTGTGGGGGGGCACTTTGGGCATCTCAAACTCATCAATCAGACGCTCCTTCGCGAGCTTTCTCAAAAATATAATGCCTCCCCCTATTGCGTCATTTTGAGCTGGCATCTTTCCAAAGGGGATCACATTCTCCCCATCCCGGGGGCAAAAAAGGTTTCAAGCGCAAAAGACAGTCCGAAGGCGATCGATCTCCATTTGAGCGCGGAGGATATTGATCGTATCGATCAACTTGAGGGATACAATGGCTAACACCCGCAGGGTCGCCGCCCGCAGGGCACTTTTAGTCATTGATATGCTAAACGACTTTGTGCAGGCAGGGGCGCCGCTTGAAGTCCCAGGCGCGCGTAACATCATCTCAAATATCAAAAAAAAAATTGAAGAAGCGCGACGGGAAAAAACCCCCGTAATCTATCTTTGCGACGCCCATGCCCCTGATGATCCCGAATTTCGGGTCTGGCCAAAGCATGCCGTTCGTGGATCTTATGGGGCGGCCATCATCGAAGAACTGAAGCCTGGTAATAAAGATACGATTATTTTAAAGACAACCTACTCTGGTTTTTTTGGAACAAGGTTAAACACACTCCTTAAAAAGATCAGACCCAAACAACTGATCGCAACGGGTGTCTGCACGGAAATATGTGTTCTTTATACGGTGGCAGACGCCTACATGCGTGGATATGAAGTCGACGTCCCCCAAGAGTGCGTCTCAGGTTTAACAAAAGAAGATCATGAATTTGCGCTAAAGCAGATGAAATATGTCCTTAAACCCTATCAGCGGAAGGTAAAGAAGTGAAACGCCGTCGTAAAAATTATCCATCGGCTGCGCCGAAGCTTCACGAAGGCTTCAACATCGCTTCCGCCGACGATATTCTCAGCGGCAAAACAACCGATGTCTACTTTGTCCGGACCCAGGAAATCCTGAAAAAACAAAAAATCCGAAAGCGCGTAAGCGCGGAATTCTCAGCAAAAAATCTTGAATTGCCTTGGGGAGTCTTTTGCGGCCTCGATGAAATCATAAATCTTTTAAAACATTTACCTGTCAACATGAAAGGTCTTCCCGAAGGAACGCTCTTTAGAAAAGATGATCCGGTTCTAACGATTGAAGGAAATTATCTTGACTTCGGACTTTATGAAACAGCGATCCTGGGGCTGATGTGCCAGGCCTCTGGCATTGCAACAAAGTCAGCCAGGCTTCGGCTCCTTGCGGGGAACAAATCGATCTTGAGTTTTGGCGCCCGGCGCATGCACCCGGCAATCGCTCCGATGATTGAGCGCAGCGCCTATATCGGGGGATGTGATGGCGTCTCCGTTATTAAAAGCGCGGAGCTCATCGGCATCCCCCCATCCGGAACGATGCCACATGCGTTCATTCTCCTCGTGGGGGATGAAGAAAAGGCATATCGGCTCTTTCACAAATTCGCCCCCAAAGAGATTCCCCGGGTGGCGCTCATCGACACTTTCTCCGATGAGAAATTTGGGGCATTGAAAGCGGTGGAATCGCTTAAAAAGCATCTCTACGCGGTACGCCTCGATACCCCTTCCTCAAGAAAAGGGAATTGGGGAGAGATCATCGAAGAGGTTCGATGGGAATTAAAGCTCCGTCATTTTGAAGGGGTTAAAATTTTTTTGAGCGGCGGGATCGATGAAAAAGATGTCTCAGAGCTCGCAGGTCATGTTGACGGCTTTGGAATCGGAACTTCTATCTCCAACGCCCCCGTCATTAATTTTTCAATGGACATTGTGGAAATTGATGGAAAACCGATCGCCAAGAGAGGAAAGCCATCGGGTGAAAAAAGAATTGTAAGATGCCCTGTCTGTTTCAATTCCCTGATTCAGTCGACTCATGAAAAAAGACCCAAATGCCCATCGTGCCCGGAGGCTTCAAAACAACCGATGATTGTTCTGACACAAGTCATCCCCAAAACCTTCTGCCAGTCTGCAGAGGAGATTCGAAAATCAGTCCTCTCACAATTGAAACATATGGTGGTGTAAATAATGAACCTTCAGGGAAAAACTCTTTTTATCACAGGAGCGAGTCGTGGAATTGGAAAAGCGATCGGACTCAGAGCGGCCAGAGACGGCGCAAATATCGTGATTGCCGCAAAAACGACATCCCCTCATCCAAAACTCCCCGGAACTATTTTTTCCGCCGCGGAAGATATGGAAAAAGCGGGAGGAAAGGCATTGCCTGTTGCCACCGACATCCGCTTTGAGGAACAAGTTCAGGAAGCTGTTGAAAAGGGGGTTCAAACGTTTGGGGGAATCGATATTTTGGTAAACAATGCGGGCGTCCTTTCCCTGTCGGGGACGCTCACGACGGAAATAAAAAGATTTGATTTAATGATGAATATAAACTTAAGAGGCGCATTCATCTCTTCAAAAGCGTGTATCCCCTATCTTAAAAAATCGCAAAATCCGCATATCCTCAATATTTCCCCCCCTCTCCATATGGAGGCAAAGTGGTTTTCAAATTATCTGGCCTACACGATCTCCAAATACGGGATGAGCGAATGCGTATTGGGAATGAGCGAAGAATTTAGAGAGGATCGAATTGCCGTCAATGCGCTTTGGCCGAAAACAACGATTGCGACCGCCCCCATTTATAATATTTTAGGGGGGGAAGAGCTTGCGAATCGCTCACGAACAGCCGACATTGTCGCGGACGCCGCCTACCTTATTCTCACTCAAAACAGCAGCCTCTGTACCGGAAATTTTTTCCTGGATGAAGATGTCTTAAGATCATTCGGTGGAATCACCGACTTTAAAAAATATGCCATCAAGCAGGATGAGGAGCTCCAGGCCGATATTTTTGTTTAATGTGTCTTGAATCAAGTTTTATGCGGAATTAAAGAAAATAGCTTGTGCCTCAGGGCTCCCGGCGAATCGTAAGTTTTTTAATCACCACATCTTTAAGCGGGCGATCGCGGCCATCTTTTTCAACACGCGCGATCTTTTTTACGACATCCAGACCTTCGACGACTTCCCCAAAAACAGAATGTTTTCCGTCGAGCCATGGGGTCGGTTTTTCTGTAATAAAAAACTGGGAACCATTCGTGTTCGGGCCTGCATTCGCCATTGAAAGAATGCCCGGTTTATTATGTTTGAGATCAGAATGGAATTCATCTTTAAATGTATATCCCGGCCCGCCGGTTCCATTCCCTTTCGGGTCGCCGGTTTGAATCATAAACTCGGGAATCACCCGATGAAAAATAATGCCGTCATAAAAGCGCCGTTTTGTCTTTTTCCCCGTCTTAACGTCTGTAAATTCTTTCGTTCCTTCGGAAAGACCCACAAAATTCGCTACCGTTTCAGGCGCCTTATCGTCAAACAATTTTACTTTTATTTTTCCAACCGTCGTATCAAATTCAGCAAACAACATCTGCACCTTTTTCTCCTTTTTTTCAATCTTCCTTTTCGCCAAAGACTCGTTCTTCAAAAAAATTGAAAGGATAAAGAAGACCGCAAACCCAATGACGATGAATTTATCAAATCTCAACATCTGCTTACGACATATCAACTGGAGAAAATAAGTCAAGTTCGACTAGAAAATAGTAGGATTGTGGTGTCCCACTGTTTGTCAAAGAACTGCTAAGGTCGACCGATCATCTTGTGGTTGGTTTTTCAACTTTTGTAATTTCTTTGATATTTTCTCTCGGTAAAAACCGTGGCTTATCTTCTCCGGGCAGAATAACCTCAAGTCCATTCTTTCTATACCCTTTAAAAGTAACACGATGCTCGTTTCCCTTTCTAGATACGAAATGAATCGTGTCTCCTGGCTGAAAAGCGGGCGCCTCCCCGATCTTTGGTTTATCTGGAACCATTGGGGAGTCAAGAGATAGATCCAAAGGTGTTTCCGGAACAACAGATCGGGGAGATGCTGCCGTTACTTTGGCTTCAGTGATCTCTTCGATTTGGGGAGGCATCAATGAACGGATCTCATCAGCTGAACGGATCTGACCATCTGCGGCCTCCTCAAACATATAGACTGTCTGACCATCTGTCGTTGGAACCTTTTTAACAAGGTGCCCCCTAAAGATCTCCCCCCCCTTTAACTTTACTTCATAACTTTTGCCGACAGCTATATTCGAAAGCTCCCCTTGCGCTGGTAAAAGAGATCCAACTGGCTCAATCTTTAAAACATCATCTGCGTTAAAATCCCATCCATTTAACTTGAATTGGTGGGGAATTTCTGTTGGCTCAATCACTTCTTTTTTGAAACGATAACTGCCTCCTGTATCGGGTATCAATTCCGGCTTGGTTTTCCTAAGTCCAATAAACTTAGGATCATTCAAAACATCATTCGGCACTAAATAACCGTCTTGTGTGCTTCCGTCTTTTAAAGTAATTCTGTATCGCTTTTCGGGATCAAACCACATTTTTTCCAATGACTTTTTACCTGTGAATCTCCCTACCAACCCTCTAATAATCCCTCTTTTTGGTACTTCGATGTAAAACTGGGAAGGAGCGGCCCATGTTGGCCTTGTCGGAGGACCCATCGATGTTTCGGGAACTCCTTTCTCCAACCCAGCCAACGTATTTTCTACTTCACCTTTTGGTGTCCCCTTAAGGAAAGCTTCATCGCCGGCAATTCCCATTTCGAGAATTTCCCTTTCCTCGGCAGGCGTAAAGGGTCGTACCCTCTGCCTGTCAGGCCCAACGGGGCGTAACCTCCTCGCCTTCCCGGCAATCACCATACGGCGAATCTCATCCGGCCAAAAATTCTCCAAACTTTGTCCCCGGCTCATGAGTTCTTCCCCCAGCGCCGGGTCATTAGAATACAGCGCATACAAAATGGCCTGTCGACTTATAGGATTATTCGCAATAGACCCCGGTTCGAAATTGAGGGCTCCTTCCGCATAAGCTATTCGTTCCTCCTCTGAAAGATCATAGACGCGCTTCTCGTTAAATACAGGGACATCTAAATCTCTCGCCAGTCGTCCTTTTTGAACATTCTCCACTGCGATACGCCTCCCCGCTTCCCTTAGTCGCTTTACTGCTTCTAATTCTTTTCGGATCATCTCAGCTCTCAGCCCCGCTGGAACATGCCGGGCCGCGTTGAAGAATGCCAATGCCCCCGCCGCATTGAACGCCCCTTCCCCTATGAGCGCCGCCAAATGGGCGTTAATCTCTCCCATCTTATCTTTTACAGCTCTCGGATCCCCTTCCCCCAGAGCCAAAAGAATATCCTCCATCACCTCCCCCTCGAATGCGAGCGCTCTATAGTCTGGAATACTACTTCCAAGCATATGCCCTCCGCCAATCGCTGTGGCGGTTCCCGCAAAAATCGCATCCCCGTAGGCGCCAAAACCCAAACCATAACCAAAGAGCGGACCCATCCCATAGGTAAGCACAGCGCTGGCCCCAACCGCAAGAGTCGCCCCCAGTCCCCATATAAGGCGGTCTTCTTCTGCTTCCATCTCATCCACCTTAATCTCATTCCCCAACTCGCAAATTCTTTTGGCTACTTCTTTTCGGGGATCGTCAAGAAGCGTCTCCAAAATAGCCGAGGGATGAAACTTTAAAGCCAGTTTAATCTGCTTTTTGGGATCTCCTGCCCCATCCGCTTTTAGCCTTGGGAGTGTCTTCTTTAAAAATTCTTGCATACTGAGATCATAGCTTTGCCATGCATCTGAAACGGAATCTGAAGAAATCGGTTTTGCTTCGTCATTCTCCCACATCTTTTGAATCTCTGGATTATGGCGAACCACAACAAAATTTCGATAAATTTCATTTTTCAAAACCTCATATCTCGCCCGCGATTGAGCCAACCTCTCTCTGGCATCGATCAATGCTGGAACTCTGCGGCCACTTTCATCAACCGCCGAGACTTGAGCGAGTCCCTCTTGAAACACTTGTGCCAATGCATCTTTATCCAAATAAACCCTCTCACTTTTGGATCTCTCCCGAATCGGCTTGAGCGCTGAATCCAAATAATTCTCCAGTTGGGAAAATGCCTCGGGACCAAAGGCAGTGTTAAAGAATGATTTGAATCTTTCTTTTGGGTTCTCAATAGGGGGCTCGGCATAATACCCCAAATCCCTGGCACGGGAAAAATCAGAACCGATCTTCTTTTCCCTATCGAGGTAAGTCAAAAAAAGCCTCTCCCCTTCTTCTAACCTGACATCCGCCGAAGGGGGAAACATCATTCGAGGGGGCGCCATCTGCCCTCTCAAAACATAATCGACATCTAGGGGATTTTCTGGAAGAGTGATTACCCCATCATACGCATCATAACGTCCTGTTTCTGTCTTTGGCGCCTCAATCTCATCAAACTTAAAAAATCCACCATAGGGACCTCGACGGATGAGTCGCGGACCTTCATACCGCGCGGTCAGTTTATCCGGAGGAATTATAAATCGGGCATTATGCAGTTGCTTAAACAGACGTACTTTTTCTTCATCTTCTTGAAGCCTCTCTTTAACTTGAGAGATCTCCTGGAGCGCTTCTTCAACCTCTTTCCGATACGCCTCCCGATTTTCTTTTACAAATTCTTCATAACTCGATTTTTGAGACTGCTTGAATTCTTCTCCTCTGACTTTTCGAATCTGCCATAAAGCGCTCCAGATCCCCTTATCTTCCGGGGGAAGAAAGAAGATGGGCTGGCCATCCACCACCGATTCATCAATCTTCTTTCCGGTTATTTTAAAATAGGCTTGAGCCGTTTGCTGAGTAATATTTAGGGGATCAAAATGAATTTGTCCCTGCAATTTGGAATATTCCTTAAAGTAAGAAACAATCGCCATTTCACGCGATTTTTGCCAAATCTTCTCAAACAACTCTGAGTCATCCACCTTTTTCGGGCGCTGGCCTCCGGTGGCAATGGCTTTCTCTATCTGAGAGACGTTCCTCGCAAGCGTTATAATTTCAGGCTGAATGGCAATGGCTTGCAGATCCCGACATTCGCCAATGTTTAAGCGCTCCACCATCGCTCTTACAAATTGACGCCCCAACCCCGAAAGAAGCGGCTCTCCACCACAGGCTTCCAGCAACCTCCCCATGTCAATGAGCCCATCGATCGGTTTTAAAATCTTTTCATCTATAAGCCCAGCCTCTTTTTTCTTCGAAGGATCTCTTTTCCCCTCTTCCCTCAGACGTTCAACGACCTCTTCCGCCTTATCCCTCACTGCCCGGAGCGCAGGGAGTTGCGATCCTTGAAGGTCGGACACAAAAGCGATCATCTCAAGAAGAGCCGCTTTTTCTTTCTCAAGAGAAGATGTTGGGCCATCAGAAAACGCAAGAGTTGGACTCATCCAAAGAAATACGAGCCATAATGCGATGCCTCTTTTCACACTACGCATTACGCCGCCTCCTTTTTGTCTTCTTTTTGTTCTGGCTTTTTTTCCGGCAGACGATGCACAGTCACTCGATTTCGCCCCCCTTCTTTCGATTGATAGAGCGCGGAGTCGACATCTTTGATGAATTGGGCAACGGAGTCTTCGGGGGTTTCGCGAAAGCTTGCGACACCGAGACTGATTGTCACCGGAATCTTTTTCCCATCATATATCAATTCTTTCTTTTCTATTTCTTCGCGAATTCTCTCGGCTGAACGGAATGCCTTGTCGATTTTGGTTTCAGGGAGACAAATCACAAACTCCTCTCCCCCATATCTTGCCACGACATCGGCCGCGCGAACATTGTCTTTTGCGGCCTGTGAAATCTGCTGCAATACAAAATCGCCTGCCTGATGACCGTATGTGTCGTTGATTTTTTTGAAATGATCGATATCGAACATAATAATTGAGAGATCGGTCCGATAACGTTTCACCCGCGCGAATTCCTGATCGAGCCATGCTTCGAAATAGCGGCGCATAAAGACCTTTGTGAGGGCGTCATAGAAGGCCATGTTGTAGAGCCTCGCATTTTCAATCGCCACGGAAACCTGATGAGAAAAGGCCATAAAGAGTCTTTCGTCTTCCTCATTAAAATCTTTTCCATTCAATTTATTGAGCGCTTCTAAAACCCCAATCGTTTTATTTCGGCTGATAAGCGGCACGCAGATAATAGCCCGTGTTTTAAATTGGGTTTTTTCATCGACCGTTTTTAGAAAATATTTCGACTTTGTAACATCGTTTACGATCAATGAACGGCCAGTTTGAACCACATGCCCCGCAATCCCCTGATCTGCCTTAATCCGGATTTCTTTTACCTTTTCACTCCCCCCTTCGACCGTTGAAAAATAGAGCTCATTCTTTTCGGCATCGAGGAGCATGAGCGAGCTCGCTTGAGCCTCCATCACCCCTTTGATCGATTTCATAATGAGATCAAGGAGTTTATCGAGGTCCTGAGTGGAGTTAATGAGGGCCAGCGTTTCCATCATTTTATAAAGCTTTTCTGTAATTGAAGACATTCCCCCCTCCCCCCTCTAAAGGATTATCGGAAAAAATGGAATCTTCCTTGAGGCAAGCTCTGTGATTCTCACTCACTCGTTCGTAACTACATTAGTATACATATTTAATCTTAAAATTATTGATTTTGTAGCTACAACATAATATACTAGGAATAGATGGCTCAGATTTCTAAGTTTAGGCGGATTGAATTTGAGTGGGATGAATCTAACATCATAGAATTAAGGAAAAATCGAAAGTCCGATCATCTCAAGGACCACTGGCTCTCATAAGAGTCATAACAGGATGGGAGATATAAATGATGAAACAACCGTCAAAAAAAGAACTTGAAGAGTTAAAAAAAGAAGCTCTTCGAAAAGAAAATTGGGGAAAAGTTGAAGGCTTTAGTGCCACACGGCCCACCTCTATTCGTTTACCAGACAAAATGATTCATGATCTTCAATATCTAGCCCAATTACGAGGTGAAAAAAGTTATCAAAAATTACTTAAAAATTGGGTTGTAGATAAAGTGAAATATGAAATGGAATTAGTTTCCTTGGCTAAAAAGAAAAAAGTGGGTTAATTCGGATATGTCCCAGAAGACGTTGAAATTCTGGAATGACTCGGTTTCACTATACAGAGATTTTTTCTTGTCCAGTTTTTTACAAACTGCTTCCACACATCATAAGATCGAAAAAATATGAATATTAAAATCGTTGAATGGCTAAAAAAGGTTCATCCCGATGTGCTCAATATTCGCCGTCAATAGTTTCCTGACTTCAACATTGGGTGGACTGCCAGGCTAGTATTAATTTTTTGGCATGCATTTAACAAAAATTGTCACTCTGATTTGACTCTCGGAATTTCATGCCAGAAAAAAAATATAACCATTTGATATAAGTAGGTTTTTTTACTCCATATACTTCTCGAATATGGCACATTGTTTGCTTATTATATATCCTTAAGAAGTAAGAGGTTGGTCATGTCTTTTGCTGCGCAACGCTCAAAGTTAAAAGAGGCAAACAATGTTGTTTGAAAAGCCGGGTAAAAATTTGAAATTTAGTCGTCTTAAGAAATGCATTTTAACAGTTATGCTGGTCACTTCATTTGTGAGTGGTCTGGTTTCAGAAGCACTCTCAGATGAAAGTGAGGCCATTGCTAGGGCTAAATTTGATGCTGGTAGAGACGGCTGGGGAACATCGGAGCTTATCCAAAACTACAAGATTTCCGATCCAAAGACGCTTATTGAAATTGCAAAAATTGCAGCCGCTCAAAATGGCTGGGGAACATCGGAGCATATCCAAAACTACAAGATTTCCGATCCAGAGGCGCTTATT
>CAYJMQ010000060.1:0-10760 GCA_964371555.1 uncultured bacterium | reverse complement strand
ATTCTTATTTTTCGATCGAAAGCCACTAAGCAACTCATACTTATGATGATGTCTTTTCATTTGGATCTCCAGCCACCCAAACAAACGCAGTCAATGTCTCTCCTCAAGCTTCAGGAGGTAGCGGAAGCTCTTCATCAGGAGCGGGGGGAGCGTCGCCGCCGAACGAAAAAGAAGGAGAAGAAGAGGATGATTCAAAAAAGGATTCTGTCAGCTCTTTTTCAATGGTTCCTATTTCTAAAGTTCGATCCATTGAAGATCTTTTCAGCCTCGGTCGCCTGCGTCCAATACATAATGGTGTTACGGTCATCAGACTGGGGAGCGGAAAAGTGGCATTATGGGAACGTGAGCTTGAAAAAAGATTTGGAGTCAAAGTAACTCTCTTTGATCGTAAAATAGACCCTCATGCCAAACCTCGAACTCAGGGGGGCGCGATTAACGGGGATTTTTTTGATTACAAACCTCCGATTGAATACGATATGGCAATCTTTAATTCACCAAAATTTTCTGGATTTTTGGGATCGGAGTCTCAGGGCAATTTTAGGATGATGGCAGAGATTTTAAATCAACTTTTAAAACCCGGCGGCATTGGAATTATTTTTTCTGACCAAGGATCCAAGACGCCCATTCAGGATCTTGAGCGTCTGTTTGGTGTTGGAAATGTTATTCATCTTCCGGCTCTCAAAGGGTATAATTTGGGGTTTCGATTTCCTTTGGCTTCCTCAAATTTAGGCGGGGAATTCTTCATTATAAAAAAGCCCCTTCTCGATCATCCCCTTACGATGGTTTTTCATTTTGAAAAGGAGAGAAAGATATTTTGGGGGCGGTTTCTCAAGTCCAATGAGGAAGTCGTGTCAAAAGTAAGCAAGGCATCCCTGCTTAAGAACGAAATTCAGTTTTGGCTGTCTTTGGTTTTTGAAACCGGGGTTTTGGGAACCGGTTGGGAGAAAAAATTTAAAAAAAATCCGATCGGGGCGTTAATCTATATTGTGGTAGAAGCCGATCGTGAGCGAATGGGGTGGGATCAAGAGATCTATGAGGAAGCCATTATTCATCTCATCCGTGCGACAGATGATAAGCTTAGCTGGCTTACAGAACGTGAAAAGAGCAAGATTTGGGGTCAGCTTGCGATTTTGGAGGAAAGGGAGATCGGACAAATTGTAGAATATCTTGTGGAAAATAAAGTTTTTGTGGGGGGCGATATGGATCTCTTCTTGGATCGACTACAAAATCTTGCCTCTAATATTAAGGTGGAGATCCGAGCATGGAAAGGCAAAGGAACTCGGCTTCAGATTCAGCTCGCCTCCATCTATTCAGTTCTGAGTCAGAACGGAAAATATACGATCGACCATCCCGAAGTTCGGATTCTGGATGATATCCGGGATCTTTTACATAATAATAAGGTGACGGAGGTGGAAGAAAGATGTGTAGATGCTCTAAAGTGGCACCTGAATTTAAATGATCCCCCCGGCGTGGCAATGGAAGCAGAGCTCATTTTACATGAGATTCTATTTCATTACGAGTCGAATGAGAGTAAAGAAAAGTTGGTGAAGAAAGTTGCGAATGAGCTTACTTCGCATTTTAAATATCGCCAAGCATTGGCATGGGAGTTTCGGCTACCCCATCAGATCAGCTTTTTTGTGGAGAGAATGACAGATTCAAGGATTCCATCCCAGATCAAAAAGATGGCGCGAATAGTGCTTGAAAAAATTGCAGAGGATGCATTTCCATATCTGATTAAGCATTTTGAAAATGGGGATGAGGTTTCTCAGCTTGAGATCAAAGCGTTCTTTATTAACTCGAAGAAGAGAATAAAACCCCTGCTTGAGCAGCTTAGGGAGAGCTTTAGGGAGGAGCCAGAGCCATCTGAGACCGATAGGAAGGCCTTTGCCCTTATAGATCGTATTTTGAGATTTATGGATACAAATTCGAGCGATTGATTTTTCATCCCAACCATTTTCTAACGTGAGAATATCTCTCATCCGCTCAGTTTGTGAAAGCGCTCTTGACTGCAACACTCTCCTCAAGGGAGATGGACGGTTATTCGGGGGGCCGGGAGCGTCTTTACATCTTTTGCTTCTCTATGTTTATCTTTGTTATCTTGCGATCTCAAAAGTCCGTATCCGGCGGCACCGGCTGCCATGGCGAGTAATCCATATAAAATTATTGTTTTATTCCAACTACTTTCGCTATCTTTTTCAAGCTCTGAAAGAAGTCTTTGGGTCTGATCGGAAAGGGTCGGGGTAGATGACAGAGGAGCTTTTGTAACCCCTTTTCTAACCCATTCGGGATCGGGGAGAGGGCGAAGCTCGGCATTAATTTTATGAAGCTGGCGTTGATTTCCCGGGTGATTTCCCGGCAGGGTGGTATCCCATTCCTTAAAGTCATCCAAAACAATTTTTACGTGATGCTTGCTAACCGGAAAATCTTTGAGAATAAGCGGTGTCAAGCCCATCTGAAATCCATTGATAAACACAACTGCAAACGGTGGAGTCGAATTAATTTCAAGCTGAATCTTTTTAAGGTCTTTAAATCCCTGAAAGGTTTTATTCGCATGTTCAATAAAATGAGGGGGATAGAGTTTGGTGTCGAGACGCCGCTTGGGATTTAACAGATAAGCCCTCCGGATTTCTTCTTTTGAAAGGTCGACTTTATCTAAAGAGAAATAACAGAGCGCCGTGAAGAGATGAGACTCATACAGTTCATCCCCTTTCGTAAGATGAGAGATATTCTCATAATATATTTTTTGCGCTTTTTTGAGGTGATTTACCGCTCTCTCAAAAGAGAGTTCGTAATAGAGCTCTTTACCCCTTAGGAAATTTTCAACAGCCTGATCGAGAGAGAAGATCGAATGTGATTTCGGTTTTGCATAGAGAGATTCGGTTGTCAAAAGAAGGCTCAAACTCAAGGCAAGGGTCTTTTTCATAATGTCATTCATAATGTCATTCGGGGCACGTGGAGCTCACAGGGAATTTCACAAACTAGCATTTTTATTCTCATTCCGCAAGCTTTGAGTCATCTGGCCGAGGTATAGCTGAAAAAATACCGTAAATAAAAGTGAACAGATGATCGCTATTAAAATCATTTTTACCTCGCGCGGATTTTTTAACCGGATGCGTTGGAGGAATACTTTAATAAACGCTTTCATGTTTTATAACCATCTTTTTTTGGGGGTTCGATATATATAGGTCGTCTGTTTTAGTTTGATTCTGGAATTTAAGAGATGTGGGGAGAGGGTTATTTGTGTTGTTTGATCGTCCAGAAGAGAAACCGGGATTCCCTCAAGATTAAATCTTTGTTTGAGGGAAAGCACGGTTACCTTATTATTTCGAAATGAGGTTACAGCTGAATAGTGGCTCATCATCCTGTTTCGGATTCGCAATGTCCATCCTTGTTCTGTCAGTTCGAGAAGAGACAAAATCAAAAACATCAGCGGAATCGCCAGGCATAATTCAATCAAAGCAGCCCCTTTCTCGTTATTCAATGATGTACCCCCTCCAGGAAGCATCGAACAAATCTGTTCCATAAAGCGCCACTTTTGAATTTGCCCGATAGCTCCCCCGATAATAGTAGCCGAACCCCCCCCAGGTTTTTCGGTTTTCAAAATCATGAGAAAGCCGGTAGACGTTTGGCAGGCCATTTCTTGGCGGATCTCTCTCAATGGCGTATGTTCGCTGAAAGGGGGACAAAATAATATGAGGGGTTTCGTTCTTTTTCGCTATTTCATAGATTTTTTGAGCTGCCAAAAGGGGATAGCCAAGCCTGATCAAATCTTGTTTTAGGGCAATCCCTTCAATTTTACTCCTCAAAAATAATTCGGATATTTTTACCCCCCGATGGATGAGCGTCCCCGCGCGCGCAAGCGCATACAAGCGATGGTAATATTCGAGCTTTTTATTGAGTTCTGAAATTTGATTCAGTCCGTCAGAGAGAAGAGCGATTCCCGAAAGCATGGCGGCATCCAGGCCATTTTGGAGTTTTATTTTTCTCTCTATAAATCGGGAAAAACGAATAAAAGAAAAGCAAAGGATCAAGAACAGCGGAATCATGACCGTAGAAAAAAGGAGCGCAAATCCGCGATTATCTTGCCAATGAAAATTTCTCATGAAGCTCATAGCCCTTGCCAGTCACCCCAGTCACAAAGATTGTTTGAGTGATCTCAACAGTAACTTCGGTCCCGTTTGAAGATGAATAAGATTGTATGAGAGGCTCCCCTCTTTTAAATGGAATCAGCCTGAGTACGGTTCGGGCTTCATTTTGCGCCTTCTGCGTTAAAAGAGGCGTCTCCTCTCCATAAGGGAGAAGCGTTCGGGCTCCCCGAAAGCAGCCCCATTGTACGATTCTTTTTGATATCCCGATCAGCGCATATTCAATCATGAACAAAGCGAGTCCTATGGAAATGAGGAGTGTGAAGATAGCCTCGATCAGCGCCTGTCCCGACCGGGACCTCTTATTCGGGAGCTTCATAAAAATCGTCAAGCCCTCTTTTTTGATAGTGCTCTCTTCTGACCTCGGCATCTCCGACATTCTCTGCTTCCCGGTGTTTCCCCTGAAGCGAGAAAGTGATCTGGGCGATTTTTCTTGAGACAGTGTTTCCCAAGACCTTTACGATAGCCAAAGAGGCGACCGCAATAATGGCAACGAGGATGATATATTCGACCATTCCTTGCCCTGATTTGGGCCCTATTTGATTTTTTTTCTTCATGGTTTTTCCTTTCGTTAAGATTTTTAATAGCAAAGGGCATGCCAAAATATGAAGATGCGCTTACTTGATTTTATTCGACTTTTTTTATTTTATTGAAAAAAGGGGGTCGGAAATCCGACCTCTTGGGACAGGCCGATGCGGCTTGCAGATTCTTTGGGGTTAAGCTAGATTCGGATCCAATGATTCAATTTAAGAAGAGAGAAATCGTATTCATTTTTATCCTTTTTATCGGTGTTACGACGCTTGTTTTTTCGATGGGGATTTTTATTGGTGGGATTTTTGTTGGCCATGAATTTAAATCCGCCCGGCTCCATACGATTCAAAATGATCCTGTGCCTGTGAAGGTTGAGACAGCCGACGAATCGATTTTGCCCTTGGGGAAGACCGAGACCCCTTCAGAAACTCAAAGCTTGCCTGAGCTTCGTGGTTTTACAATTCAGGTTTCCACGGTGGAGAATCACGAGGAGGCGCTGATGGAAGTGGAAAGGTTAAAACGGCTTGGGTTTCCGACGGTTTCTATTGAAGAGGCCGTGATGGACAACCGAAAGTGGTTTTTTGTAAACCTTGGATATTTTCAAAATGAAAAAAAGGCGTTTACTCTTGCGTCCCATCTTCAGAAAAAAGGGATGCTTTCTTCTTTTTTAATCCGCAAATCGGAATCTCAGGTTCATGAAGAAAATTGACAAGCCGTGGGGATATGAACTTCTTTTTGCCGTTACAAAAAATTACGCGGGAAAAATTCTCTTTATCCGGAAGGGGGAGGAACTCTCTCTTCAATATCATAAGAAAAAAGAAGAATCGATCTATGTGGCGCGCGGAGTGGTGGAAGTTACTCTGGAGGGGGAGCGATCGGTCATGAAAGGGGGAGAGGCGCTCCACATTGCGCCAAATACCAAACACCGGATCAAGGCGCTTGAAGATGCCGAGCTTTTTGAGGTTTCAACCCCTGAACTTCAGGATGTCGTTCGCCTTGAGGATCGATATGGTCGTGTTTAAATGGTTTATCCTCTGATCATAGCCGGGGGGGAGGGGAGGCGCTTTTGGCCATTAAGCACCCCCAAAAAACCAAAACAGTTTTTAAATCTCTGTCATCCAAAAAAATCGATGCTCTCTCTGACTTTTGATCGCCTGGCTTCAGTCTTTCCCGCGGAAAATATCTGGCTGGTAACTCACGAAAGTTTTTGGCCGCTTGTCCGGAAACAGATTCCTTCCCTCAGTCGGCGGCGCTGCCTGCTTGAGCCTTCCATGAAAAATACGGCGGCGGCGATTGTCTGGGGGGCGGCAAGGATATTGAAAGAGGATCCAGAGGCGACGATGGTTGTACAGCCAGCGGATCATTTGGTTAAGACGGGGGTGGTTAAGACGGGGATGGTTAAGACGGGGGTTAAGACGGATCCTTTTTTTAAAAAGGATTTAAAAACGGCGATTCGGTTTGTCGATCAATTTCCAGAGGCGCTTGTCACGCTGGGAATTAAACCGACATACGCGGAGACAGGGTATGGTTATCTGAAATTGGGCGAAAGAAAAGGGGATCTCTGGCGGGTTCTTAAATTTGTCGAAAAACCCGATTTAACCAACGCAAAGAAAATGATTCAAAGAAAAGACTGCTTTTGGAACAGCGGTATTTTTGTCTGGAAGGCAAAGGCGATTTTAAATGAAATCGAAAAACATCTGCCCGAGCATTTTGCGGCATTGAACGAAGCAGACGATAAAGAGATACGATCGGCCTATAAAAGATTGCCGCCCGTTTCGATTGATCAGGGGGTGATGGAAAAGGCATCGACTGTTTATGCCCTGAAAGCCTCGTTTCAGTGGAGTGATCTTGGCAGTTGGGAGAGTATCTCGAATTGCCGAAAAAACAGCGTAAAGCAATGGATTTCGATCGATTCCAAAAATTGTTTCATCGACGCAAAGAACAGACGGGTTGCGACGATTGGGGTTTCTGATCTGATTATTGTGGAGAACGGGGAAAATCTTTTGATCTGTCATCGAAGCCACGCTCAGCGCGTGAAGGAAATTCCATAGGACTCCTAGCCAGCCGAGATGAGATTAAATTTTTGCTGCCATCGGGTGGTGAGCGCTTTTTTAAGGGGGGCGTGTTCGGGAAACTTAAAGTCCGGATCTTTGCTCACGAGATCAAAGGCCTCTTTTCTGGCTTGAAGCAAAATCCCGCCATCTGTGGCTATATTGGCTACGCGAAAGCCTGAAAGCCCCGACTGCTCTTTCCCCATAAATACTCCCGGACCCCGAAGTTTGAGATCGATTTCCGCGATTTTAAACCCCGACTGAAATTTCTCCATCGCGGAGAGTCTCTCTTTTGCCTCATCTGTTTTCTTTGCCTGTGCCACGAGAAAACAATAGGCATTGTCTTCACCCCGCCCGATCCGCCCGCGCAGCTGATGGAGTTGGGAGAGACCAAAGCGTTCCGCGTGTTCCACGACCATGATGCTCGAGTTTTTCACATCGATTCCGACTTCGATGACCGTTGTTGAAACAAGAATCTGTATCTGATTCTCTTTAAATTCGGACATAATCTTGTTTTTTTCGTCACTTTTCATTTTTCCGTGGATGAGCTCGACCCGGAACTTGGGGAATATTCTTTTTAAATGTTCGGTCATTGAGCTTGCGTCTTTGAGATCTATTTTTTCCGATTCTTCAATGAGGGGATATACAACATAAGCCTGCCGCCCTCTTAAAATCTCTTTTTTCATGAATTGATAAAGTTTCAAACGATCGGATTCAAAAAGGACTTTTGTGGCGGCCGGTTTTCTGCCGGGGGGGAGACCGGTCATGATCGAAAGATCGAGATCCCCATAGACCGTCAGCGCCAATGTGCGGGGGATCGGTGTCGCGGTCATGACAAGAAGATGGGGACAATTCCCTTTTTGTCTCAGGCTCAATCTCTGTTCCACGCCAAACCGGTGCTGTTCATCAATGATAATATAAGAAAGATTTTTGAATCGCACCCCTTCTTCAATCAGGGCATGTGTGCCGATGACAAGCCCGTATTTTCCCGCAATGATTTCTTCGATCAGCGTTTCCTTGTCGGATTTTTTAAGATCGCTTTTTAGAAGCGCTATGTCAATAGTCAGCGGGGATAAGAGTTTTTTGATATTTTCATAATGCTGCTCCGCCAGGATTTCTGTTGGAACCATGAGGGCAGTCTGGCAGCCGCGCTCGATAATGGAGAGGGCGCTGATCAGCGCAACAATCGTTTTTCCGCTCCCAACGTCGCCCTGCAGCAGCCGGTTCATCGGAGTGGTGCGCGAAAGATCATCCTCGATTTCTTTTAAAACAATTTTCTGACTATCGGTCAGTGTGAATTTTAGTTGATTGAGAATTTTGGGTTTAAGGCGCTCTGATGGCGGAAATGCCATTGTTTTTTCTTTTTTTGATTTCTCGCGTTTGAGAGCAAGCCCAAGTTCCAGAAAAAAGAATTCGTCAAAAACAAGTCTTTTTCGCGCTTTTTCAGGGAACAATTCCTCCGGAAAATGAGCCAGCTGAAAACTTGTGGGAAGATCGGGCAACTCATACCTTTTTAGGATTTCCTTCGGGAGTGGATCTTCTAAATTTTTAAGATGGAGATCCAAAACATTTTTTAAAATGCGCCGGAGGGTTTTTTGGTAAAGCCCTTCCGTCAACGAATAAATGGGCACAATCCGGCCAAAGTGAAGGCTTTTGACGTGCGGATTATCAATGATTTCCAAATCGGGATGCGTGATCCCTTTTTGAAAATTAAAAACGCGGATTTCTCCGGAAAAGACAACATGCATGCCGACCTTATATCGTGTCATCATATATTTCGCGTTGTATCTAAACCATGTGGCGAGAATGATTCCGGAGGGATCGGCAAGGGTCATGACGAGCATCGGCTGTTTTCGTGTCCTGATCGGCTGCAATGCCACCCGCTGAATGGCGCCAAAGGCAGTCTCGCGCTTTCCGGGGACAAGGTCTTTCAATTTTTTAAAATGCCTGCGGTCTTCGTATGCGCGTGGAAGATAATAGAGCGCGTCTTCCACTGTGATGACATCTTTTTGTCTTAAGAGAGCGGCGATGTGGGGTCCCACCCCTTTGACAAACTGGATCGGTTTTAAAAGTTCAGATGATTCCAAACGGATAGCCACCCAGCTGATAGATCTGGTTTGCCACATCTTTCAGACGTTCGTCATCGTTCCTTTTAAGCTGTTGTCTCAGATTTCGTTTAATTCTTCGGTTCGTGCGTTCGCAAAACGACTCGCAGAGTTCCAGAGCGAATTTTGCCTTCGCCAATCCCTGTTTTTTAATGAGCGTTGTTGTGCGGGAGACGGTGCAGATCATTGCATAAAGATCAATGACGATATTTGCGATGCGCCGTTGCGCAAATTCCTTTTCAACGATGCGCGCCAGATGCTTTTGAAGCACATTTTCAACGGCATAAGCAAGTTCTGAAACCGCATGTTCAATCATCGAAATCTCTTTTTTAAGATGGGGGTCTCCCTTTGTGATTCTGGATTTGACCCCGACAATATCGCGGCCGATTTTTTTGACCGCAAATTCCGAAAGCAACCCGATTCCTTTAATCGGATCCCGCAGGGCCTGGCCAATCTCTTTGAGATAAAGCCCCGGACCCTGGAAGCCGCCGAGCGCGATAAAACAGCGCAAAATTTCGTTCGTCCCCTCAAAAATAATATTAATTCTCGAATCCCGCAGAAGTTTTTCATAAGGATAGGCGGTCATGTAGGAGGCGCCTCCCGCGATTTGAGCCGCCTCATTAATGATCCTCCATGCCGACTCGGAACAGAAGACTTTGCAAATGGCAGATTCGAGTGAATAATCTTTGACTCCGGCATCCATGAGTCCTGTGGTCATATAGACCATGCTTTCTGCCGCGTAGTTATCCATGACCATATTTGCGACCTTGTCCTGGATGATTCCAAATTCGGCAATCGATTTTCCAAACTGTTTGCGGGAGAGTGCGTGATCTCTGGAGAGTTTAATCGCAAGTTTCCCCCCTCCCACGCAGCCGGCCGCAAGCCCAAGCCGGCCGTTGTTTAAAGTCTCCATTGCAACTTTAAATCCCTTTCCGCGTTCCCCAAGCACATTTTCAACAGGAACTTCTACATTTTCGAAAAAGACTTCTGTCGTCGAGCTTCCACGGATGCCAAGCTTGTGTTCTTCCGGGCCTGTCCGGATTCCCATATCGCGGGTTACGATGAAGGCGGTAATTTTCCATTTCTTTTGTTTTTCTTTTTCATCGTATTCTTCGGTCTTTGCAAAAACGGTAAATACATCGGCGATCCCGCCGTTTGTAATCCAGATTTTGCTTCCATTCAGAATAAAATATTTTTTATCTTCAGAAAGAACCGCCTTTGTCTGAATGCCGGCCGCGTCTGACCCTGCCTGTGGTTCCGTCAACGCAAATGCGGCAAATTTTCCAGAAGCGAGAGGAGGGAGATATTTTTTCTTTTGTTCTTCGGTGCCAAAGAGAACAATCCCTTTGAGTCCAATGGACGTGTGCCCGCCAAATGTAACACCGAGGGCTGCATCGACACGGCAGACCTCTTCCATGACCCTTGCCACGGCTGTATGGGACAAACCGGCCCCGCCGTATGCCTCTGGAATCCCAATGCCCCAGAGTCCCATTTGGGCAAGCTCATCCAAAATATCTTTTGGGATTTTCCCCTGTTTATCATAATCGTTGTGGCGGTATTTCTGTTCGCAAAATTTCTGGAAAGATTCTAAAAATATCTTTGTTGTTTGGCGCTCTTCCTTTGAGAGCTCCGGGTAGGGGAAGACGAGCTCTTCCAGAATATTACCGAAAAAAAGCGCCTTGGCAAAACTCAACCCTTCTGTCGAATTTGTTTTATGAGGCATATCGTAGCACCAGTTCGTAGCGGCTGGTATGACCCCCTTTCAAGTAAAAAGTGTTATGAGTGAATTATCTCAAAAGATGGTTTGGTAGCAAGAGATATTTAGAGTAAGTTCGGAGATTAGGTCTGAGGGCGTTAGCCCTGATTAGGTCATTCTGAGGGCGTTAGCCCGAAGAATCTCTTTTTTATGGTCGAGATCCTTCGCCGGA
>CAYJMQ010000059.1:0-10884 GCA_964371555.1 uncultured bacterium | reverse complement strand
CCATCAAAAACCATCGAAGTAAAGGGGCCGACCCAAAAAGGAATTTTGGATCGGCTGCGGCTTAACGGCAAACTCAAAATCTCTAAATGCCTGTTGAAAGACTACCGCCTCTGGGATCTCTCCGCTTCGATCTCTTATAAAGACAAACTCCTGGAGATGTCCCCGCTTCAATTTCAGTTCTACGATGGAAAATTCTCCTCAACGACAAAAATCGATCTTCATAAGAATGATCCCGAAACAGAGATCTTCGCTAATCTCGAAAAACTCGATCTCGATAAATTTTTAACGGCCCAAAAAAGCAAGGCGGCTGGAAAATTCACGGGGTTGCTCAACGCAAAATTAAATCTTTCCATGCGCGGAAAAGACGCGGATCAGATTAAATCATCCATGAGCGGCAATGGAGAAATTACGGTTCGGGATGGAATGTTTAAAATTTTTAATCTCTCAGAAACGCTGGCCGATGTTCCCGTCATCCCTCAGGTGGCCCCAAATTTTAAACTGAGCGATGAATTTGATATTTTTAAAACCTCTCTCCTTGTGAAAAATCAGAGAGTCGAAAACCCCGATATGCATCTACAGGGAAAAAACCATCTGATTAAATGCCGCGGCTTTCTCTATTTCGATGGTTCTCTTGATTACAAAGGAAGCTATTTTTTAGCCCAAAAAGAAGATTATCGAAAAGAGATTCCCTTTGTGGTTACAGGCACCATTTCAAAACCAAAACCGGTTCCGGATGTTGGAAAACTTCTGCGGAACACCGTACAAGGCGTCTTTGAAAAGATTCTGACACCGAAAACGGAGCCCTCAGAAACCCCATCGGAGCCTGAAGGTCAGGAGCCAGAAACAAACCCACTGGAAGATTTATTCAGGAAGACAATTCCCAGATAATGTAGGCGAATTATTTCTCCGAAATAATTCGCCTCACGATTATACTGCGCGGCTTGCGGCTTAAAACTGTATATCTAAAATATCATTCGCATCGATTTCAATTTCTTCTTGATCTTTTGCAAGGCGCAGCTTGATTTTACCGCGAAGTTTATCGGCAGAGAGACGGACATAATGATCGTAGAGCTTTCCTTTTAAAAATTTTCCGCTTTTATCAATCACCGTAATATCTTTCCCGGATTCCATCCCCTTTTCAATTCGGTCGAGAAGCTTAAAAATCGTTTTCATCTATTTATCCATTCTCGTTAGAATAAAAGGAAGGACATCCGAAAGCCCATTGATGACAAATTGAACCGCAATGACAGACATAATAAGCCCCATCACCCGCGTTAAAATTTTTGTTCCCGTTTGCCGAAGCACACGAAGCAGAAATTGCGAATGTATGAGCATCGTATACGCAATAAGAACCGATAACAGAATCACGAACATCAAAATTCCGATATTCAGACGCGACCCTGCCTCACCGGCAAGAACCATGACCGTGGTAATAGCCCCGGGCCCGCTTAAAATGGGGATCGCCATCGGAATTATCGCGATGTCTTCAAGCCCCACATGCTCTTTCTCTTCTTCGGGGGTTGTCCTCGTTCCATGGCGCCTCGCATTGAGCATGCTAAACGCAACCGAAAAAAGCAAAATCCCCCCCGCAATTTTCAATGCCGAAAGCGTGATGCCGAAATATTTAAAGAGCGCCCCCCCTGCAATTGTAAAAAAAATAAGGACCCCAAAGGCAACAAGGCAGGTCCGCTTCACAATATTCCGTTTAGCTTCATCCGTTTGATGCGCCGTAAGCGCAAGAAAATGCGTGCAAGCCCCAAGCGGATCTAAAATGACAAATACGCCCGCAAATGCCCGAATAAAAAATTCAATATACGCGCTGGTTTCCATTGCTTTCTGATTCCCAAAAGAGGTTCATGTGGAAGATGCGATTTTATATCCCATTAACTTCTGTTTGGCAACTTGAAATAAATCAACTAGACTTCTCTTATGGGTTTAAAGGTCAACTGTCCGAACTGTTTCAAAGAAGTCGAATGGGAAAAGAACCCGTTTCGCCCCTTCTGCTCCGAACGATGCCGTCTCATAGATCTCGGCGGCTGGGCCAGTGAAAAATACAAAATTCCAACGGAAGAAGAAACGCCGTCCCCAAAAGAAAAAGAAGAAGAAGAAAAAAAAGAAGAGAAGAAAGAGAGCTGATCAACCGTATATTTTCTTAAACTGATTCGCCATCCGATGGCTCAGGGTGGCTTTGATACGGACAGATCGCCTAAAATAATGCTGCTCCAAAACCTGACCCCATGCAAAGATATCAGCAATCGCTTTTTGATCTTCGATTGGAATTTTAAGCTCAACCGTTTCTGTAAAATGAGAGAGTTGCGCCTCGATTTGTTCGAGAAAACTGCCCGCAGTCCCCGCAGTAGTCCCCCCAGTCCAAAGATTTATTTTCTTTTCAGCTGAAATCATCACAAAGGGATGACGTCTTTTGTGCCTGAGGAAGATCAATCGCGGGTCCTCGACTTTATCTATCTTATTATAGACATAAAGAATCGATCTCCCTCCCGCGCCGAGAGAATGAAGGATCTCATCAACCACTTTCATTTTTGTTTCAAATTCAGAATCAGAAAGATCGACCAGATGACAAATCAAATCCGACTCTGTCACCTCCTCAAGCGTTGCTTTAAAGGCATCGATGAGCTGAACCGGAAGTTTTTTGATAAAACCAACGGTATCTGTGAGAAGAAATTTTTGTTTATTTGGCAAAAAGATTTGCCTCGTTGTCGGATCCAACGTTGAAAAAAGCATGTCTTGCGTTAAAACACCGGCTCCTGACAAACTATTTAAAAGCGCCGATTTTCCGGCGTTTGTATAACCGACCAGCGACACAATCGGAAGTGGAATCCCCTGCCGTTTTGATCGATGGAGATGACGGGTCTTTTGAAGTTGTGAAATTTCAGCTCTCAGTTTTGAGATACGATCCCTGAGCGTCCGTCGATCAACTTCAAGCTTCGTTTCACCCGGCCCTCGCGTCCCGATTCCACCCCCCAGACGCGACATTAAAACCCCGCGCCCCTTAAGCCTCGGCAGAAGATAAATCATCTGCGCCAGCTCAACCTGAAGCTTCCCCGCTCTGCTCCGCGCGCGCTGCGCGAAGATATCGAGAATCAGGCCTGTGCGATCGACTATCCGAATTCCAATTTTATTTTCGAGATGCGCCTGCTGAGCCGGGGAAAGATCATCATCAATAATGACGAGATCGACTGTTTTTTCTTCTACAAATCGGGCAATCTCTTGAACTTTTCCACTCCCGATGAAATAGGTTGAATCGATCTGTTTTATACTCTGAAGTGTCTGGCCAACAATCTCCCCTCCCGCCGTTCGTGTGAGTTCCACAAGCTCAAAAAGCGATCGCTCAGCCTGAGGGCGGGATTCCGTTGGTCGTTGAATGCCGACAAGATATGCCTTTTCTTTACCCGCCAAGCGCTTTTTTTCTCTTTTTCTCAGAGGGAGGTGGAAAGAACGCGGAAATGCGGGACGTATCCCTCTTTTTCTGGTATTCCCCGACAAATACTTTCACAAAATCCGAATCAAATTGTTTACCCGCGTTTCTTTCAAGTTCCATAAAAGCCTCTTTTAAAGACATCGCTTTGCGATAGGGACGATCCGATGTCATCGCATCAAACGAATCGGCAACATACACCATTCTCGAAAATTTTGGAATCTTGTCGCCGCGAAGCCCCTCGGGATAACCCAGCCCATCAACCCTCTCCTGATGATATTTTACAATCGGAACCACATCTTTGAGCCATTCAATGTTGGCAATAATGGCCGCGCTGAGCAGCGGATGCTTTTTCATAGCTTCATACTCATCTTGCGTCAATTTGCCAGGCTTGGTGAGAACAGCATCTGGCACGCCGATTTTTCCAATATCATGAAGAAGGGCGCCCAGTTCAAGCATCTTGAGCTCATCGTGAGAAAGCCGTAGCCCCCGCCCCAAAATAAGCGCATATTCAGCAACACGCCATGAATGTTCATGTGTATACGGATCTTTGGCTTCAATGGCGGCGACCATCGCACGCACCGAATCTCTGAGCAAACCGTCAAATTCTCCCATAAGGTTCGAATCCCGTAAAAAAATAAGATAGAGAGACTTGAGAAGCTCTGACTCACGAATTGAATAAACACTCATAGCGTCTCCAGATCGCCTATTTTTTTCCAGATCCTCATCTTAAGGTTAATAACAGCCTGCGAGTGAATCTGCGAAATACGCGATTCTGTAACATCGAGCACAGCCCCAATCTCTTTTAAATTGAGATCTTCATAATAGTAAAGCGCAAGAACCATCCGCTCACTTTCGGAGAGCTCTTTCAAGGCCGCCTGCACCGCTTTCTTCAGATCTTTCAGATTTGCCTGAAAATGAGGATTGTTGGAACGCATATCTTCAAGCATCCCAATCAGGTTCTTACGGTCCTGAAACGGAAACTGCCTGACATCTTCAAGGCTCACGAGAGAAATCGCCGAAGCGTCGGAAAGAAGATCATAAAATTCTGTCATATTCATCTTAAGACACCTCGCAACTTCTTTCACCGTCGCAGAGCGGCCATATTTCTGCTCAAGACGCCGATAGGTCCTTTCCAAAAGTTTTGTCTTTTCCCGAATAGAGCGCGGAACCCAATCTTGAGCTCTGAGTTCATCCAAAATGGACCCCCGGATCCGGAATTCAGCATAAGTCTTAAACTGATTGTCCCGCGTTGGATCATACTTAACGATCGCATCCATAAGCCCAATCACCCCCGAACTGATCAAATCATCTATATCCACATTGGGCGGCAATTTTGAAACGATCTTTTGCGCAATCAGTTTAATAAGCGGCGTATATTCTACAATAAGCTGCTGCTTGTCTTTTGCCGTAAATCCCTGCCGGTTGTATTTAAGCTTTGAAAGCAATTGATTCATGGTTGCCCCCCTTTCCAGGACTGTTTTAAAATCATGCTAAAAGCAAAAGATATGCCAGCCAAATTTCCAAATAATTTCAACGCGCCAGTTTCAAGGATTTCATAATTTTGTCGGTTTTATGAAGCAGAAACGCCAAATAATTGACAGGCCATTTTTTTTAAAATGGCAGGCCGGTTTCAAATACCCGGCACGCTATTTCTTAGAAATAGCGTGCCGGCTTCTCTTTAATTTTTCTACCAGGGTTGTCCGTTTAAGACGAAGAAGGTTTGCCGCCTTGTTTCGATTGCCGCCGGTTCTCATCATGGCCTGATCGATGAGATCCCCTTCCATTTCATCGATCATGCGATTCAAATCGATTCCATCGTAAGGCAGAATCAGGGAATGATTGGCGGAACGAGACGTTAAATATCTTGTCGGAAGATCGCAATCTAAAATGGTCCCCTCCCCTTTCAAAATCACAAGGCGTTCAATCAAATTTTCAAGTTCCCGGACATTTCCAGGCCACAAATATCTACAAAGAATGTTCATCGCCTCTTCGGAAAAACCTGTAACCCTTTTTCTTTTCTGGCGGTTAAATTTTTCCAAAAAATGCCCCGAGAGCAACGGAATATCAAAGACACGATCCCGAAGGGGGGGCACCACAATGGGAATCACATTCAGGCGATAATAGAGATCTTCCCGAAATTTTTTCTCTTCCACTGCCTTCTCAAGATCCTGATGGGTTGCCGCAATAATCCGGACATTCACCTTCACAGACTGACTCATCCCAACCGGTTCAAAAACCTGCTCCTGGAGAACCCGAAGCAACTTTATCTGAAGCCTCGGACTCATATCACCGACCTCATCTAAAAAAATGGTCCCCTGATCGGCCAGTTCAAACCGCCCTTTTCTTGAATAGAGCGCCCCTGTAAATGCTCCTTTGACATGTCCAAAAAGTTCGCTCTCCAGAAGCCCTTCCGGAAGCGCGCCGCAGTTTACAGCTATGAAGGATTTAAGCACGCGATGGCTTAGCCTATGAACCATTTTTGCGATCAGCTCTTTGCCGGTGCCGCTTTCACCCCGAATTAAAATCGTGCTGTCGCTGTCAGAGACTTTCCCAATCAACCTGAAAACCTCATTCATAGAGGGACTCGAACCAATGATAAGCTCTTCTGAAGGATCTGATAAAGTAAGAGGTTTTATTTGAAAGCGGTCTTTCCCCGGTTTCCAATGTTGTGGAAAATCCGTCATAATCCCCCTTCAAGTGATTTTAGTATTTGGTCGGAAAAGTTACAATAAAATTTATCCCATCCCGCGGCTGATTTTCTATTTTAATATCTCCCCCATGCTCTCTCACAATTCTATAACTCACCGAAAGCCCGAGCCCGGCATGGCTCTGCCTGTCTTTGGTCGTAAAAAAGGGATTAAAAATTTTACTGAGATCCGCCATCCCAACCCCTCCGCCATTGTCTCCCATTTTAACGACAACGCTCTCACCCTGTAATTGAAGATCGATCCCGATCCATCCTTCTCCTCTCTTTCGCTCTTCAAGGGCCTCAACCGAATTATTAAGAATGTTTAAAAAAACCTGGACAAGTTGATTAAAGTCTCCGTAGATGGCGGGAACCTCTGAATAGCGTTTTTCAATTTGAATATTCCGATGCCTGATCTTAAGCTGAACGAGGGAGATCGCCTTTTCCAGAACAGAGGCAAGGTTGACAGGGGCGCGATCTTCTTTGCGCGACGCCCGTGAAAAATTAAGCAAGCTCTCGACAATATTTTTGGATCTGATCGCCGCCATCTCAATCTCTTTGAAATCGGCGCACAGCGCGCTCTTTTTATCCACTTCGGACAAGAGAATCTGCACATACGCGATGATTCCACCAAGCGGGTTATTGATTTCGTGGGCGACACTCCCCGAAAGGATTCCAATTTCGGCCATCTTTTCTGTCTGGATCAGCTGGTCGCGAAGCTTCATCTCTTCGCCATGATCCCGATAATACATCACAGCATAAGCCGGATCTGTTTTGATCGGAAATGAGGCCGTCGTATAAAATGTCTGCTGGGCAAGGCTTTTCAATTCAAAAATTCGCGCCTCATCTCTGTTCAAGGCCTGCTCAAGGAGGCATCCTTCACAGACTGACTCCCTTTTCTGAAACACCTCATAGCATTTCCGGCCAATCAAATCCTGTAATTTCACCGCTGAAACATCGCTATAAGCGCGATTTGCCCGTACAATTTCATACTGTTTGTTCACAAGCGAAACCGGATCTTTTATCGCATCAAAAGTCTTCTCCCACTCAACTTTTCGTTTGACCGATTCATCAAAAATATGAATCTTGGCCAGTGTCAAAGAAACCGCATCGGCAATTTGTTTTAAAAAATCCAATCTCTCATAAAAAAGGGAGGCGCCCTTTTCCCGCTGATACAAATAATAGAGATTTCCGATACAGCCCTTCTGATAAATCAGCGGAAAAACCATCGATGAAAATCCGGTCTTTTTAATCTCGCGGACCGTTTCCTCAGTCGATCTTTCGGAAACAATGACTCTTTCAACGGGTAAAATGCCATGAAGGGAGGTGAAAAGACGCTCTTCAAGTTCATCGACTTCGGAACTCGCGTGGATCCAGGCGATTAATTTGGTAAGCTGCTCCAAATCCATCGATTTTTTTTTCAATTTTTCTTCTAAATCAGAAAGCTCCCGGGCCTTATCATGAATTTTAGATTCCAGATGAAAGACCAGTTTTTCCAATTTCTGATTTTGTGTTTTAATGTCCGCCAAGAGCCTTCGATGACTGGTTTCCAGCTCGAACTGCTCGATCCCCTGAAGGAAAACCCTGAGCTTATCCCGGGGATGGGTAGAATCAACCAAAAACTGAAATACCTCGGCGCGGTTGACCGCCGCATGGGTCAAATTCTGATCCAGGCGGTCCATAAGGAGAATCCGAACCAGCCCGGGATAGTCTTTTTTAATCGCCTCCAAATCAGAAATATCATAAGAAAGAAATATTTTTACCTCGCGGGTCGAAAGAATTTGCCGCGCTTTTTTGAAAGAGTTTGCGATCAGATAACGATATGATTTGTGCCTCGGCAGGCATCTGCTCAATTTTTCAGGCTTCCCTACGCAGAGAATTTGACTGGCTGCCCGAATCAAGGTGGTTTTAGTATGATAAAAGCAAGTCCGGTTGTCAATCCATCCTTACAAACTTATGGCTCAATTAAAAATCAGACAAACTGAATCGCCTCAAAGATCGCCTCAGACGACTGCTTCCACGCTTCCTGAATAGAAATTTTCTCTGGAAGCTCATACGTCACAACGGCAATATTTTTTTCTTTCCCCGCATAAGAGCCGAGAGAGCCAGGTGTCGGATAGCCGATATTCCCGGTTACCGGATAGCCATTATATTGAGCCATCGCTTCGGCCAGTTCTTTTGCGGGTCCATCATAATTGATCTGGTGCGGAATCAGGCTATGAAATGAAATAATTTTTTTGGGAATTCTTTCATTGATGAGTTTTATAATTGCCTCGACTTCAGGCTCCGAGTTTGGTTTTGGACCTGGATAATAACGCGTATGTGTGGCCGCAGCCGACCAATCTTTCGTCGGAAAATTCCGGTTTAGATCGACACCGCGCGCATTCACGCGCGTTTTGGCCGAACATCCATCAGGGTTCACCACGGGAACCACGAACAGGCTCTTGTCGGCAAACATTCCGGAATTTTTCATCAAAAAATCTTTGAGTTTCAGAGCAAGTTCAACCCCCTCAGGCTCATCCCCATGAACCCCGCCATAAAAATGGATGATCTCGGAGCCGTTTCCGATCTGCCATCCCAAAATCGGAACCTTAAGAACCGAAAAACCGATTTCCAATTCAGTAATGGTTTTTGACATCGGGTTAGAGAGACCCCGTTTTTTTCAAAATATCGTTGGCAACGATAATTCCACATTGAGAAGCCTGAACCAACCCGCGGGAAATCCCAACCCCATCCCCCAAACAGTAAAGACGATCAATTTTTGTTTCGAGATTCGGTTTGAGTGTGGTGCGGCTCGAATACCATTTAATCTCCGGGCCGTAAAGAAGCGTGTCGGGTCCAGAGACACCCGGCATCAACCGGTCGAGGAGCTCAAGCATTTCAATAATCGCCTTCATTTGCGTATAAGGAAAAGCGTAGCCCAAGTTGCCCGGCGTCGCGGAGGCAAGTGTCGGCTGGAGATTCATTTCGAAGAGCCTCTTTTCCGTGGTCCGGCGATCCTCTTTAAAATCCCTGAGCCTCTGCACAATCACCCCTTTGCCAAGCACATTACAGAGCTCGGCAACTGATTTTCCGTAACCAAATGGATCATTAAACGGCTGTGTAAACTTCGTAGAAACCAAAAGAGCAAAATTGGTGTTGGCCGTTCTTTTGGCAGGATCCGAATAACTATGCCCATTACAGGTTACCAATCCATCGGCCTCTTCCTGCACTACCTCGCCGCCATAATTCACACAAAATGTTCTTGCTCTCAGATCGGTCTTTGGGGTTCTTGCGACAAGCTTGGGTTCGTAAACAACATCACAGATATCTTTCATCACCCAGTTCGGGAGCTCGACACGCACGCCAATATCGACCTGATTGTTGATCAACTCAAGCCCCAGTTTCTCCGCCATCTTTTTAAAAAACGGCATTCCGCGGCGGCCGGGGGCCATGATCAGAAATCTCGCCTTGACTTTATACTCCCCCTGGGTCGTCAAATCCTTGACGCTGACTTCAAAACCATCATCGGCAGGCTTAATATCGATAGACTCGTGGTTGAAACGAATCTCAACCTTGTTGTGAAGATAGGCCGCCATATTTTTTAAGATTTCAAAATTGTGATCGGTCCCAAGATGGCGGATCCTGGCAGAGAGAAGATGCAATCCGCACCGGGCGGCACGAATCTTGATCGCTTCGATCTTTTCTTCATCATCTCCGTAGACGCGAATCTCTTTCGTGTCGGAAAATCTCATGTAGGTTTCATCGACTTTTTTCATCAGGCGGCAGAAAAGATCAAAATCGTGGATATATTCCTGAAGGTGTCCCCCATACTCCCGGTCTGTTGAAAATACAAGTTTACCGTCGGAAAAACTCCCGGCCCCCCCCCATCCCTCCATGAGGTCGCACCCCTTTTTTCGATTGCGCTCAAGAAGCGGTTTCCCCTTATCAAGCACAAGAATGGAAAGCGCTGGATTTTCATCAATCAGGTAGAGAGATGAAAAAATGCCACTCGCCCCCGCGCCAATAATAATGACATCATACATAAAACCATCCTCCGGTTTCCCATCTTAAATAAAATCAATAAAGAATAGAACAACAATCTTAGGGGATGTCGTAAGGCCTTACGGGATGTCCCAAAACTGACCTGCATACAAAACTATTGATACAGGCGTCTCTTTTTTGCTACCATACAAGTAAATATTAGACAGTCTCAGTAAGGTCTCAACTTAAGCTTTCAGACAAAGGAGGATATATGTTTCTTTCTAAATGGTGCAAGACTTGCCCTGATATGGCATCGATTTTTTTACGAATTACGATCGGTATTACCTTTATTATGCATGGCTCTCAGAAGGTTTTTGGCGCGTTTGACGGCGTCGGCCTTTCAGGCACTGCCCTCTTTCTCGCTAAAATTGGAGTTCCAATGCCTGAACTGATGGCCTATGTTGTTGCCTTTACGGAGTTTCTGGGGGGAATAGGCATTCTTTTGGGCTGCTGTACCCGTTTCTTTGCGCTGCTGATCTCAATTCTGATGCTTGTAGCCATCGTAAAAGTCCATTGGGCCAACGGCTTCTTCATGGACAAGGGCGGCATCGAATATCCATTTATAATTCTTGGCGCCACCCTCTCCCTTTTCAGCACGGGCTGCACAAAATGGGGGATGGATTGCACAGTGCTTAAAAAATGGTGTAAGTAGTTTTTGTGCTTTTCGCGACAAAAACTAAGTAGATTCTGCTGAAAAAGTGTCGGTAAATTGAAAAAGTGGTCTCCCCATTTATGA
>CAYJMQ010000058.1:7678-11598 GCA_964371555.1 uncultured bacterium | reverse complement strand
TTCCTCTCAAGAAAGCCGGTGTAAACTACAAGGGAAATTGTCCTTTTCATATTGAAAAAACCCCTTCTTTCGTCGTTAGCGAGGCCAAAAAAATCTATCATTGTTTTGGCTGTGGAAAAGGGGGGAATGTGTTTACCTTTCTTCAGGACCATGCCCGCCTTTCTTTCCCGGAAGCTGTTCGCAAACTTGCTTCTGAACTGAGGATTTCGCTCCCTGAATCTACACCGCGGGAAGGGGAAAAGGGAGCAAAGGAAAAAAAGGGACTTTTTTATCAAATCAATAAACTTGCCCTTCTCTACTTCAAGGAGCAGCTTTCAAAAAGCGAAAGAGCAAATGACTTTCTTAAAAAAAGAGGAATTAAATCTGAAACCATTGCCCTTTACCATCTGGGTTACGCGCCTCCCGGATGGCAAAACCTCTATGATTTTTTAAAAAAACGCGGTTTTTTAGATGCGCATCTTTTAGAAATTGGATTGGCGGTAAGTCGGCAGAGCGGGGGAGGTTCTTATGACCGGTTTCGCGACCGGATTATTTTTCCGTTGATAGACCTCAGTCAGAGGATCATCGGATTTGGCGGACGAAGTTTAGAGGAGGGGGCGTCCCCGAAATATCTTAATTCCTGCGACTCGCCTATTTACCACAAGGGGAGAGAGCTTTATGGGTTGTTTCAAGCCTTTCGAAAAGGGGGGGGGCTCTCACAATCAGGGATCATGATTGTCGAGGGATACTTTGATTGTCTTTTACTTTCTCAGGGCGGCTTTAAAAATGTTGTTGCGACAATGGGGACGGCCCTTTCGAAAGACCATCTTGAGCTTTTGAAGCGATTTACCGATCGACTCTATCTCTTCTTTGACGGGGATGAAGCAGGGCGGCAGGCATCTGAGAAAAGCCTGCCGCTGTTTCTGGAAACTCAAATTTTACCCAAAATAATCGAGTGTCCCGAGGGTATGGATCCGGATGATTATGTCAGAAAAGAGACAAAAGAAGGGCTTTTGGAAAAAATAAAAAAATCGCAGTCATTGGTCTATTTTGTGATGGATCGGGTGATCTCTCGTTCAGAAAACCTTGTTTCTTCAAAATCGAGGGTTGTCGCAGATATGGTTCCCTATTTAAAAAAAATCTCAGATCCCCTGGAGCGGGAAGGGGTCATCCAGAGACTTTCAGACAGGCTCAAGATCGATGAAAAATGGATTCGGCAGCCTCTTTCTGCCATTCACGGGGTCCAAAAGAGCTTGGGAAGTGAGGGGTGGGAGGGTGAGATGCGGTTTGAACGGTCGGGCATTGAAGTCGAACTCCTTGAATTCTTTGCCCTTTTCCCAGATTGGCTTTGGGAGGCTAATCAAGAAAAAATACTTGATCTTTTCACTGACTTGGAGGTAAAACAGATGGCTTTAGAGATGATTAGCCAATATCGGAAGACGCAGCAAATAGATTTCCCCTCCATCATCGAAAAAATCAAGTCAGAAGAACTCAGTAAACGTTTTGTCAAAGGGGTTTTACAGAAAGAGAATCAGGATTGTTCTGAAAAAGAATGGCGCCAGATTTATGAGGCCTGTATAAAAAGGCTTTGGAAGAACTATTTGGAGGGACAGGAAAAACAACTTCTTGAAGAAATCAAAGCAACCGAAGTCTTGACGGATGCGGATAACAGGCGAAATGAATTACTCAGCTGCTATCAAAAGCTTGTGAAACAAAAACAACAATTCATAAAATCTTAATAGGAGCAAACGATGGCAAAAATAAAAAAAACAAAGTCAAAACAGAAAAAAACGATTATAAAAATTTCTCAATTACAGAAAAATAAATTGGATAAGAGAAAATTGGGAAAAAAACTCGAGACTCCGCTTTGCGCAAAACAGCCTAAATTGGATTTGAAGAGCGGGGGTGAAGAAACGCCTCCGGAGCCAAAAATTCCTCTCAAAGGTGAATCAGAAATTAAAGAACTTAAAAAACTCATCGAGCTTGGCAAAGAACGGGGCTTTTTGACCTATGATGAGATTAACGATTTGCTGCCGGCAAACATTGTTTCACCGGAAAAGATTGATGATGTGATGACGATGTTTAGTCAGATGGATATCGATGTTGTGGAGGCAAAAAGCGGCCCGCAGAAATTAGACGAGGAAGAGGATCTTCCCGAAGGGGAAGAGATTTTAGAAGCTGAGGGGGAAAAGACCGGGATCTTTGGAGAAGAAGAACCGGCAGAAGCTGAAGAGGAAGAGAAGGAAGTTCCCGTTGGAAAGGCTGATGATCCGATTCGCATGTATCTCAGGAAAATGGGGTCGGTTCCCCTTTTGACCCGCGAGGGAGAGATCGAAATTGCAAAGCGTATTGAAGATGGCGAAACAAAAGTGTTCAAGGTTCTCCTTCAATGTCCATTGGGAGTCAAAGAAATTCTTAAAATTAGTGAACAGCTTAAAAATGCGAAACTTCGTGTGCGGGATGTTGTGAAAGGAATTGACGATGAAGAGAATCTCATCAACGAAGAGGTCCATTTAGATAGGATTTTAAAACTGATCGCAAAGATCAAAAGCTATGATGAGCGGAGCCGTCTCATACGAAAGAAACTGGCTTCAAAAAAAATCAGCGGGACGCTCAAAAAAAAATATAACGATAAACTTCAAAAATTAGATGGGGAAATCATCGGAAATTTTAGGGAGATCAGCTTTAATCGCAAGACCTTAAATAAAATTGTCAATCAGCTGAGTCTTTTTGTTTTACGGATTGAAGAGGCCGATTATGAGAGAGAGGCATTCTTAAGCCGGGCAAATTTCAAAGACGAATTAGATCTCAAAAAGGGGCTAAAGCTTGTTCAGAAGGGGAGGAAGAGCGCCTCTGATTTTTTAAGGTCGGTTTCACTTAGAAAAGAAGATATTACAGAGATAAATCGCGAAATTAAAACTATCCACCGGAAATTGAAGCGGATTGCGCTTGAAGCCAATCAAGAGGTGAGGGATCTGCAAAAAACCTATTATGCGATTCGGGATGGGGAACGGGAAGCCGATATTGCAAAGAATGAATTGATTGAGGCGAATTTGAGACTCGTTGTCTCGATTGCGAAAAAATATACGAATCGGGGCCTCCAGTTTTTGGATCTCATTCAGGAGGGCAATATCGGTTTGATGAAGGCAGTTGATAAGTTTGAATATCGTCGGGGATACAAATTCAGCACGTATGCAACCTGGTGGATTCGGCAGGCAATTACACGGGCGATTGCGGATCAGGCGCGAACAATCAGGATTCCCGTTCATATGATTGAAACCATTAATAAGCTTGCGAGAACGGCGCGCTATCTGGTACAGGAGATTGGTCGTGAACCGACACCTGATGAGATTGCGCAAAAAATGGAGCTTCCCGTTGATAAAGTGAGAAAAGTTTTAAGGATAGCCAAGGAGCCTATTTCTCTTGAAACGCCGATTGGGGATGAAGAAGACAGTCATCTTGGGGATTTTATTGAGGATAAAAAGATAACTTCTCCATCTGAGGCTGTGATCAATCTGAACTTGTCTGAGCAGACACGTCGGGTGTTGTCGACATTGACGCCGCGTGAAGAAAAGGTGTTAAGAATGCGTTTTGGGATTGGAGAAAAGTCAGATCACACTCTTGAGGAAGTCGGTAAAGATTTTGATGTGACGCGTGAACGGATTCGTCAGATAGAAGCAAAGGCTTTGCGAAAGCTCCGTCATCCGAGCCGGAGTAAAAAGCTGAAAGCCTTTTTGGATTAGCAGGATTTTATCAGGCTATTTAAAAAGGGCCAGATGCGAGGCAGCCTGAGGAGGCCGACTAAGGCGTACTTTTGATGTACGCCGCAGGAGTGTCGACGAGGGCAACGAAGCAGATGGGGCTTTTTAAATAGCCTTACTGAGGGGGGGCCCGTAGCTCAGTTGGCCACAGCGAGTGTAGCGAGCGATATAATGATTGCT
>CAYJMQ010000058.1:0-7578 GCA_964371555.1 uncultured bacterium | reverse complement strand
AGAAGGAAGGATTTGGTTTTTATTTAAAAGTGGTTGGGGCCCGTAGCTCAGTTGGCCACAGCGAGTGTAGCGAGCGATATAATGATTGCTCTAACCAACTGAATTGAATGATGGAGAAGGAAGGATTTGGTTTTTATTTAAAAGTGGTTGGGGCCCGTAGCTCAGTTGGTTAGAGCCTCCGGCTCATAACCGGGTGGTCCCAGGTTCGAGTCCTGGCGGGCCCATGCCGTTTCTCAAAAATTTCTTTGAAATTTTCGTGAAACAGATAGAAAAGAGTGCATCATGCTCAAAGATTTGGAAATCTTAAAAGAACTCCAACGGGTTGACACCCAAATCGATTCACTCATCAAAGACAAAACCGACTCCCCTCTGAAAATTCAATCCCTGAATTCCAGACTCCAGGATGAACTGAAGCGCGCCGAAGAAAAACGCCACTCTTTAAGAAGTCTCGAGCAAAAGAAAAAATCTCTTGAGCTCGATCTTCGGGAGGGGGAAGACAAATTAAAAAAGGGAGAGGAAAAAATGATGTCTCTCAAGTCGAATGAAGAGTATCAGGCGATGCAGAAGGAGATCGAACATGGCCGGCGTGAGAATTTACTTATTGAAGAGCAAATTTTAGAAGTCATGTTGGCTCTCGATGAGGCCAATGAGGGATTGCGCGAATTTGAAGAGGATCTTTCCTCCCGAAAGCGGACGATTGAAAGTGAAATGAAGGCGGTTGAACAGAATTTTTCGCAAATTGACGCGCTTTTGGCCGTCAGACAGAAAGAGAGAGAAGAGATTGTTAAAGGTCTTGCCGCTGACTGTGCTTCCACCTATAAGCGTCTTCGTTCACGGTTGAGCCTTGCTGTGACTGAGACGCATCGTGGTAAATGTGTAGGATGCCATATGGAGATTCCACCCCAGCTTTATAACCTCATTCAGAGAGGGGAAACGATTCATCTTTGCCCAAACTGTCATCGTATTCTTGTAGTCAGCAATCAGCCATGAAATGTCACATTTACACAGATGGCGCGGCGCGGGGAAATCCAGGTCCGAGCGGCGCCGGGGTTTTCATTACGGATGAACATGGAAACGAAGTGGCGCGCTTCCACAAATTTTTGGGGAAAAGAACAAATAATGCCGCAGAATATGCGGCTCTTTACTTAGGACTTTCCCAGGCTAAAAAAAGACATTTTAAAGAGGTCGTCGTTTTCTCAGACTCTGAACTGATGGTTCGGCAGATTCGTGGAGAGTACCGGGTGAAAAATGAAGGGTTGAAAAAGTTATACAAAGGAGTTATGGAACTTCTGAAGAATTTTAAGTACCGTTTTTATCATATTAGGCGGGAAAAAAATAAAATTGCGGATCAACTGGCGAATCTCGCCATTGACGAAGCATTGGAAGAGTAAAGTCGATCGGATGATCGCTCTTTTGGAATTCCAAAAGGGAGGAAAGTCCGGGCTCCATAGGGCAGTGGTGCTGGGTAACGCCCAGGGGGATCGCCAAGAAATTGGCCAAGAAATTGACCAAGAAATTGGATGATCCTACGGACAGTGCAACAGAGAGTAGTCAGCCTAATTCTTTTAGATTTGGGTGAAGGTGAAACGGTGAGGTAAGAGCTCACCAGTAGGAGGGGTAACCCTTCTAGCTTGGCAAACCCCACCAGGAGCAAGACAGAATAGGAAAGCTTGATGAGACGGCCCGTCTTGAGGACTTTTATCAGTCCGGCTTTCGGGTATGTCGCTTGAGGGGAAAAGTAATTTTCCTCCCAGATGAATGATCATCCCTTCTTTAAAAGTAGAAGGACAGAACCCGGCTTATAGATCGGCTTTACTTTCTCCGATGCGGTTTTAGGCAGCTTTCTTATGAATCTGCTTAATTTTACTGTCGCACTCTTTCTTGTAGTATTCGATCTCTTCATCGAGGAGCTTGATATCGCGTTCCATCTGACCTGCTTTCTCGACCAGTTCCCGAACCTTTGGTGAGCCGCCCACATTCGCTTTGCTCCCCGTTGCAGAGGAGTCGATGACCTGTTTGCCAATCTCTGCGCAAATATTATCGTGATCCCTTTTGAGTTTAAATTTTTGCGCGTTAAGTTTGGTCAGACGGCCTGCTTCCTGTGCCCGGATCGACAGAACCTTGCTCTCTTCCACTGTGAAATCAGCAACTTTTTGAATAAGCTGCCTGATGTTCTGCCTGAAATTTCCATTTTTAAGTTTTTCCCGCAATGTATTCAAGATTTTCACCCCCTTTGTTTTAAGATCTTCCTTATCCATTTTCATACTAACCTCCTTAAGCCGCTTTCTTCATTTTGCTTTCTTCGGCTTTCTTTAACTTTTCCTCATATCCCTGGATCTGTTTTTGGAGCGAGGCAATCATTTCATTAAAAGCCTCAGCCACTTCCTGAAATTCATCGGTTCGCCGGATCCGGAAGTCGGCCTGCGTGATTCCTTCCTTTGCAATTTGCTTCATCCGTCTTTCCAGCGCAAAAATCGGCCCTGCGATTCTATGTGTGATAAAAATCCCCGCGACAGAGAGTGTTGCGACAAGCGCAAGAAAGATTATAAGTAAATTTTTATTTAAAAATTGTTTCTCAATTTGTGCCAGTTCAGAAGCTACCGGAGACGTAACGAGCCCTGATTCAATCAGGGGATTAATGTTCAAGTTGATATAATATCTTGAAGCAAAAGCAAAGACGAGACAGACGATACAGGTAATCCCAATCAGCAACCCAATGTACCGGAATTGAAAATCGCGTTTAATCAGATATTGTCTTCGCCGAAATAGCGGTCTTTTGATTTCAAGAGCTGTATTCATTGAATTCCCCTTTCCGTATCAATCGTAAAAATGACTGCCGGTGACAGCATTCCGCCATGTTTTGCGTGAATTGAAAATAAACTGACATCGAAACTCCGGTAAGCGGTTTCAGCCGGCGGAAGTTCAAGAGAACTCTTTTTCAAAGGCCCCATCGGAATCTGTGTTTGAACCGCCGGTGTTGGAATATTTTCTTTTTTCTTTTCGATCAACTCTCGCGGCGAAAGTGACAGTTCCGCGAAATAGAGTGACTTTTCAGTGGTCTTCGGTGTTTTCCAGTGAAGGACAATCTTTCCGTTTTTTCTCTGAAGATCCCGATTGAGAACGATAGCAAAGGGGTTGGGTTCCCAATAGAGCTTGAGAAGATTGTTATAGTCATCGGTCAAATAGAGGCGATTTTCCAGCATCGTCATTCCAGAGGGTTTTGTCCGGTAAAGATCGGCAAATCTGAAATTGGGATTGGGAACAAATTGTCCGATCACTGCTTTCTTTTCCGTATCGATGACATGCAGCTGATAACGGTCATCTATAACGAGAGCGAGCTGTTTGCTTAAAGAGATCCCCCCTTTTAAATGACTCTTAAGAAGAATCATCTCTTTATGAATCAGATTCCAGTGTTCGGCATCCATTTCAACGAGAAGAGAATCTTTCTCAGAAGAAAGGGTCACAAGAAGATGTTTGGTAAAGGGATTTGTCCACATCTCTTCAATTTTCATCTGAGAAGGCAATGATTGCACAACACCTACAAAGTCAACTTTAAGCGGAGTTGTGAATGGATAGTGGATAAAATAGAGTTCACGGTTCTCTGTCAGGGCCATGATTTTATTGGGGCGCAGCGGGTGAGCCGTCATCGCCGCAATCGGATTGTTAATCTTATCGCGCAACGAATAAAAAACGTCTCCCCCCTGATCTATTGAAATTTGAATCAGATTAAAGCCTTGGGATAAAATCAATTTTTGGGAGGGATCGTGAAAGGTCATTGCGAGAGCCGGGCCTGAAAATCGCCGGAACGTCGACTCGAAATTAAGAGATGGGGAAGTCAAAACTGCGGCTCTTTGAAAGGAGAGATCATTTTGAAATGTCTCCTGGTCAAGCGCCACAAGGGGCGGCTCCTGCAAAATAAAGAGCTGTCTTTCTTTGTGATTCGATTCTTTCTGGAAGAATATAATCCCGCAAAAAACCGAAACCACAAGAACCACACATAGACTCGCTTTCCAAAAGAACACCTGCTGTCTCACGATTTTTTAATATTTCCTCTCTTTATCTTTAAAATTTAAATGGTCTGTTTATCCCAAGCCAACTGACGTACCACACACAATAACTTTATTATAATCTTCACCAGATAATTGTCAAAAATAATAACTCCCGCTATCTGGCAGTGGTTAATGTTAATACAGTTTTAAAATAGGTGTGTAATATTAAGTAGTTACTTTGAATGTGCTGTTATGAAGCGCCCAAATTTGTTATTTTTTCGACATTCTGGCTCAGCCTGGCTATGAAATGCCTAGTCATGACTATATATGCAACTAATTGTTTTTACTTATTTTTATAGTTTTTCTAGGCATGAAAAACCTGGCACACTGTTTGCTAGATTTGTTCTTTGTAAAATTCTTCAGCACAGAAGAATCCTAAGAACACCTTCTGTCTAATTTTACACAACACAACGATACCTTATTAAAACGGTTTAGGTCGCCCGACCTAAACCGTTTGTTTTTTAACCACCTCAAGAAATAGAGCAAAAAGGGGTAAACTACTTTTCCAAATATACATTTTTAAGAATGTGAATCTCAATTGCATTTGGTTGAAATCATCTTCCATAATTTTTAAGTAGATTATTCTGTGCTTCCATAAAGAGAGGAATAATCGGCGTATCTTCTTCCGTGAGAATTCTTTGTGCCTGATTGTAAATGACAATCCGTTTTTGAGCGCCGAGTTCTTTGGCCCCCTCTTCGATCAGCTTATCGTATTTTGGGTTCGCCCATCGGGTGAAATTGTTTCCCGAATAGGAAGTAAAGAGATTCAAAAAATTATCTGGATCGGGAAAATCGGCCCCCCACCCCAATCTCCAAAGATGAGGTGGATCGGTCTCAAGGGTTTTTAGGTGGACTTTCCATTCGCTGTTTTCAATTTCTAAATGAATACCCAGTGTTTCTTTCCATTGAGACTGCAGATTTTCAGCAATCACTTTGTTGTCATCCCGTGTGTCATAGGCCATCACAACCCGTGGAAAATTTTTTCCATTCGGATAACCCGAATCAGTCAAAAGTCTTCTTGCCTTTTGGGGATCGTGTTTGAGCCCAATATCAGCCGCATGTCCAAGCATGCCCCGGGGAACCCAGGAATGAAGGGGAATCTGTCCACCTCCCAAAATTTTCGGGAACTGGGTACGGTCAATAGCAAGTGAAAAAGCATGTCTTATGCGTACGTCATTAAACGGTTTCTTCTTTGTATTGATGCCATAGTAATATCCCCGCAGATAAGGGGCATTTTGGTAATCGGGTTTGTCCTGGTATTTTAAAATGACAACGGAAGGAATTCTCCTTAGAAGCTCCAGTTTATTCGTTTCATAAAGTGAAAGCGCTGTTGAATCTTCATTCACAACGTAAGCCGTCACATATTTGATTTTGGGTTTTTTGCCGTAATAGAGAGGATTTGCTTCCAGAACTACTTTGTAGTCATGCTGCCAGGCATTGAGTTTAAAAGGTCCCAGTGTGACGATATGCTTTGGTGATGACCACTTATCTGCGTGGGCTTCGACAATATCTTTTCTCATCGGGAAAGTTACCCAAAACGCGTGAATCGAAATAAAATAAGAAGCGGGGTGCCAAAGATCTACCACCAATGTCTCATTATCCTTTGCATGCACGCCGACCTGGTTAAAATCTTTGAGTTTTCCTGAATTGTATTCTTTTGCATTGACGATGTCGTAGAGGAAATAGGCATAGTCGGCTGCCGTCTTGGGATTTAGCAGCCTCTGCCAGCTATAAACAAAATCATGAGCTGTGAGTGGTTTTCCATCGCTCCACAAGACCCCTTTTCGCAAGTGAAAGGTGTAGCGCTTTCCGTCGGAAGAAACGCTCCACCGTTCTGCGAGGGCTGGAGTTGGATTTAGATCTTCATCATATTGAATCAATCCTTCCATCAGATTAAAGAGGATGTCTGCTGAAACGTGGTCTGTGGCAAGCGACCAGTCAAGCGATGGGGGATCTGCTGTGATTTGGAAGCGGAACTCTTCGAGTTGGGTGATTTTAGAGGGTTTTTTAATAAAGAAGAAAAAGGCGGCGGAAATGGCGACAATCATAAAAATTACGATCGATTTATTTTTCATATTTACCTCCCATGAGTTAACCGTGCTTCAGCTTTGGGTCAAGGGCGTCGCGCAGGCCATCGCCCAAGAGGTTAAATGAAAGCACGGTAAAGAAAATAGCGAGTCCGGGGAAGATAATAAGGTTTGGAAAGCTCTTAAATGCCTGAAATCCATCGTTTGCCAATGTCCCCCAGCTGCTAAATGGGGGTTTTAGACCGAGGCCAATAAAACTTAAGAAAGATTCCGATAGGATCGCGGCTGGTATTTCAAATGTAAGTGTGACGATAATGGGTCCAATAATATTGGGAAGAATATGCCGAAGCACAATGGTTGCGTGACCTGTTCCAATTGAACGGGCTGCTTCCACAAAAGCCATTTCTTTGACTTGTAAAATCTGTCCCCGCACCATTCTCGACACAGAAACCCATCCCACAATCGTAAGCGCCACAAAGATTCCAATGAGCCCCTTTCCAAAAAGGAGCGTGATGAGAATAATGAGAAGAAGCGATGGAAAGGTATAGAGAATATCAACCATTCGCATCATTATATTATCCAGGCGTCCGCCAACGTATCCTGAAATCGATCCATAGATCATTCCTATAATAAGTGAGCAGAACGCGGTGATGATTCCGACGGAAAGAGACATTCTTGCTCCATAAAGGATGCGGCTTAAGAGATCACGTCCGAGAATATCTGTTCCCATCCAGTTCTGCCAGTTCGGCGGCGCAAGGCGATTCGAAACATTTTGTGCCTCATAACTGAAAGGGGCAATGAAATTGGCAAAAATTGCCACGGAAACAATGGTGAGAATGAATGAAAGAGAAACAACGGCGACTTTATTTTTAAAAAGTCTTTTTCTGGCATCGTCCCAGAGCGACTTTCCAAGTTCTTTACTCATGCGTAATCTCTAACATATAAACGCTTGAATTTGGGTTAAGACAATTCATGCGAGTTTGATCCTTGGATCGACAATCATATACAGCACATCAACAATAATATTTGCCACAATCAGAAGGGCTGCGTAAACCAGCGTAACCCCCATGATGAGCGTGTAGTCACGATTGGTAACGGCAAGAATAAAATGTTTTGCCATACCCGGAATGGCGAATACATGCTCAATAACAAATGAACCGGTGATGACCCCCGCAATCAAGGGGCCGGAAATGGTGAGAACCGGGATCAGGGAATTTTTAACAACATGCTTTAAAATGACAGGCGCTTCAGAAAGCCCCTTTGCGCGCGCAGTCCGGACATAATCGGCTTGAATGACATCGAGCATGCTTGTTCTCATCAGCCGCGCAATAATAGCGACCGGTCTCAAACCCAAAGCGACGGTTGGCAGGATTTTATATTCAATCCCCCCATCCCAGAGTCCCACAGGGAGCCAGGGGAGATAGAAAGAGAAGATCAGAACAAGAATCGCCGCAACTACAAAACTTGGGAGCGCAACGCCTGAGATTGCAAAAAACATCGAT
>CAYJMQ010000057.1:2015-11901 GCA_964371555.1 uncultured bacterium | reverse complement strand
CATAAATGGGGAGACCACTTTTTCAATTTACCGACACTTTTTCAGCAGAATCTAAATAGGAGACGAACCAGCTCGAAGAAATGGTTCGTCGACCTTTTATATTGCGCTGCTATTTTCTTCGAAAATGGCAGCGCTGCTTATATGAAATAACTTCCTATAGCTCTCTTGAGTCATTAAATACCGATGATTGCCTTGGGCGACAATCTCCCCATTGGCGAGCACAATAATTTTATCGGCATGATGGATCGCCGATAATCGATGTGAAATGATGATAACCGTCCTGTTTTTCGAGGCATTTTCGATCGCCCTTTGAACGAGCGTTTCTGAATGCGGATCGAGCGAACTGGTCGCTTCATCAAAGATCAATATCTGCGGCTCCCTTAACATTGCCCGCGCAATCGCGATTCTCTGGCGCTGTCCCCCCGATAATTTCAGCCCCTTATCCCCGACGATCGTCTGATATTGCTCTGGAAGCTCCATAATAAACTCATGGGCGTGAGCCAACTTCGAAACCGAAATGATTTTATCCAATTCCATATCGTAACAACCAAAGAGGATATTCTCCTGAATCGTGGCATTGAAAATAAAGGTCTCCTGGCTGACGGAGATAATCATCTTTGTTAAAGAGGAGGTTTTAATATCCCCGATCGATAAACCATCTAACGTAATCAATCCCTCGTCCGGTTCAAATAATTTTAATATCAGATTGGCGATGGTTGATTTCCCGGACCCTGAAGGACCTACGATAGCGGTAATCTTACCTTTTTCGATAGTGAAATTGATCTTATTTAAAATCTTTTCCTTATTTTTATAACCAAAACCAACATTCTCAAACCGGATCTCTTTCTCAAACCGGTCTGCTTCCTTCAGACCATCAGGGAGAAAGTTTGTTTTCTCATGCAAAATGGCGTAAAGATGATCGACATCGGGCAGCGTATTCATGATCTGCATTTTGAGTTTTCCTATAGAGATCAGATGCGGCAGCAATCTATAAAATCCAAAAACATAAACACCGATAACCGCCAGATTTGATAACAAAACGGCTGAGGGAACTCCCTTTGAAAATTTCAAAAAACAGGCCCCGAGCATTAAAACCAATGCGGGAACAAGCTGCATCAGGCGCTCCGGAATGGCTGTCCAGAGCGTATCCTTAATCACAAGCCTTTTAAATTTTGCAAGAACAATTGCAAATTTCTTTTTCCATAACTCTGCGCTATCCAGCAGTTTAATCTGTTTCACGCCGTCAATAAATTCATTGATGATGACTGTGGCTTGCGACCCCAGAATGACCCTTTCTTTCCCCACATGGTAGGAAACCCGCTTTGCCAAATACCTTGTAAAAAGATTAAAAAGGAAAGCCAGAATGAACAGTGATATCGTCACAGGAAAAGAGATGGAGAAAAGAAGGAGACCTATAGTGCCAAACATGAATAGGGAGGTCATAAGATCCGGGATATATTGCAGACAATTTCCGAGGCGCCCGGAGGAGAAAATAGCTTTGTACTGCAAATCCCCCTGTTTGTTATCCAGGAAAAACTGGTAGTCACTCCGAATATATTTATCAAAGACTTTCTGTTTGGTTTCGCTAACGACTTCGGCAACACCAAAACCGATCAGATATTGCCTCCCAAATGCCAAAAGCTCTTTTGTCAGCATCACGAAAACAGCCATTGCGACTGTATTTAGAAACGGATCATCGAAAGGAAGCATGGCGATTATTTTTTTCAAAAAAACAAATAATCCCCCACCTGAGTGGGATCGTTCCAGCGCAGAGTCAAAGAGTGGCAGCAGCACAGAGATATTGATCCCCTCGAACACCGCATATCCGATTGAAACAAAAAAGAGCGGGATATAAATTTTTTTGTATTTAAAGAGAAAAAAAATGACTGATCTGTATTGTTGTTTGAAACTGCTCCTCATATTAAATGTCGCCTAAAAAAGGCTACTAACGATTCACTTAAGAATCAAATTGTTTTTTAAAAACTCTGCCGCAATTCCCTGTTGCAATTCAATTTTCAGCCCTATAAATTTGAAAAAGGATGAAGATAAAAAGATATTCAAAGGTCGCCATTATCCTTGCGAGGAAAAATAGCCAGCGGCTGAAGAAGAAGCATCTGACACTCATTAACGGCAAGCCACTCATTCAATTCACCTTTGACTACGCGCTCCGATCCCCGGTCCTGGACGATATTATCTGTTCGACAGATTGCGTTGACATTGCCCGACTGGCGAGGCGCTCTGGCATTCGGGTCATCAGGCGTCCCGCCCGTTTGGCAACCCGCTATTCTCATATTATCGAAGCGCTTCGCTATACGCTGAGGCGATATTATAGGGAAAAAAAATTCCTGCCCGAGATCACCGTCATATTATACGGGAACGTTCCCTATCGCGAAATATCGATTGAAGAGGGGATTGATTTTATCTATAAAAAAAAGGCGGATGTCGTTTTTACGGCAAGAAAGGTATCAAAATATCATCCCTATTGGATGTTTAAAAAAAATAAAAATAATAAAATGATTTTTGATCTTAAAACGAAACTATATAGACAGCAGGACTTGCCTGACTATTATCTATCGACCGACAGTTTTATCATTGCAAAAACGGCCCGTCTTTTTAAAAAACCGGGGAAGGTTCATCTTTATTCGGCATTCGCTGATGAACCCTCTTTTATTGAAGAAAAAAGCAACGCCCCTCTTTTCGACATTGATACCAAAGAAGATTTAATCCTTTTTAAAAACTTTCTAAGGGGGGGAAATCACTGATGTCAAAAGGGTTGAAACTGGAACGATCGTTTGCTCTCTGGAAGGAAGCATTGTCCCTGATTCCCAATGGAACTCAAACGCTCAGCAAAGGGCCAACCCAATTTTCGTTTGGGGTCTCTCCGATCTACGCTGCCAGCGGAAAAGGGGCGGAAATCTTTGATGTGGATGGCAATAGGTATATCGATTCCGGAATGGGTTTGCATGCCGTCATTTTGGGATACTCGGAGCCCCATGTTACAGAAGCGATCTGTAAATCCGTGCGGAATGGGATTCAGCTGACACTCATGCATCCGTTAGAGGTCGAAGTGGCTGCGCTTTTTTCAAAGAGAATCCCCTGCGCGGAACAAGTACGGTTCACAAAAACGGGATCAGAGGCAACTTCTGCCGCCGTTAAAATCGCTCGGGCTGTAACCGGAAGGGGACATATCGCCACCTGTGGTTACCACGGATGGCATGATTGGTTTCTCGGCGTTTCCGAAAAAACCCTGGGAATAGCTTCGGGAATCGAGCGGTTGGTCCATAAATTTCATTATAATGATAGTCAGAGCCTGGAGCGCATCTTTAACGATTATCCGGATCAAATTGCCGCCGTGATCATGGAGCCTTGCCTTGTCGATTCTCCCCGGGATGACTTTTTAAGTAAATGCAGGGAGATCGCAAAAAGCCATGAATCGCTCTTTATTTTTGACGAAACCATCACGGGGGTCAGATGGCACGCTGCCGGGGCACAGTCGCTTTTCAATGTCATCCCTGATCTTGCTGTTTTTGGGAAAAGCATTGCAAACGGAATGCCGCTTGCGGCCATTGTCGGAAAGAAACAATATATGGAGATCTTAAATGATTCGCGATTCTTTTTTTCATCGACGTTCGCGGGAGAGTTTGCTTCGCTCGCGGCGTGCAAGGCCACTTATGAGGTCATCGATCGGTTTGGGGTGATTGGGAAAATTTGGGAACGAGGGGAAATGTTTATCAATCGGTTTAATGATCTTATTCATCGCCATGAACTCTCAGATTTCCTGGAAATTAAGGGATTTCCATGCAGACCGACGATCCTTTTCAAAAAAAGAGAGGGGTCCAGCTCTCAAGAAGCGCCGTTGGCGATAAAATCTTATATGCAGCAGGAGTCAGCAGAAAGGGGGTTGTTATTTACCGGCTACTTCGCGCTCAGTTTTTCGCATGATGAAGAGATCATCGACCGTATTCTAACCATTGTAGATAGTGTTTTAAAAAAGCTAAAAACCGTTTTGACAAAAGGAACGCTCATGACCTCCCTTCGGGGGGAGATCGTTTCACCCGTTTTTAGATCATTATAAATGATGAACATCTGAAATGAATTATCAGGAACTCTTCGATTTAACAGACAGCAGTGTATTACAGATCGGTTTCACCGGGCCTATTGGCCAACAGTTTTCGTCTATCTTGGCTGAATCGGGGTGCAGGCTGATCCTTGCGGATATCAATGGAAAGGAGGGCATTCCGATCGTCGAAAATCTAAAGAAGATTAACAAACGGGCTGAGTATATAAAACTCGATGTGACTGATGAAGATGATGTCGAAGCGACAATAAGAGAGATAGAAAAAAAATATGACGGCCCCACCGTTTTGGTGAATACCTTCTCAAAGCGCCCCACCGATTTTAATAAAAGATTTGAGGAATCAGAATATGCCAGCTGGAAAGATGTTCTAGAGACAAATATTTCAGCGATGTATCTTGTTTGCCGGGCCGTTAGCCGATGCATGAAGAAAAAAGGGGGGGGGAGTATTATCAATGTAGCCTCTTTTCTGGGAGTCGTGGCGCCGGATCAGAGATGTTATGGAAAATCAGGGTTAAATTCCCCGGCTGCGTATACGACATCAAAACATGGTGTGATTGGATTAACCAAATATCTCGCATCCTACTTGGGGCAACACAACATTCGGGTGAATTCAATCAGTCCCGGTGGAGTAAATTCAGGGGGATTGGATGAAGAATTTGTAAAAAATTATTCCTATCGCGTTCCGTTAGGGAGGATGGCAAATGGAAACGATTTAAAGGGACCGCTCATTTTCCTCGCGAGCAAAGCCTCTCAATATGTTACCGGGCATAATTTAATAGTCGATGGCGGCCTTAGCGTCTGGTAATGGAACTATCCATCGGTAAGGCTTTACCTCCAACGAACGAATCGCTGCTGATTGTAGATAGACTGGGGGTGAGTACCCTTTTTGTAATCTTGTGGCGTTTTAAAAAAATCCGTTCTATCCACTACCTGCATCGAACGAAGAGTATTCTCGGATCATTCTTAACCAGACTTCTGAAAGGGATGGGATGGTCGTTTCAGTCGATAGACTGCACTCTTTCCGAATCGAATGGCGCCTGCTCACTTTACGAAGAACTCAATCAGATCCTTATCAGCGAAAGAAAAATAGTGGAGGATTTTTTATTATCCCATTTCACAAACAAAGTTGGGGATATTTCCGAATATGAACGGGCGAGACTCGCCACTTGCTTTAGTAAATATGCGGCGGCCGATCTCTATTTTGCGTTACAACTCTACGTCATACTGTTACATAAATTTCCATATAAGAACCGGATAAAAGCTGTCTTATTAAAAAAGGGGCCATTTTCTCATAGGATCAGGGAAATATACGCAAGTGTCCGCCTTCCCCTTCTTTTTTACAATGCTAATTACCCTGAACAGATTGAAAAAAGAAAAAATTATCTCTGGGATCGCGAGATCTCCTACTATAAGCTGGAAAAGAAACCGCTCTTTCTTTTCCTCCACTGGGTCGGTTTTTTTCTCTATCTCATCCTCTCATTGGTATTAAAACTCATTTCTTTTGTGTGGTTTCCAAAGGGGAAGAAAATAAAATATAGAATCTGCGCATGGATATTTAATCACCGCGCAACGGACTCCCATAATTGTCTCCCTTGGGTGCTTCAGGGTGATGATTCTTTAAAAAATCAAATTCTGGCGCTTCATCTGCCGCTACGGAAGTCGGCCAGGGATTTCTATCAGAATCGCTCTTCACAGCTTATTGAAATCGTAAGTCATCATTTTTTTTCCAAAATAGAAAATCCCCTTTTTTTCCAGAGCCAGATCCCCTTTCCCGGCATGCTCTTAAAAAACATCCGAACATATCGAAGACTCTTTGGTCTGAGAGGAATTCACTTTTGGATCTCAAAATATTTAATCCATTTTTTGATGAAACTCAGTTTTTTTGAAGCCCTTTTTTTGACTACGGGGTCAAAGATTCTATGGACGATGAATGAAGACGATTCACAAACCCAGATAGCCGCAGTCGCCATCAGGCGCTTCGGGGGGGTGAGCCTTGAAACTTCCTGGTCACAGCCGCCGTTTCCCTCCTGGGATCAAAACCAAAATGATATCTTCTTCTGCTGGGGAAAACGGATGGTAGAAATCTCAATGGCCACAGCGGCTCAATGCCATTCGTATGTGATCTCCGGATATCCGGCTGAAGAGATTTTCGGTTCGGAACTACGGAAAGCCCTGGAGTTAAGAGAGACTATTTTAAATAACAACCCTTGTAAAAAAATAGTTGTTTTCTTCGACAATATTGCCGCAAACGATACGTTAATTTCAGGGGATACCCTTTTAGAAACGTATCAGGAATTATTATCCTGGTTAGGATCTCAGGCGGATAATTTTTTGATTATTAAGTCAAAAAAAATGTTTAACAGGGATGATTATCCCGATCTTTCAGAAAAAATAGAGATGTTTCAGCATCAAGATAGGCTTTTATTTATTTATGGCAAAGGGGCTCTCTATCCGGGATTGGCAGCGGATCTTGTTTTTAGTTTGGGAAGCATCAGCCTTTCCTCATTGAGCGCCCTTTTGGGAAAGCCGGTCATTATCTACGACAAACATCGTTATTTTGAGCGATACCCATTGATTTTGCCAAATTTAACTCTCATTCATAAGTCTAATAAAATTTATAGGGCTATTGAAACAACTTTAGAGAAAAAACAGCAGTCTGAATCTTTTACAAAGTTGGAGCCCTTTAAGGGATCTCATATAGATCCCTTTATGGATGGCCAGTCTGCCTCCCGGATACACCATTATATTTACGATCTTTTGAACGTTCTAAATCGGGAGATCCCCCCCTCTCAGGCAATCGCTTTCGCCAATGAACGCTACAAAAAAAGATGGGGGGAAGAGATGGTTATCTCTGGTCCGCTTAGGAGACTTGATACAGGAGCTTCCACTCCCCATTGATCCTTTCCCAGAGGTACGGTGATCTAAAGGAATCCACAATATTGAAAAATCTTTCCTGATCGATATCCATATACTCTAAAACCTCGTTGAAATATTTTTTAGGAAATTCCCCGTCAAATTTACGCACCAAAGTAACCCCTTCTTCCCTTGTCAGATGATGATTTCGAATCTCTTTCGCGGCATCGGTAGTCGCCCTTCCCAGACCAAACTTGATAAAAGAGGTCCAATAATGAAATCCATCGATTTTATCATCAAGACTCACATATTTCGTAAAAGTCCCCTCACTTCGCTCGGGATTTGCTTCAAAACCGCAATGCTCCACCGCGTAGTAGTAGCTCTCCTGTGGGGTCCACTTCAGATAATAGCCGAGATAATGAATCTCTATTTTCGATTTTATCAGCTCTTGACGATCGGGGGGGAAATAAGCCTCCAAATCATGCAGCGTAAGACCATGTTGACTGATTAACATTTTCACCGGAACCCCGGATATATAGAGATCGAGCCGCTCTTTTTGATCAGCGGTGTAAACAGAGATATCCCGTGTCGCGCGAACATTGTCAGAAATCGGATTTCCATACTCCGCTTCATTCTCTCCGTAAAAAATCAGTTTGATGCCAAATTTAAGGGCTATGTTAGGGGCCAGATTCTTTTGACCCAGAATAAAGGGCTGAAAGGGATGCAGGAGGTTCTCAAAAGCAAGCTTGGTAAGCAGACGATGAATCCGGCCATTAGGGCGGTAGGTCATATTGTCAAAGCCCCCCACATTTATCCATCGCTCAAAATTTCTCCGGCCAATATCGGTGTAGAGATGCGGTGGCCAGGTAACCGTCAGCGGATGCATTCCATATTTGTATTTCAGCAGATGGGATACCTTTATGCTATCGCGCCCTCCACTGCCAGGGATAAGCACATCGAAGTAACCATCTTTTCTTCTATGCTTGTCCAACAGTTGAAGGAGATCTCCTTCCCTTTTTTTCCAATCGATTTTTGTATCTTTCCATTCCGCGTATTGGCAGGCATCGCAAATCCCATTCTCATCAATTAAAAGCCTTGCCTTTGTCTCCCCCGGCCGGTGTCTAAATTCAGCGACTGAAGAGGGACGCAAGTTCGAAAGAACGCATCTCCTGCAGTATTTTATCTCCATTGTGAGTTCACTTCACTACCCGGTAAAAGTCCCATCAACAACATAATTTTCTCCCCACTTCTTTTGATAATCATCGTTGGCTTTGCCTACGGCAGCTTCTCTCGAATCCCCCCCTTTGTAACTCTCAGCCAAGAGCTCGATATATTTTCTCATCCGCCAAGCAGCCTTCCCATCTACAAATGGATCAATCGTTGAACCCTTATAGGGTTGATCCCGATCCCATAAAGCCCAGGAATGATTTTTCATCGCATCCCGTATCGTTGGAATAATTTCTTCGATTTTCGAAATAATAGTTCCATTTGAAATTCCAAGAGGAAATTTATCCAGCAAATGATGATGATCATAAAAGATTGCCGGTTTTTTTAAAACAGCCATTAGCGAGGTCAGCGTAATGGAGGAAATGCCAAATACGGCATCCGCTGACAAACCCGGATAGAGAACCCCTTTTTCTTCCACAATCGAAGCCTTGCCGCGTTTTATATAAAACAATATCTTCTCCATGAGATCTGGCATCTTATCAAGAGTTTTCAAAGTCTTGGTTTTAACAATGATAAAGTTTCCAGCCTCCTCTTCTACCCAATCCAGCAATCTTTGGTAAATGTCTCGCATCAATTCTTTAGATGTTAAAAAATCATTTGATGCCTTATTGTCAATAAACGTAAGAATATGTTTAATGGGATGTTTTCTCAAGAGGCCTTCGCGATATTCTTTCGCTCGCCTGATCTCGTCCTGAAAATAAACATCACCCGGATATCCGGCCACGATATAATAAATATTCTGTTCCTTCATTCCAGACCGGATTTGAACTGAGCGCTCTCCCCGAGCAAAAAAAATATCCATGTCATTTTTTTGAATATTCCATTGAGGAAACGAAGTTTCAGACCAACTGGTCCCTAAACAGACCCCCCCAAGTCTGTGAATGGCTATCGCGGCATGCTGTGTATCGGAGGTATCCTCATTCATCGTCCACAATATTTTGACCCCCCTCACGTAGAAAAGCGCTTCGAAATGACTGAGTTGGAGGAACCATTCAAACGCATATTTATGCATCCAAATCCACAATGAATCGAACCTCATCCATAAGCGCCGATAAAGATAGAGATTCTTCAAGAAAAACTTAAATGCATACGACCCAACTCTTCTATTGTTTTGGTTCCCCCTCAAATACTTTAGACTCAAAGAATAATCATATTCTATCGTTTCACCCGATATGGCCTCATAAAAACGCCAGGCATCCAACCCAAAGTTAGCAGGAAGAACGGTTAAAATCTCGTCTTTGATGTTTCCCGGGATGTTTCCCGGGATGTTTCTCAGATTGTCCGCAAACGGGACAACCCAGGGAAGGCAGTTGTGAAAATGGGTCGGGTGATTACTAAAAACCAGGGCACAAATCCGACGGGATTTTAGAATCTTATTCGGAGCCCCAAGCGCCGAAGAAAGATGATCCAAAATAAACTGTGAAAATAAGTAGCCAAGAAATAGAAGGCACTTTGTCACCCGCACAACCCATGCTGGAAAGTGAACCACCTGCTCCATGCTGATAATCCTATCCATTTCGTAGTGATCTCTTACCATCCGTCGATTCCAGAAATAGGAGCGATAAAATTCGATCTGGATTTTATCTTTTTCGAAACATTCCTGAACTAAAAAAGAAAAGAACGATCTTCTAACCAAAACCACGCTAATATGACAGCGCTCTTTAAAGTAAGTTGCCAAAAAAACATAGAGTTGAACGGAATGAAAAATTTCCATTCCCGCTTTTAGAT
>CAYJMQ010000057.1:0-2005 GCA_964371555.1 uncultured bacterium | reverse complement strand
TTGGAAAAAACCCTTGAAACCCGCTCCCTTTCATAATCCGAAATGTCAACAACCTGCCGCAGCTTTTGAAGAAAAACCTTTCGGGCAAGTTCCATCTTCTCAAGGATGATGGTATCGAGCATGTATTCTGGAGACTCCCCCTCCGAAACACACATGGTACAGTCCATGGGATCAAACGACTTTCCTGTTTTCCTGTGAACAAACAAAAAAAAAGAGGTCAAAATGTCATTTGAGCGATGAAGATAATAAATATGGCGCCTGCCCCAATACCTGAATAATGCGATACTGCTAAATGGATTGAGGAAATCGACTGCAATAATATTCTGCTTCAAAATCCTAAGAGACTTGATGAATTAATTTCCACTCCCCATGTTCATACTTCCATAAATGGGGAGAAATAGATCGATAAGCATTCACAATGTCCCAAAAATCTTCTTCAGTAATATCAAGATATTTAAGAAAAACATTGAATGTCAAAGCCGGAAACTCGAGATCATAGCGCCTGACGAGGGCAACCCCCTCCTCTCTGATCAAGTGTCCATCCCGAATTTCGTGCGCCGCGTCAGACGTTGCCCTGCCGAAACCAAACTTAATAAGCATCATATAATAATGCCAGGGATCCGTCAGGTCATCGATACTGGCATACTTAGAATAAGTCGCCTCAGTTCTTCTGGGCATAGGCTGGAAACCATAATTCTCTGCAGCATAATAATAATTTTCCTGGGGCGTCCAAGGATGATACCAGCCAAACCATTGCGCTTCGATATTGGCCTTTTTTATTTGATCGATATTTGGTAGAGCGTACCATAAAAGACTCGGCTCCTTCATATCTTCCTTTGTCAAATAACCATTTTCCAGCCCAAAATTAATAATTTTTTGAACGGATGTGTGTTTAAAATAAAACTTATCCCAGTCTTCGAACGGATTGTAGGGTTTCTCAGCATGTGTGGTATCCCCCCCGTATTCAAGCTCCGCATTTTCACCAAACATGATCAATTGGATTCCATACTTCAATGCCACATGAAAAGCATAACACATAATCCCCCGACCAAACGGATCATGATGATTTCCAGTCACGACCAAACCCAATTTTGAAAGTTTTCTTTGTAAGATACGATTGGGAGAGCATAAGTGACTATCTAATCCTGACGAAATTAAATTTTGAAAATTTCTCATTCCAATATTGGCATATAAGAGGGGAGACCAAGTCACGCAAAGGGGATGCATTCCATATTCATGCTTCAGACGGTGTGCCACAACTCCGGAATCCTTCCCCCCGCTGCATGGGACAATGACATCCCATTTGCCATCCTGGCTCCTGAACCGCTTCAACATTTCTAAAAACATCTCACGGCGTTTTTCCCAATTGATGGATGTTTTTTTGTATTCTTTATAGCGACACGCGCTGCAAACCCCATTTTCATCGAAAGTAATGCGGGGCCTCTGATTTGGATTCACACACTTTCGGCAATAAAAAACCTCTTTGGGACGCAAGGCAAGCTGGCCATCAAAAGAATTCAGCGCGTGTTTCCCATACGGAATTTTTTCCTTCGAAATACTCGGCAAAAAATAGTCATGTTCTTTATACTCATTTGGAATTTCTTTTGTTTTGAGACGTAATTCTATAAACTCTCGCTCTGTCATTGCCTCTCCTCCCTCCATAACTGAGGCCTTACTTTTATTTCCATTTTTTTTACTATACTTTATTATGGAAGAGAGACAAGAGATTTAACAGTTTCAAAGAGAGAGAAAATTTTTATATATTTTTAAACCCGCTTCGCCACTTTTTTCAGGATGAAACTGACAGCCGATCATATTGGCTTTCGAAACGACAGAACAAAATTGATCCCTTCCATGAGAGGTTACTGCCAAAACGGCCTCTGAATCATCTGGGATTACAAAATAAGAATGTAAGAAGTATGCAAGAGTCCCCCCCTCGTTTTCTCCCTCGTCCCCCTGATTCCAGAGACCGGATAAAATCGTCTGATCCCACGATTTTTTCTCC
>CAYJMQ010000056.1:0-11906 GCA_964371555.1 uncultured bacterium | reverse complement strand
ACGATCGCAACAATGCGGTCGATAATTTTGGCGCGGACAGCGGGAGATTCCAGCAGTATAAGGAAGAAGATGAAGGAAATTATAAACTTATAATGCATCATTATTTCTCCTATCACCCGTTACTTAAAATGGCAATCGAGGTTTTTAAATCAAAAGATCCCAATCGAAAAATGCAGGCGGCCGGGTTCGACAAAATAGGCATTGCTCTCTTTTTTCGAAATTCTAAAACCATAATCGAGGCTGACCGGGCCGATGGGGGTGGTATAACGAAGTCCGGGACCGAAGGAATGTTTAAAATCGCTGACGGTAGATTCAGGATGGTCGATGTCATCAAAGAAAACATTCCCGCCATCGAAGAAAAGGGCAGCGCCAAAATCTCTGATAAGCGGCACGCGAAATTCAGCTTTATAATTGACAAATGAATTCTCAATGATTTTTTTATTTTTTGTGTCGGAACCAATTTCGTCTTCCTGGAAGCCGCGAATCGTGGCGCGGCCCCCGAGATAGAATCTTAAATCTGCTGGAATGGGGTCAATGTCAGAAAGAGAGCGCGCATAGCCCACGCCTCCAAATAAAACAAGGGTTAGCCAGGACGAGGGGGTAAAGTACCAACTGGTCACATATTTGGTGCGGACCAAATCGACATTTTCATTGCTGCCAATTTCGGGAAGATAAATAAATGAGGAAAGCGAATGAAGAGATCCCTTCGATGGATTAAATGGGTCATCCCTGAAATCAAAGTTTATGATCGGGCCAATAGCCGCGGCAACATCTTTCTGAACATCGGCAGGATTGACCGCCCTGAAAATATGCCTGAAATCATAACTATATTGCAGTGTTGCTCTTATAAAATCAAAAAACCGTTTGTCGAGGCTGATTTTGGCTTCTGTAGAGCGTTCATCAAAGGGAAGCGTTCCTTCTTTTCGATGTGAAAGATTGAATCTGGCAACCAGGGGAATTCCCGCAAGGTACGGCTCTGAAAAACCGACCTGAATTTCCCTTTCGAGGAATTTGAATTTATGCACGGGCCTGTTTACTTCCGCGCGCAATGAAATAACCCGATTCCATCCGCCGGCATTTCTGTAGGCCACCCCCGCAAATCCTCTCAAACCATCGTCATTTGCAAACCCGCCGCCAAATTCGGTCAATCCAGGAAGCCTCTCGAGGGTTTCGATAAGAACATCCGTCTCCCCTTCCTTAAACTCCCCGCTGACGGGAGTGATTTTTACGTTGCTAAATAGCCCCAGCCTTAAGAGTTGATTTTCTGACTTTTGAATATTCTGGGGATTCCATAAATCCCCCTTTTTAAAAAAGAGTTCTCTTTTAATGACGCGGTTTCGAGTTCTTAGGGCACCCCTAAAAACCAAATTGCCGATTTTCGTCTGCGGACCTTCTTGTAAATCCAGTTTAAGAACTGCCGAGGTAAAATCTTTTGAATAACGGATCATCTGTTCTGAACCGGCGTTTTTTATGACAAACTTTAAAAAACCATGTTCCGCGTAAAAATCCGCAAGTTTTTTAAGACCGAGCTCCAGTTGAAATAAATTAAGGGGCGTATCAAGAGGGAGCCGCATCTGATTTAGAATATCTGAATGGCTGAAGAACCGGCTGCCTGTGATTTGAATTTCGGAAATCCTGGTTTGGGGCCCTTCTTCAATCTGGAGTTCCGGGGAAACAGAAGTTTTTTTAGAGTCCCAGTTTAAAGACCGAAGAGATACTTTTGGAAACAAAAACCCCTTTGTTTTCAGGTGGTCGGTCAGAAGCCGCGAGACTGTTTCAAAATCATTCTCGTAAAATCGTTTTTTTAAAAGCAATTCCGGACCATTTTCATGGATAAAATCAAGATAAAAGGCCTCATCGAAATGACGATTTCCCTGAATGAGAATCTTTTCTATTTTTACGGGTTCAAATGTGTCAAGTTTAAAATGAATGAGGCGTCTGTTTCTGCCCGCGTCTGAATAAGAGTGGTAAGAAGCTTGCGCGTGATAGAATCCTTCCTGTTTATAGAGAAGAACAATGTGTTTTAGGAGGTCATCAACGGTAACACGCGGCGCCGCTGCCTCAAAAGTTCTTAATGGAGAGAGCAATTCATACTCCGGGAATTCGGTATTTCCTTCAAATTCGAAAAAAAACTGCGGGCCGGGGATAGTTTTTAGATAGATCTTCACCAGCGATTTATCGTTATTAAATGTTGTTATTTCCGGAAGAATTTGCGCGGAAAGATATCGATGCTCCAGAAAATATTTCTTTAAGTTTAAAATTTCTTCCCTGAACTGCCGCGGCCTGTAAATATCCCTTTTTTCTATCGAAAAAAGGGGTTGCAGTTCTTTGGATTTGGGGGATTTGGGTTTTCCTTCGGAATCAACCAGGAATTCTTCAACAATGGCCGGGGCGCCCTCTTCAATTTCATAAGAAAGCTGAATCAGATGCGGTTTGACTGGCCCAAAAAAATGAACACGAATCTTTGTGTTGAAATAACCCGCTTCACGATAGAGATCTTCTAATGCAACCCTGTCTGCAAGAAGGGTATTTTCATTAAGAAGACTGTTTTCGGCCGAGTCAATGCTTCGAAGGAGCGCGATATCCGAGAATAGATGGTTTCCGCTAAACTGAATGGTCTCGATTCGTTTTGCCAGTTCAAACCTGAAAGAAAGCTGGATTTTCTTTTGATCGATAGTCAGAATGTGAACCGAAATATCATGAAATCTTTCAGTCAGATAAAGGGATTTTATTAAGTCGTTTGTTTTTTTTGATGAAAAGGGCATCCTCTTTAAAGACATGAGTTGCGCGCTTATTTCAGACATCTCTGCTTCGGGAGGGGCGATGATTTTTATATCAGAAATTACTTTTCCTTCGAATTCAGACGCGAGGATAACCGAAGGAAGGCAGAGGAAAAAAACAATCCAAAAGTGAGAGGCTACCTTCATTTGAATTCGAATTGTACTTTAAAATCGAGGCCGAAGCTCGCGTTATCTTGTAATTCTTCTTCGCTTCGGTCTTCAAAAAACCCCAAAAAAGAGAGGTTTTTATGAAGATTGTACTTTAAATTAAGTTCCTTTTCGGAAAAAACAGAGCTTTTATCAAACATGGAGCTAAAGGTTGCATCGATGTTTTTGGCAATGGCCTTGCCAATGAGAAGCCGTGGAGCGGTTGCATGTTTCGTGTCGGAGTAGGAAGGGCTGAGTCTGAATTTCAGGCCCAGCGACTTTTTTGCGGCAGATTCAACCGCCTTTTGAACCCCGCCAAAGAAAAGTGAACCCAATTCAAGCGATGTGACATCCAGAGATTCCTGTTTTTCGATTTCTGAGCGCAACGCGCCGAATGTGAGCAATGAAACAATGTCGCTTTCCGGAAGCGGGGGCTGGGAGGAGAGGCGTATGTTATATTTCGAAAGTGTCCCTTCTATCCCAAGAGAAATTTTATATTCCTGAACGGTTGCTTCCGAGAGGATTGAAAATTTTGGATCTATTTCCACGGGGTTATCAAAAATAATATGCAGGGAATTCAGTTTGAATGTGGTTTCTTTAAAGACCGCTGTTCCTGAAATAAGCTCCATCTTGCCGATCAGAATCATCTGATCATTGGTGCCGCTGAGCAGAAGATCCATCCCAGCCTCGAGATCTGCCAGGTTGTTTTTAACAAAAACATTTTTAGGCGCTAAAATAGAAATATGATACTTGAGCGTTGGTTTGCGCGTTTCCAGGGATTTTGGAAAATAAGGCTTCCTTTTAAAGTTGAGAATTTCAGATTCCCAATCAATATTTTCTTTATAGAGAACTTCTGAAAGCGCCAGATTCCCTTTCAGCTCATAAGGTTTTTCAATGCCCTTTAAGTAAAGGGAGCCAGACACCCGGCCAGACAACCCGGAGAAAGGCGGGTATTGTATTTGCGCATCGGAGATGTCAACCTGAATATCGATTTGGGGGCTGTGAGGGGACTTTAAAAGAATGTCGCCGCTCGCGCCGATTTTGCCCCCCCCCAATTCCCCATCTAGTTTATGGATTGAAATTTTATTTTTGCTAAACGTAATATTTGCGTTTAGCTGTTCAAAGGTATGGGGAAACCAGGATGTTTTAATGACTCCATTCGAAAGAAAGTAGTTCCCAAAAAAGATGGGATTCTTAAGTGATCCGCCGACACGCCAGGAAACTTTCGCCTTGCCGCTGCTTTTTTCAAAAGATGAAACCATGAGCGCAAAAATTTCATTATTGAGATCACCCTCCACAACAAGATTGAGATTTCCATCCTGCGACAGGGACCCTTCCAACATCAGCGCGGTATCGGCGCCGGTAAACCGGACGGATTTAAGTTCCCACATGCCCTGATTTAATTGCACCTTAAGGGGCTGTGAGTTGTAAATTTCATATTCGGATCTGGAAAGCCTGATTTCTGAGAAATCAGCTGATAGGGATGATCCCGAAAGCCGATGTAGAGATCCGGCCAACAGCACGGTTCCTGTTAATAATCCTTTTGATTTAAATACCTCCTTTCTGAAAAAAGGGACATAAGGCACAAAATTAAATTTGGAAAGTTGCAGCCTCGATTCATACGGAAAATCTTTTTTCCACTGGATCTCGGCAGTCTGTATCCACCCTCCCCCCAATAGGTTTGCCTCGAGGGAAATTTTTTTATCTCTCAGGCTTCCCTTAATATACGATAAACCATTCCCCATTTTTTCAAGCCACAACTCCTGAATGGTTAAGTATAAGTCGGCGGATGGATTATGAATCTTTCCATAAATGCTGGCATCCAGCTGGGCCGGTCCACGGTAAAAAGCAGGGAGGGTGTCAAACTCCTCCGCTGCCAGATCTTGAGAGTGGATTTTTATGTTCAGCGATTTGTCCCGAAAAATGGAACCCTGAATATAAAGGTGTCCTTTCTTTTTATGAAGATCAATGTTTGGAAAGTGAATACCATTGGAAGTTAATGTGAAAGGAAGCAAAAGGGAGGCAAATCTTTCCTTTTTTACCACAAAGTCTTTAAGCGATAAAAATCCGCTCCCCGATATTTTTTTGGGTGCCAGATTTAAAGAGGCTGTGAACTTTCCTTCCGTGGAGAGGGGCGAACCTTTGAACGTCAATTCAGAAGAAATTTCTGAAGGGGTCCACTTCATTATTCCTTTCATAGTTCCAAGAAAAACAGGGCCCACAGAAAACCCTTCGAACTGAACATGGGATGTGCATTCGATGCCGCCGTTTCGGACATAGACATCCGAATTCCATGATCCCCCCCCTGATATCTGAAAAGGGGTCTGGAAAATTTTTTCTAAAACAATGCTATTTGAATAAATCCGGAAATGGTTCTGATCCTCAATGTCCTCTTTCTGGAATATAAACGGGATATCATTGATAAAAAATTTTGCCACGAAAAGAGGGAGATGAATTTGCGTTTTCAATGGGAAAGACGCCCTGATAGCAAGGGGGCCAAAGGGGCTTTGCAAATTCAGTTTGTCTATCTGGACGACCCCCTTCTCATAAGCAACAGAAAAGGTTGCCATCGGGAGAGTTTTATCTTTAACCGATATTTTTTTTAAGGTGACAGCGCCAAGAAATCCCTCTTTTCGTGAAAAGCTTCCGGAAACGGCGACATGATCCGCGCGCAAGGGGAGATTCTGGTAAATAAATTTCGTTGGCTCAAAAGTGAGCTTCATGCCATAACGGCTATTTTTTTGCGGAGTCATTTCGAAGTTTAATTCCTCAGAGTCTAATTCCAGAAAAGGGGTCTTTAGTTTAATATTGGCCCGCTCAATCGCAAGATTTTTTAGTTTTAATCTAAAAGAGGGATGCCAGGGGGTATAAGGAATTTTTTGGATCTTCATGATCTTTTGGGTATCATGATCCCAGGTTAAGGTTGGCTTTAGAATCTTCACATTCTTTAATATCAGCCGCCCCAAAAAAAGCTGCCAAAGTTCAATGGTTGAATGAATTTCAGGAATCATAAGAAGAGAAGGGGAAGTAACCTCATAAATATTAAGAGACCTGTCCGTAACCGAAAAATCGACATGTTTAATCCCGATTTTTATGCCCAGGGACTTGGAAAACGTTCTCTCAAGGTAGGGTTTTAACAAGAGATTTGAAACGCGGGCTTTTGAAATGTAGAAAACGCCCGCGAAAAATAAAAAAACAACAGTCAGAATAATCCACTTTCGGGTCTTCATCATTTATGAAGCGATCTTCGATCTGATTTTTCTAATCCGGTCATCGATATCTCTGTATTTCCGGTCTTCTCTTTCGATGCGCCTGAGACTAAAGAGAGCAGATCTCAAATCGCCGCTCCTTTCGAATGATTCCGCTAAAATATATAATAATGCCAGCCGATATTCTTTGGGAATTTTTTGCAGTTGTTCTTCATGGTCTTTCAGGGTTTTTTCGAGGATAGAAATGGCATCGGAAAAATGTTTTTCTTCAATCTTGCAGATGGCAAGCAAGGCAACGCAGTCAGCTTTAAATGAAACATCGGCGTTGGACATGTTTTCTGGAAGGGTATTTAGGGCCTGCCGCAGATGATCGATAGATTTGGAATAAAAGCCCATTTCCTTGTAGCCGATGGCCAGATCATAAATTGTTTCCCGCGGGAGGGATTGAAGCGGTGTTTTGGTTTGCACAAGTTTTTCTTCCGGGGGTTCTTCGAGGAGTCCCAGGTCTTTTTCCAGGGACTGGATCAAATCGTAGACAGTGGTTTCATCCCGCTTTCCCAGGAAGGCGGCCTCTTTTTCTTTCGTTTCAGAAAGCCGTAATTTTGCTTCGGCATGATCAGGGTTATCCAAAAGAATTTTTTCATATATTTTTTTTGCGTCAGAAAAAATATTTTCTTCAAGAAGGAGGTTGGCATCTCTCATCATATTTTCCCATTGCCCCTCTTTATCGGCCGGGGAGGCGGTTTTTGCTATTTTTTGTTGAATGACAGAAACAAGGGGATGCGTCGGTTCTTTTTGCCTCAGGTTTTCCAGCGCCTGATTGAGCGTCTCCAAAGCCGCGAAGCTTTGATGAAGCGTTTCATAAATATTTGCGATCAGGATATAGAGATCAGGATTATAAAGCAAAGCAAGGGATTTCTGATAGGAGGCAACGGCCTTGTCGTAAAAACCTTTTTTTGTGAAATAATCACCGAGTTCATGATAAAGGAGCGCCGCTTTTTCAAAGTTTTTTTTCTTAAGGGAAACAGCCGCTTCATTTAAAAGGTTATAGGGGTCTTCCCGCATTTCATTTATACATCAATAATTGTCAAGCTTTTGTTGATCTCAGAAAGCAGTTTGCCTCCACTCCTTGTGCACTCTACCAAATCCTCGATTCGAACCCCCCCCCAGTTGGGGATATAGATTCCGGGTTCGATCGAAAAAACCATTCCCTGATCTAAAATGTCTTCGCTGACATGACTGATCATTGGGCGTTCATGAACAGCCATGCCGATCCCATGTCCAAGGCTATGTCCGAAATATTTTCCATAACCCTTTTTTGAAATATAATCCCGGGCAACGCGATCAATTTCTTTTCCTTTTTTCCCGGGCCGGATTTTCTCCATTGCAAAATCGTGCGCGTCTTTAACGATCGCATAAATTTTCTTTTGCTCTTCGCCGAGCTTCCCAAGTCCTATTGTGCAGGTTTCATCAGAACAGTAGCCATCGACAACAGTGCCAAAATCGATGGTAACGAGCTCCCCCCGTTTCATAACTTTTGAGCTGGCTCTTCCATGAGGGAGCGCCCCCCGCGGTCCCGAAGCAACGATAGTGTCGAACGACAGTTTTTCTCCGCCATTCATCCGGATTTGGGTTTCAAGTTCGAAGGCGAGTCCCGCTTCAGACAAGCCAGGCCTGATTTGGGGCAGAGTTTTATCAAAAGCGAGCTTGTTGACATGAATCGCTTTTTTAATTTTGGCAATATCAGACGATTTCTTTACCATCCGTATATAAGCGGGATCCTCATGCATCGGAATCAATTTGACGCCAGTAAGGCCTTTTCGAAAATATTCATATTGAGATACGGTGAGTGAACCCGCTTCAAAGATTAATTTTTTTAATTTTAATTTTTTAAGTTGAGACGCGATAGACTGGGCAGAGTTTCTTGCGACTTCGGTGATTTTAAATCCCCTGACCTGTTTTTTGGCCTGGGTCATGTATCTGAAATCAGAAAAAAAGAAATTTTCATGAGAGGTAATCAAAAGCATTGCGGTTGAACCTGTAAATCCGGACAGATAATGGACATTTTGGAGATTTGAAATCAAGAAAGCCTCTGCCTTTTTTTTCTTAAATTGTTCCTGAATAAAAGCGTTCATCTTTGTATTTTTTTAGGGTTTCCCTGTTTTCGAATCAGCCGTGAGAGCGCCTCCAATCCCAGTGTATAACTTTCAATACCGAAACCGACAACCTGGCCATCTACAATATCCGATATAAGAGAGTGTTTACGAAAAGGCTCCCGTTTGTAAATGTTTGTGCAATGAATTTCCACAGTTGGGATATCGATTGCGATCAGGACATCCCGGATAGCAACGCTCGTATGCGTATAGGCGGCCGGATTGATCAGAAGACCATCGATTTTTTCAGCCATTTTCTGGATCTTTGTGACGAGATTTCCTTCCACATTCGATTGATAAAAAAGGGTTTTGATCTCAAGGTTTTTTCCAACGTCTTCCAAATGTTTGTTCAGTTTCCGGAGACCCACCTTCCCATAAAAAGAGGGTTCCCTTTTACCAAGCAGATTCATATTTGGACCGTGGACAATCAGAACCGTTGACAAAGCCCCCCCCTTTTTTGCTCCCTGTTTTGCCCCTTGTGTTGATCGATCTTTATAAGGAGTCGGTTCAGGGCGTCAATCACTTCTTTTTTGTCGTTTTTGGGGGTGAGTGGTTTTAATTCAAAATCCTCGATTTTACCGATTGGCATTTGAAAAAAAGTCGATTGCGGATTCAGGGCTCCCCTTTTCCACTCCTTTGCCTCATCATCATCCGGTAAAATGGAAAAGAGTTGAGCAATCGCATATTTGGACGCCTCGAACTGATCCAGCTTAAAACAGCTTCGGATATATATTTTAAGAGCCAGAATATTCTGAAAGTCTGATTCAATGGCTTTATGGGCTTCATGGTTGGCCTGCACAAAATACCCCATTTGGAAATACGTTTGAGCGAGCAGCGCGCGCGCGATGATATATTCAGGATGATATTTAAGTCCTTCTTTTAAAATCTGAATCGCTTCATCAAAACATTCAAGTGAACGATAGATCTCAGCCAGTGGAACAAAGTATTTTTTGCGCGGATGATTTTTGAAGAGCAGCCTGTAATACCCTAAAAGTTCAAGGCTTTTTTTAAGTCTTTCCTCTGTAGGTTTTGATGTCATGGCAGTGATTTATTATAGCAGTTTCCTTTTCCCTCTGCAGTAGCTTTTATTTCAATTTACTTAGTCTGAAAAATATGGTTTTCTTTTAGTAATAAAGATCACAATCTAATCAAGAAAAGGGGTATGAGAGACAAGCTCTTTTTTGCCGTTTCTGTCTTTGGTTTTCTTTTTTTCTTTTCTTCCGCGCTCGTATCCCGTCATTCGGATTTGGTTGCCCCCCTTGTTGATTCCCCCGCGAAAACAATCGGCTCTGATTTTAACGGCGATGGGATTTCTGATATCATTATGGGCGCGGATCTAAACGATGATCAGGCCAATGACGCGGGAGCCGTCTATCTTCTCTACGGCAGTGGGGGATTGTCATCATCTTACGCATTAAATGGCGCGGGTGTGAATGTTACCATCATTGGAAAAGCAGCGACTAATTATTTAGGGGAGAACGCAAACAGCGCTGGCGATATAAACAGCGACGGTTTTTTCGATGTCGTAATGGGAGCGTTTGGCAATGATGACGCTGCTACCGATGCTGGAGCCATATACATCCTTTACGGCCATCCGAGTCTTGCTGCGGACTATCGGTTAAATGGCGGTGGCGTTGATGCGACGCTTCTTGGAAAAGCCTTACTCGATCGTTTGGGTGGTAGAGACGGGACTTCCGGCGCGGGAGATGTAAATGGCGATGGTTTTGATGACCTCATTGTCGGAGCGTGGCTAAATGATGACGGACCGGGAGCTAACAATGCCGGAGCCGCCTACATCCTTTATGGGGGCGGCACTGCCTTTTCTGGCACGATCAATATCGCGGCGACTGCCGATACCGATGTTACCATCCTTGGAAAAGCAACAAATGATGGTCTTGGAGATTTCGTTTCTTCGGCCGGAGATGTGAATGCCGATGGATTCGATGATGTCATTGTTGGAGCCTATGGTAATGAGGATGTGGCAGCAGGTTCGGGGGCTTCATACGTCCTTTTTGGAGGGACTTCTCTTTCAGCGACTATTAACATTGCTGGCGCTGGCGCTGATGTGTCCCTTTTGGGAGGTTCAGCGACCAGCCGGTTTGGCAGGGCAATCTCTGGTCTTGGAGATGTCAATGGTGATGGATTCGCTGATTTTGGGATCGGCGCTTTTCTTGATGATAATGTGGGAGGAACGGATGCCGGCGCCTCCTACATCATCTATGGCCGACGTTTTGGAAGCGCCACTACTATTTCCATGGCAACAGTGGGGCCCAATGTGACTATTGTGGGAGACACCGGGATTGATGATCGATTAGGTCGAAGTATTGCAAGCGCGGGAGACGTTAACGACGATGGTTTTCACGATATCATTACCGGCGCCGATGATACCGGCACAGTAAACACTAGTGGGTCGAGTCATATTTATTATGGGGGCGCCTCTCTGGCATCTCAGATTCCCATGGGAAACAGTGATGTGACCGTTACAGGAAAATCGGCAGGCGATGCAATGGGCATCCGTACCACCGGATTAGGAGATGTTAATAACGATGGTTTCCCTGATGTCGCCATGACTGCGCTCTATAATGATGATGGCGGAGGGGCCGATGCTGGGACAGTCTATGTGATTTTGGGAAGCGATTCGTTGGCAGCATCGATTACCGCCGGAAATAGTAATGTTACCATCCTCGGAAAAGCAGCCTCCGATCGATTTGGAATTGGTCTTGGCGGAGGCCAGGGGCACGCGGGACCCTAACCTCCACCAGTTGTCAAGGTATGCGAACACCTGATTAAATTTTTTTTATTGTCGTCCCCAAGACCGCCATTGTCATTCCCCTCCTCTGACTTGATCAGGGGATTGACAGGGGAATCTAAAACATACGTCCCAACGTGCATAAATACCTCAATTTGATCGGGATGGGCAATAATTTTTTGAATAATAGATTTTATGAGTTGTTTTTGGAGTTCATGAGGGGCTTTTTCAAGTTGAGAGACCAAGAGATTTAAAAATTCCAGATACTGCCGGGGCTCAATGACTTCGACATTAGTCAAAAGGTCTGTGTTAAGTCGATTTAACTCTTCTTCAGACTTCTGCTTTTGCTCTTCTAGGAGCGATAAGCGGCTATAGAGGCTCTGAGCCTTCGTGCCTGCGGGAATGCTTTGTAAGTGGCTTAAAATCGTTTCAATGGAGGCTTGAGCTTTTTGAACAGAGTTTTTTTGCTGCTTAATATTATTTTTTATCTCATCTGAATGATGAGAGCTTTTAGCCTCATGGATTATGCCATTTACGATGTTTTCATTTACAAGCATCTGTTTCATTCGGTTAATGATGGCCTGTTAACCGGCTGAGGGTCGATATGTCACAGGGGGCTCGGTCGCGTTCAATGACCACCACCTGACCGCCATCTGTTTCCCAAATCGCGCATTTCCATCTGCATTTCGGTGGTAAGTGCACCACACATTCGTTCGGAGGCTATCAATTTGTCTGGAAGCCGATGGGATGTTCTCCAAAAGAAACTGCCAACGCGATCAGGTTGTGAGTGACACGACGTCATCCCGAGGAGCGAAGCGACGAGGGATCCCCTCTATTACTTTAAGATTAACCGCTTATTTGGATGAAA
>CAYJMQ010000055.1:0-13799 GCA_964371555.1 uncultured bacterium | reverse complement strand
GACAGACTTCGTGCTCAGGATGACAGACTTCGTGCTCAGGATGACAGATAATTTTTGATCACCGAACAAGCTCTATATAGTTTTTTGCGATGAGTGGTTTTGTAATGAGGCCTTGCCACCGTAATTTATATTGTTCTCGACACCGATGAATCTGTCGGCTATATTTTTCTCTGCTATGTCAGGTATCGAAGCTTTCCTCGTCTCCCCTGAAGCGACGCTTCTCACTGTGATGCGTCAGATGGGGACAACAGGGAGTCAGATCTTATTTGTCGTTGATGAAGACGAAAAGTTGATAGGGGCTGTCACCAATGGCGATATACGAAGAGCCTTAATTAATGACGGTGAAGGATTCCGCTCCCCGATTTCTAAAATTATGTTTAAAAGCCCCAGATTTGTGCGTCGGGAAGAACATGAATTTCAGAAAAAAGCCGCGAATTTGATACTTCGGGAAAGGCTTCAGGCCATTCCGATACTGACTGACGACGGAAAAATCGTAGATATTCTTTTCTGGCACGATTTTCTTGAAAAGGCTCATATCGAAACAAAGACAAAAACCCCTTTAACAACACCGATTGTCATTATGTGCGGCGGAAAAGGGACACGGATGGACCCCTTAACAAGGATCTTGCCTAAACCGCTGATTCCCATTGGAAACAAGCCACTCGTAGAAAAAATCATGGATACCTTCCATGCGTTCAACTTCCATTATTTTACTCTCGTTCTCAATTACAAAAAGGAGTTTGTAAAAAACTATTTTAAAGAAAATCAGATACCATATGAAGTAAACTGGGTTGAAGAAGATGAATATCTCGGAACGGCTGGGGGATTGTCTCTTTTGAGAGATCGAATCAAAGAAACCTTTATTGTGACTAACTGTGACATTATCCTTCGGGCTAATTTTAGAAATATTTTAGCGTGGCATAAGAAAGAGAAAGCGGCGCTGAGTTTGGTTGGATATCATAAAGAAGTGGTCATCCCTTATGGGGTATTGGAGATCAGCGAAGGGCGTCTAAAAGCGATTAATGAAAAACCGAAATACGATTTTATTATCAATTCTGGGATTTACGTGATTGAGCCTGAGATCTTGAATCTCATTCCGGAAAAAACATTCCTCGATATGAATCATCTCCTTGAAAGGGTGAGCATGGAAAGAAAGGTCTCCGTATACCCAACCAGCGATCACTGGTTTGATTTGGGACAATGGAGCGAATATAACGCGAACTTGTGGTTATTGCATAGGTCCTCCGTGGAGGGGGAGAAAGAGATAGATAGCTGAAAGATCATGAGGCCTTATCTATCGCCTGAAATAGTCTTTAATCCGACTCACAATAAATTCTATATCAGCCTCGGTCAACGTCACACTGCAAGGCAGATTAATACATTGGCTGAAGGCATGATTTGCGTGTTCAATGAAATAGCTCCCGCAAGTGGAATAGATCGGCAGCAGATGGAGCGGATTCCAGACAGATCTGACCTGAATATCTTTTGAAATGAGCCACTGAAGCAGGGGATTTTTATGATCCTGTGGAACGTGCATCGTATAAAACCAAAAATTGCTCTGGGTATTAGGCGGCTCCCAGATCATCTCTATATCAATCTCTTTGAGAAGATCTCTATATAGAAGGGCATTTTTTCTCTTGATCTCTATAAAACGCCCGAGATTTTCGAGCTGTGCGACCCCCAAAGCGCTCTGCATGTTTGATAACCTGAAATTATAGCCGATCTCATCATGAAAATAATCGAGCCCTCCCCTTTTGGCCTGAGTAACAAGATGTCTGATCCGATTTGCAAGTTTTTCATCCCCGGTAACTACCATCCCCCCGCCACCGGTCGTAATGATTTTATTCCCATTGAAAGAGAAACAGCCGACATCCCCAAAAGAACCTGTCTGCTTCCCATGATAGGTTGTCCCCAAACTCTCGCATGCGTCCTCAACAAGCGAGATACGGTATTCTTCACAGAGGCTGACCAAGGGGGCAATATCCACGGCGTGACCGAAAAGATGAACCGGAATGATCGCTTTGATTCTTCGCTTTGTTTTTTTGTTGTATCGGCCATCCCTTTTTTGCTCTGTTTCATTGATGAGAAAATCGGATACCTTTTCGATATCGAGACAGAGTGTGGTTGGAACACAATCCATAAAGAGAGGCGTTGCCCCGCAGTAGCTGACAACATTTGCAGTGGCAACGAAGGTGAGCGTTGGAACAAGAACCTCATCCCCCTGACCAACCTCCAGCGTTCGCAATGCAACATGAAGCGCTGAGGTTCCATTGACTGTCGCAACGGCATGCCCTACTCCAACATAGCGGGCGATCTTTTCTTCAAATTCTGACACATAACGCCCGACCGACGATACCCATCCGCTATCGAGGCATTCCTTGACATATCGCCATTCGTTCCCCGAAAAATGGGGCTCAGAGAGTGGAATCATCAAAAATTAACCCGATACCAATCATAAGTTTGGCGAAGACCAGTGGCAAGATCAATTTTAGGGAAATACCCTATCAGTCCCTGCGTCTTTGTCATATCGGGGCATCTCCGTAACGGGGAATGGGCTGGCCCATCCATCGGAACAACAGGCGGAACAACGGTAATCTTTTTTTTCATTATTTTTACAATTTCCAGGGCGAGATCCCCAATCGTTATTTCAGGAGCCTGGTTCCCTACATTTAAGACTTTGCCAACAGATTCTGGATGCTCAGACAGACGCACCACCATCTCTACCGCATCCTCAATGAAGCAAAATGTTCTTGAATGAGACGCGTTTTGGACAAGTAATTCCGATCCTGGCGAGGCATGGTGCGCTTTCATCAATAATTCGGGAATGACATGGTCGCCTCCCATGCGCATGCCATAAATATTGTGAAGACGAACAGCGGTAAAAGGGAGATCTGAATAATGACAGAGCGCTTCGCCATAAATCTTGGAGAGCATATAAGAGGTCCTGGGATGGGAGAGCTCAGTAATCGTAAGCGGGGTCTCCTCCGGCGTCGGGAAAGGAATCTGAAAGTATTGTAATGTCCCCGCATAAACCTCGCTGGTTGAAGAAAAAACAAGCCGCCGCAGATGCGGCTGTTGCTTCGCAAATTGGATCAGATGATTCAGCATCGAGGTGTTCTTATAAAGCACAGAAAAAGGATCTCTAAGCACATGTTTTACCCCGATTAGTGCCGCGAAATGAAAAATATACTCATACGTATCTTTCAGCTTTGGCAGCTTTGGCAATCTCGGCAATTCAAAGAGGGCTCTCGAATCCAAAAGATCGATATTGAAAAAAGCAACATTTGGGTGGTTCAGCAATTCTTTAAACCCAGTATCAGAGTTGCCACGCGAAAAATTGTCGATGAGATCGACGTAATGATTATCATTTAAGAGCCTTCTTGCCAGGTGATAGCCGATAAAACCGGCTCCACCGGTGATGAGAATCCTTGCCACCTAAATTTTTCCCCGCCCGACAGCGTAGATTTCACTCCCTGTCTCTTTCAATTGCGCGATTTGGGTGGGAGATAAAATATGGTTGGCATCGAAAATCAGCGGCCTCGATTTTTTAAGCCATCTGGGAAAATTAAATTCACGGTACATCTCATGTCCAACGGCTAAAACAACACAATCCAAATCATTGGTGGGTGGCAACTCGGGATTTAATTCCATTTGCAATTCAGTCCAGTATTTCACGTATGGATCATGACAAATGACGGTAGCCCCCCGATCGAGCGCGTGGCACACAAAAATCTCCGATGGAGACTTTCTGGTATCACTCACATCCGGGGCATAACTGACCCCCATCATAAGGATCGTCTTATCTTTGAGAGCCCCTCCCAACAGTTTTTCTAATGTATTGAGGCTGCTCAAAGGCATTTGCTCATTGACCTTTACCGCTGATTCACAAAATGGAAATCTAATATCAGGCAAATGGAAAAAATGATCGGCGGAAATTTTTGCAAAGAGCGGGTCTTTTGTCAGGCAATAGCCCCCCACCCCAAACCCCGGCTCACGCATATTTGAATGTGTCGGCCGAAGGCGAATGGCAGAGATGATTTCAAAAAGATCGACGCCGATTGCTTCCGCAAAATGCCGCCATTCTTCCATCATTGCGATCGTTGTCGCCCGATAGCTGTTTTCAAGGATTTTACAGGTTTCGACGGCCCTCATTGAAGTGAGGCAGGTGAGTGGATATTTTTCTGTGTCAATGATTTTCGACAGAAAATCGCGACATCGGTCTGCCGCCTCAGGGGTATGGCCGGCATAAACACGCCAGAAGTTTATGATTGAATTGAGATATTGGGACCCCGGCATGACCCGTTCATACGAATAGGCAACGTGAACAGCATTTCTTGGTAAGCCTCGGCTCTGCAAAGAAGCCTCTATTTCAGGGACAACTATTTTTTCGCAGGCGCCGGGGGGGACCGTTGTTTCAATCAAAAGAAGCGCGCCAGATTTGATATATTTTCCGACCGTTTGTACGCCAGCACGAAAATTTTCAAGGGCTAATATCGGTTTTTTTTCGAAATAGACAATGTCAAATGGAATATCGACAATAACAACTTCCGCCTGTTCAATCACTTTGGCATCTGCCGTTGCCGAAATATTCCCCGTCTTGTGGGCATTCTGCAGCGCTTTCAGCATGAACAGGTCTGACGTATCAAAAGGGAGGACGCCCCTGTTGATCGCATCCATTTTATTTACTCCTTCTGCAGTCGGACGATCTATGCCGATCACATTGAAACAGGGGGATCCATCCGCGTTTTTTGCAATCGCTGTCGCAATCGCCATGGCGGCCCCAACGAATCCGAGCCCCTGGATACAGATAACAGGGCGATCTTCATGTTTCATGTTACGATCTTGTTTAAATGAATATCAAAAATCAAGCGATTTCAGCCGCAAGCTTCTGCAACGGGGACTGTGCTGCAAGAAACTTTTTCACATAGCCGCTGTCGAATTTGATCGTGAGCTTGGTATGCTCTTCTTCCCCCTCAACGCGACAGATCACCCCTCTCCCAAATGAGGAGTGATGGACACGCTCGCCAGATGAAAAGAGTCTTTTGGGGGGGGACTGATTAAAGTCATCATCAAAGGAAGAGTCGGATGAAAAATCGGATTCAGTGAGAGATTCTTCGGTCGCTAACGCTCCCTCAGAATGACTGTCGGTCGCTGACGCTCCCTCAGAATGACTGTTTGTGAGTAGTCGCCCACGTTTCGCGGACCGACGCCTGTGAAAAATTCGTGCGCTTCGCCTTAAATCATCTTTCTCGATACACTCTTTTGGCATCTCATCTAAAAAACGGGAGGGGAGATTAAATTGTATCGAACCATGAACCCTCCGGGACGTTGCGTGTGTTAAATAAAGGTTTTTTCTGGCCCGTGTCATGCCGACATAACAGAGTCTCCGCTCCTCTTCGAGTTCAAAAAGATCGAGATCAACCCGATGATAAGGAAAGAGCCCCTCTTCCATCCCCACCATAAATACCGTCGGAAACTCAAGCCCTTTGGCCGAATGAAATGTCATCATCTTTACGAATTCTTCGGTTTCATCAAGCGTGTCAATATCGCTGACAAGCGAGATTTCCTCCAAATAGCGTTCAAGCGTTGCCTCTGGATGACGCTTGATAAATTCCGCGAAAGCCGAATCGAGCTCTTCCAGATTCTCAATGCGTGAAAGCGCCTCAATTGTCTTTTCCTCCTTTAAGATCTCAACATACCGGGTTTGATCGATGATTTCATGATAGAGAGCTTGCAAATTCAGCCTTTTACTCTTATCGATAAATACCCCCATCTTATCCACAAACTCTTTCAACTTGGGCGCCGATCGATCATCTTGTTTTGAAAAGAGCCTGGCAGCTTCAAAAAAAGAACACCCCTCTTTTTCAGAGAGCCTTGCAACTTTCTCAAGTGTTACCTTTCCAATCCCCCGCGCCGGGACATTCACAATCCTTAAAAAACTGACATTATCTTTTGGATTTGAAATGAGTTTCATATATCCAAGCATATCTTTAATTTCAGCGCGTCCATAAAAATGGATCCCACCAAAAATCTGATAGGGGATCCGATATTCCCGGAGCACTTCTTCAAATACACGCGACTGGGCATTCGTGCGGTAGAAGATGGCAAAGCCGGAAAGCGTCTCTCCTTCTTCTATTTGTTTTAAAATTCGTTGAGCCACAAATCTCGCCTCTTCATATTCATCTTCGATACGGACCGATCGAATCGAAGAACCCTTCCCATTCTCAGTCCAGAGTTTTTTGGGTTTGCGATTCCGGTTATTTGCAATGAGATGGGAAGAGGCTTCAATAATCGTTTTTGTGGATCGGTAATTCTGTTCAAGTTTAATGACTTTTGCCTTTGGAAAATCTTTTTCAAATGAGAGAATGTTTGAAATATCGGCGCCGCGCCAGCTGTAGATCGATTGATCTTCATCCCCGACCACACAGAGATTTTGATGCTCTTCGCACAAAAGCTTCATTAAAAGATATTGGACATGATTCGTATCCTGATATTCATCCACAAGGCAGTAGCGAAACTGGTCCCGGTATTTTTGAAGGATTTTTGGATGTTTTTTAAAGATATGAACGGTCAGTGAAATTAAATCCCCAAAGTCGAGCGCGGAACCCTTTTTAAGCTCAGACTGATAGAGTTCTATGATCTGGCCAACCTTCTTTTCATGAAGAGAAATCCCTTTTTTTAAAAAATCTTCCAGAGACATCGCCCGATTTTTAATTTTTTCAATCTGACCCTGAACCATCCGTGGCGTAAATTGCGATTCATCGACATTGAGTCTCTTTAAGCACTGCCGGATCAGCGTCAGCTGGTCATGATCATCATAAATCACAAATTGAGGGTCATATCCCAGAATCTCAATCTCTTTTCTTAAGATTCGCACGCATGCTGAGTGGAAGGTGCTCAGCCGAAGTTGATATGCCCGCTGGCCCAGCATGGAGACAATGCGATCCTGCATCTCGCGGGCCGCCTTGTTCGTAAAGGTAACGGCCAAAATATTTTCAGGATACGCCCGCTTTGTTTCGAGCAATCGCGCAATTCGGCAGGTCAGAACCCGCGTCTTTCCACTCCCCGCCCCGGCAATCACGAGCAGTGGACCATCTAATGCCTCAACGGCATCACGCTGTCTTGGATTAAGCCCTTCCATTATTCAACGGTAACGCTTTTGGCCAGGTTTCGCGGCTGATCGACATCGGTCCCCTTTTTCAAGGCAATGTAATAGGCAATCAGTTGTACCGGTATCGCAAAGAGAATCGGCATTACATTCTCACTCCGCTGGGGGATGATAATCACAGAAGTTGCGAGTTCTCCCAATCTTTTATCCTCCTCTGCCCCAATCGCAATGACAATTCCGTCGCGCGCGCGAATTTCTTCGAGGTTGTTAATTACCTTGTCATAATGACGATCTTTGGGAACAAGCATAATAACAGGGGTATCGTCATCAACGAGCGCAATCGGCCCATGTTTCATCTCCCCCGCCGCGTATCCTTCGGCATTGATATATGAAATCTCTTTGAGTTTGAGAGCCCCCTCCAAAGCAACCGGGAAATTGATCCCCCTTGCCAGATAAAGAAAGGTCTTTTTCCGGTAATATTTTTGTGAAATCTTTTTGATCTCATTGTCTTTCTTTAAGATCTCTTCCAAATAATAGGGGAGCCTGACCAGATCCTGAATATAATGAGTTGCCTGCTCTTCCCTCAACGTCTTTAAAACAAGACCGAAATGAATCGCAATGAGGTTAAAAACGACGAGCTGGGTGGTAAATGCCTTGGTAGAGGCAACACCAATTTCCGGCCCCGCGTAGGTATAAATTGTAAAATCGGCTTCCCGATCGATGGTGCTCCCTTTGACATTACAAATGGCAATCACCCTCGCCCCATTCTTTTTGGCTTCGCGAAGCGCGGCAAGGCTGTCTGCCGTTTCCCCGGACTGCGATGTCACAATTAAGAGATCGTCTTTTCCAATAATCGGATCCCGATAACGAAATTCAGACGCAATATCAACTTCACAGGGGATCCGTGACATCATCTCAATCAAATATTTCCCAACCATCGAAGCATGATAAGCGGTGCCGCAGGCAATCAGGAATATTTTCTTAATGGAACGTATTTCTTCTTCCGAAAGCTTGAGATCTTCAAGATATAATTCGTTCCGATTCTTTCGGATCCGGTCCTGAAGCGTATGGACGACCGCCTGGGGCTGCTCATGAATTTCTTTAAGCATAAAGTGCTGGTATCCCCCCTTTTCCACCATCTCCGCGGTCCAGCTGATTTTTTGAAATTCCTTCTTAATTTCATTCCCATTTTTATTTCTAAAGATAATCCCCTGAGGCTCGATGATCGCCATTTCATGATCATCCAGATAAGCAATCCGTTTTGTCTCATCAAGAAGCGCCGCGACATCGGAAGCGATAAAGTGTTCTTTATCTCCCATCCCCACAACAAGAGGGGTTCCATTCCGGACCGCGATCAGCTTTGTCGGATCGGTTTCAGATATAATCCCCAAAGAATAGGAGCCTTGAAGATCGCCAATCGCAAGAAGCACAGATTTCTCGAATGAATGCCCTTGTTTCAAATAATCGTAGATGAGAAACGCAACAATCTCAGAATCTGTATCGGAAGAAAAGGTGTGGCCTTTCTCCAAAAGCCTGTGTCTCAGTTCCGCGTAATTTTCAATGATACCGTTATGAACCAACGCAACCGGTCCAGCCTGATGCGGATGCGCGTTGCGCTGTGATGGTTTTCCATGCGTTGCCCATCGGGTATGGCCAATGCCAATACGATAGTCGTAAACCGGTGTGGAATGATAGTCAGGATCCAAAAGGAGCTGCTCGAGCCGCGCTAATTTTCCTTCACACCGCTTAATTCTTATCTTTCCATCCTGAATCAATGCCGTGCCGGATGAGTCATACCCCCGATACTCCAATCTTTTAAGCCCTTTTAGCAAAATCTGCTTAGGTTCACGCGGTCCAAGATAACCTACAATCCCACACATCTATTTTTTTCCCCTCTTTCCTATTCTTTGGCCTCTTTTTTGGGCCCTCGCCCACATCTTTTTCATATACCCTTTCTTTGTCACCTGTGGAACACGGGAAATCACAAGAGAATCTTTCGGAACATCCTCCGTCACTGTTGAACCCGATGCCACATAAGCCCCCTCTTTCAGCGTAACCGGCGCAACAAGCTGGGTATCGCTCCCTATAAAAGAATGGTCTCCAATTTTTGTCTTTGCTTTCCCTTCATATCTTAAATTCCCATCATAATTGCAGGTAATCACCCCGCAGCCGATATTTACGTCTTTTCCGATCTCTGCGTCGCCGAGATAGGTTAAATGATTCGCTTTTGATTCTTCACCGAGCGTCGTCTTTTTAAGCTCCACAAAGCTTCCCACTCGCGAACCCCTTTTCAAATGACTTTCCGGACGAATCCTTGCAAATGGCCCCACAACTACCCCATCATCAACCCTACTTTCTTCAATAATAGAATAGCTTTTTATCGTTGCCCCTCCCCCAATCTGAGAATTTCGCACAATAGCGCCGACACCGATCGTTGTTCCCTTTCCAATGACACTTTTCCCCTCAATATGAACTTGCGGATAAAGAACAACATCCCCGGCAAGCGTTGCCTGAGGGCTAATGTAGGTTGTTTGTGGATCGATCATCGTAACCCCTTTAAGCATCCATGCTTTATTTATTTGATCTCTCAAGTATTTCTCCTTTTGTGAAAGTTCATATCGATCGTTAATCCCGAGGGCTTCTACTTCATTCTCAATCAGATAGACACTCTTTTTTTCCATCAGGGGAATAAGATCTGTCAAATAATATTCTTTTTTTGTATTGTCAGGAGTGATTTTTTTAAGCGCTGAAAAGAGCGGCCCTGAGGAAGCGCAGTAAAGCCCGACATTCATCTCCCGGATTTTAAGTTGTTCAGGGGTTGCCTCTGCCGCCTCGATAATTTTTAGGAGATCTCCATCTGAATTTTTGACAACCCTTCCGTAAGGGACTTTTTCATCGAGTATCGCTGTGGCAACGGTCAGATCGGCCCTATTTTTAATATGAAAATCAAAAAAATTTTTAACGGTTTCAGAACGAAGCAGTGGGTTATCCCCATTTAAAATGGCAAGGGTTGTTTCGGCATCTTTAAAATGCCTCTCTGTAACAAGAACAGCATGCGCTGTGCCGAGAGGTTTTTTCTGGTCGACAACAATAAAGGGGCTCGTCTTTTTTTCTTTTTGGAGGCCATATCGATCTCTAAGCGCGGCGATGACCGCTTCTTTACGATGATTGACAACAACCACAATTTGAGAAACCTTCGCTTCAAGCAACGTGTCTAAGACATACATGAGAAGGGGTTGACCACAGAGTGGGTGCAAAACCTTTGGGATCTCCGATTTCATACGGGTTCCCAGCCCTGCGGCCATAACGATGGCAGAGACTTTCATAAAAAAACTTTATCCGCACAACGCAAGCCGTCAAGGAAATAATAGGCGCACCCTGTCGTAGAGCATCTCCAGATATTTTCGATCCCCGGCGGATAATCCGCCGTTAAACTGCTTCATCTCCTCCATAGCCTCGGAAACAGACCATCTGTCATAGATGAATCTATACAAGGCAACCACCCTCCCGGTTCGATCGGCCCCTCCAATACAATGAATGAGCATCGGATAATTACCTTCATCCAGTAAAACCTGCATCAGGGAATCAATCATCACAGGGTCGTCTGAATTAATAGATGGCAGAATCTGATAAAAGATAATATGCTGTTTATCCGCAAGCGCCCTTTCCTCTGGTATGTCGTCATCGTCCAAATAGAGGATCGACTTCAACGAATACTCATTTAAAATAAGACTGAATTCTTTTGGCGTCGGAAGATTGCTTCGATAAAGCCTGTTAGGAACGACCACCCCAAAATTGCGAGGGGTCAAAATAGACGCTATCGGTGGCGAACAGCCAATGAAGAAAGCAGCAAGAATGGAAAACCCTGTCTTATATGACATACCAACGAAGGCCAAACCCCAGCGTTGGGACAGCCACAAAACCACCCTTTGTAGAAACAAAAAACCCCCCTTCATAAAACCACGACACCTTTGATGTAATCTGTCGGGCAATTCCAAAACTTGCAAACCCCAAATGGACAGATGGGGAGTCTTCAATTAAATGTTCGGTGGCCAGCAGGCCGTAATGTTTCAGCAGGAAGCGGCCAAATTTATGACGTCGATCGAACTCCCACCTGTTCAACCCGACGGTCAAAAAGGGGGTCCATTTATCAGGTGGAGAAATGTAAAAACGGGTTAACAAAGCGTAGGAGCGTAAGATGACAGCGGAGCCAAAAATCGCTTCTATTTCCGCAAATGAAAAGGGACGATAAGAAAGCCCCAGCCCCAATGCCCCGGAAGCTCCCCCCAGACTGCTTACAAAACCGATGTTGGGTAACGACAGATGCCCTTGAGATCTGGCGCTATTTTCAAAGATTTCAGCGCTGAAAGATAAGGGTGCTATTTTTCCCCAGAGATGAAAAAAAACAAGGCTGAGTAAACATATTCCATGTTTTTTCGACAATTCCCATTCAGAGTATCAATGAATGTCGACCAGTTCAACCAGATTGTTCGAAATGCCTTGGATGAAGTTCGTGCTGATGCTTTGAACAGTCTTCCCGGGCAGGCTCAGCATGGGACATCACTTCGCAATGAGAAATCTTTTTCATAATTTCTTTTTCAATATGATCCAAAATGTTGTGTGCCTGGCCAAGCGACATTTTCTGACAGATGAAGAGACGGAAATTCACAAACGTTCTTGAACCCGATTTGCGTGTTTGAAAACGGTCATAACCTAAAATCGAAGGGTAATGATCCTTAATAATACGAAGAATCTCTTCATTTTCCTGATCGGTGAGCGACTTATCCATCAAGACATCAAATGAGGATTTTACCGCTTTCACGGCTACCCAAATGATGTATGCCGCAACAACGAGAGACGCGATCGGATCAAAAAAATGCAAATTAAAACGCGAAAAAAACAACGCCCCCAAAACAATCAGATAGAGATAGCTGTCCATTAAGAGGTGCGTTGCCTCAAGATGGAGAAGATCTGATTTGTGTTCCGTGCCTGCCTGCCTGACTTTCCTCCCGACAATCAGATTGATGACAAAGCAGATGACAATAACCCCGATACCGAGTTCAACCTGCTCGACATCCTCTGCCCTGAGGAGTTTCACAATAGCCCAATAAACGATAAATCCCGCGGTAGCGATGAGAATACTCCCCTGAATAAAAGAAGCAAAATTCTCAAACTTTCCATGACCATAATGATGGTCTTCATCCGCCGGCTGTTCCGCTTTATGAAGGAAAAAATAGTTAAAGGCCGAAGAAAAAAGATCTCCCAATGAGTCGACAGCCAAAGAAAGAATCGCAACCGAATTGGTTAAAAACCCAAAGGCCAATTTGAGAAGCGCCAGCCCCAGGGCGGTAAAAAAAGAGAGGCGAATGACGTTCAGTTTTTGTTGGGATTCAGCCGACCGCATACTTAAATCTCACAACACGCTTTACTTTTTCAGCTTTTCTCTGAATCTCTCCGGCTTTTTGGGTCTGGCTGAGCACGAGATGCGCTATTGAACAAATTTCATAAGCGGCTAAAAATTGAGGGTCATATTTGATAGATTTTTCTAAGTGTTTCACTGCCAATGGGTATTTTCCTTCTTCGAAATAGAGTGATCCCAGATTGAAATGGGCATAGGCATGTCGGGGATTAAGTTGAACCGCTTTTTTAAAATATTGTCCCGCAAGCCCTTCATTGCCCTGGTATAAATAACAGATTCCCAAATTGAGCGCAATTCCCGCACTTTTTGGCCGCAGCCTCAACGCTTTTTGATAGGCCTTGATCGCGGAAGAAGAGTCCCCCAATTTTCGGTGAACCATCCCTTGTTCATTGTAGGCTTCCGCGAATTTGGGATCTGTATTTAATGCAACACGTATGGCATTAAGCGCTTTCTGAAAGCGCCCTGCTCCCCTATATTTTTTGGCCATGAAGAGATAGCTGTTTGCGATTTTTCTCTTCACCGTTTGCGAAGGTTTCTTCATGGGTCTTCTTAAGTATCGGAATAAGAGAGAATTGACTTGAGGGGGTCGGATCTCCGTCCATGGGTGCAATCTTTTTTTGCAGTTTGAACTTCATACTCTCCTGGTATGATTATTGCTTGACGAATATCCAGGGCTATGTTTGGCTCAATTTTAACTTTATCAGGAAACTGTTATACAGAAAGGAGAAAAATTATGTCAGGCGTTAACAAGGCAATTTTAGTGGGGCGATTGGGGGGGGATCCGGAAATGCGATACACCCAGTCAGGCCAGGGGGTATGTCGTTTCAATGTTGCAACCTCTGAAAACTGGAACGACAAAGATGGACAAAGAAAAGAGCGAACCGAATGGCATCGCGTGGTGGTGTGGGGGAAAATGGCAACGGTTTGCAGTGAATATTTAAAAAAGGGGCGCCAGGTCTATGTGGAAGGGCGTCTACAAACACGTTCATGGGAAGATAAAACGACCGGAAACAAACGCTATTCAACGGAAGTTGTGGCGATGACTGTGCAATTTTTGGGCTCCGCTGAAGGAAAAGGGGATTCATCAAACCGCACCGCTTCTGACAGCATCGTAGACGACTCTCCCTTCCTGGAAACTCCCAATTCAAAAGAAGAAGGCGTTTCCGAAGAAGACATTCCGTTTTAGCAGTCGAGGCGCCAGAGAGGCGCTCCCGTATATAGATTCTGCTGAAAAAGTGTCATTCTGAGCGCAAAGCGCGAAGAATCCCAGCG
>CAYJMQ010000054.1:0-14106 GCA_964371555.1 uncultured bacterium | reverse complement strand
CGATGACGAAGGGGCAGTTTATATTCTTTATGTTCATCCCAGTCATTCAGCCAAATATGCCTTAAACGGGCCAGGTGTGGATATAACCATCATTGGCAAGTCAGCTAACGATTATTTAGGGTTTAGGATTTCGGGAGGAGGAGATATCAATGGGGATGGTTTTGATGACGCGCTTCTTGGAGCTTTTGGGCAGGGTGATCTTACCACTCAGGCAGGCGCTGTCTATATTCTATATGGATCCGCCTCTCTTTCGGCTGATTATGACATAGCGGGGGCAGGGGTTAGTGTTTCAGTCCTTGGAAAAGCAGGGTCCGATCGCTTGGGGGCTTCGGTGGGGAGTGCGGGGGATGTCAATCGAGATGGATTTGATGATGTCATCATGGGCGCCCATTTGAATGACGATGGTGGAGGCGATGCAGGAGCTGCCTATGTTCTCTTCGGGGGCACAAGCCTTTCTGCCACGATTAGATTGGATGGGGCTGGAGGTAATGTAACTATTCTGGGCGATGCTGCCGATGATCTCCTTGGGCTAAATTCTACAGGGACGGGTGATGTCAACGGTGATGGATTCGACGATATGATCGTTAGCGCACATCAGAGTGACACCGTTACCACAGATGGCGGTGCAACTTATATTATATACGGACGCGGTTTTTCTTCGGGAACAACATTGGATGTCTCTGCCTCAAATCAAGATGTTACTATTTTTGGGACTAACGACACCGATAATTTTGGTTATGGTGTTTCAAACGCAGGGGATATCAATGACGACGGATTTCAGGACATTATCGGTGGAGCAAGGTTAAACGATAGTGCGGCTTCAAGTGCAGGAAGCGCTTATATTATCTATGGAAGCTCTTCTTTAGCTTCATCAATCAATGCAGGCCATGGAGATATTACAATTCTTGGAAAGGCGACAAATAATAGTCTTGGGAGAGATGTTTCAGGAGCTGGTGATTTTAATAATGATGGCTTCCCTGATCTCATAGTGGGCGCTTATGTTAACGACGATCTAGCGACCGATAATGGGGCCGCTTATATCTTGTTTGGGGGTGAGAGTCTTTCTTCTTCCTTTAGACTCGATGGCGGAGGCGTCAGTTTAACGATTTTGGGGAAAGCTCTATCTGACGATTTTGGCATTGCTTTAGGTGGTGGGCGAGGACATGTAGGCCCATAATCCTAAGATTCATAAACAAGATCAATTAAGGATTCGCTGGACATCGGCGCCAAAAAAGAGATAAATCTCACGGTGGATATGCGTAAAGAATCAGTCGTTGCGGTGGTTCCTGTGCGAGAGGGGTCGACGCGAATCCCGAATAAAAATTTTCTCCCGTTTGGAAAAGAACCGACGCTGATTCATAACAAAATTGAGCAGCTCAAAAAGGCCGAACGTTTTGACCACATCTATATATCGAGCGATTCGGAGCGCATTCGGAAAATAACAGAGGGTTTAGATGTGGAGTTTTTGGCGCGCGACCCGTCGATGTGTACGGCTGCCGCCCGCTGGGATGAGGTCGTTGTAAACATTTTAAACTCCGTCCCGGGCAATCCCCATGTCGTCTGGGCGATGGTAACAAGCCCCTTATTTGTGCGCTATCGGGAAGCGGTTGATCAATATCTGAAGGCGCTCCCCGAATACGACAGCCTCGTGGGGGTTAAAGAAATCCGTGAATATTTGATTGATGAAAAAGGACGCCCCCTTTTCTACTCATTTGGAGTCTGGCACCCCTATACGAATGAATTAAAGCCGATGTATGCGATCAATGACACGATTTTTATCGGGGAAAAATCAAATCAACTCCTCTGGCGCTACTGGATCGGAAGAAAGCCTTACCTCTTTTCGGGCGATCCGATTGAATCGATCGACGTAAATTTCCCAAAAGATCTGACACTGGCAAGGGTTGCGTATGAAGCCCAAGTATAAAGTTGCGATCATTGAAGGGAAATGGGCAACGCTCATGCCCGAGGGGCCGCTCGTTGAACAACGGGTGTTGGGCGCTGACGTTGAAATCTCTCACTATGGCATCATTCGCCCCGAGAATTACAAGACAGCGCTTTCAGATCTTGACGGTGTCATCTCCCGCCCCGGGGCGCCGTTTTGCCAGGAGATGATTTCTGTCATGAGAAAAATAAAAGTGATTGTAAGCCTCGGCGTCGGCTACGAACAAATCGATCTGGAATCGGCAACCAAAAGGGGAATCCCGGTTTGCAACATTCAGGATTACGCGACGCAAGAGGTCGCCGAATCCACAATCGCGATGCTCCTTAGCCATCAACGAAAAATCGTTTCTTTTCACTATCTGTCTCAATGGAATTGGAAAACATTCGAACCGATTAAACGATCGGATCATCTGAAAGTTGGAATCGTTGGCCTCGGTAAAATTGGAACTGCGGTCGCCAAACGCCTCAAACCATTCGGTTATGAGATTTCATTCTATGACCCTTATATCGCGCAGGCGAAAGGGGAAAATTTAGGGCTCCATCGTTTTTTGAACTTTGAAGAGCTTGTGAAAAATTCTGACATTGTGAGCTTCCACTGCCCGCAGACGAAAGAGACAACAGCCATCATCGATGAACGTTTTTTTGATCTTGTCTCAGATTCAGCGATCGTCCTAAACACCGCCCGTGGCAGGCTTTTTAAGAATGCGGATATCATTTATGAGGCCTTGAAAAAGAAGCCCCATCTGAGGATTGGCTCAGATACCTGGCCCACTGAGCCCCCTCCAGACCACCCGCTGCTTCTTGCGCTTAAAAACAGAGAGCCGTGGCTTTCTGACCGGCTGATTCTAACCCCCCATGCATCGTTTTATTCAGAGCAGGCCCTTTATAACCTGCGATATATTTCCGCTGATATTGTAAGAACGGTTTTGGACGGGGAAAAACCGTATAACGTCATTAATGGAGCCAAATAAATGCACACAATCTATTATGATCATGACGCGGATTTAAATTGTATCAAAGACAAAACGATAGGGATTATCGGATATGGAATTCAGGGGAGAGCCCAGGCTTTGAATCTCAGAGATTCCGGCCTCACCGTTTTTGTCGCGAACCGAAATGACAGCTACGAACACGAGGCAATGGAAGATGGCTTTAGAGTCTATCCCCTTTCGGACATTGCCGAAAATTCCGATCTTTTGATGCTTCTTATTCCCGATCAGGCCCACGCGGAGGTTTTCAAAACATTCCTCAAAGGCAAACTAAAACCGGGGACGCTGCTTATCGTGGCGCATGGCTTTTCTCTCTATTTTAAAACCTTTGCCTGGCCGGATGATATCGACGTTGCCATGCTCGCCCCGCGAATGCCTGGACAGCAGATCCGGGAATCTTATTTAAAAGGGGGGGGCATTCCCGCCTTTGTGGATATCATTCAAAATAAAACAGATCTGGCAAAGCCAAGAATTCTCGGGCTGGCGAAAGGGGCCGGCTTTACCCGCGCGGGGGTTCTTGAAGTAAATTATCGTGTCGAGACGGAGCTCGATCTTTTTGTCGAGCAATTTTTGATCCCCAATATTATAAAGACCATCGACATCAGCTTTCGGACCCTCGTCGATGAATTCCAGTTTCCACCGGTGGCAACGCTCATGGAGCTCTACGCGTCTCAAGAGCTTTCAGAGGTTTTGAAAATGGCGGCAGAAGTTGGAATTGGCAAAAGCTTTGAAAAGAATGCCTCTCCCACCTGCCAGTTTGGCATTGCTTCTCATTTTGATTCCGCACTTGAGAAGAGTCCCTATCAGCAGGCCAAAAATGTTCTGCGTAATATCCGAAATGGAACATTTAAAAATGCGCTGGAAGAGGAAGCCAAGGTCGACTACCAGACGGTAAAAAAATTATGGCAACAGGTAAACAATCCTTCTCTTTTAGAAGCCCATCATCACATTTCTTCTCTTTTTAAGAAAACACCATGAATAAACCATTAAACGATCAAATCGTCCTTGTTACAGGATCAAGCCGCGGGATAGGCAAAGCCATTGCCAACCGGTTTGCAAATGCGGGCGCAACGATCATTGTGAATAGTTCAAAATCTGTCGATGAAGCCCTTGCCACGCTTTCAGATCTCTCCGGGAAAGATCACTCTTTCATCCCGGCTGACATTGGGGAGCCTTCTCAAATTCTAAAACTCATAAAATCGATCGAAGAACGATATGGTCGTCTTGATATCCTGATCAACAACGCGGCAACGACAACATTTATTAAACACAGCGATCTTGACAAACTTTCAATAGATTTGAGCGATCGGATTTATAAAACCAACTTTCGCGGTCCGCTTCTTTTGATCCGGGAGGCGCTCCCTTTGCTGAAAAATGGCAGACATCCACAAATCATAAACATCGTCTCAACCGCGGGAACGACGGCGATGGGGAGCAATGTCGTCTACTGCGCGATGAAAGCGGCGCTCTTAAATCTCACCTATTCGCTGGCCCGCGCTCTCGCCCCCGATATCCGCGTAAACGCCATCAGCCCGGGTCTTATCAAAACAGAATTAACAAAGGCGTGGAAAGAGCATCATGAGGAGCATCTCTTAAAAACACCCCTTCAGAGACTTGGGCTGCCAGAGGACATTGCAGAGGCTGCCTTATCTGTGGCAACTTCTCTCCCATTCGTTACCGGACATAATTTGATTGTCGATGGGGGTAAAATTCTCTCCGATTGATTCAGGCAAGAATCTCTCTTGCGATCACCAATCGCTGAATCTGCGAAGTGCCTTCGTAAATCTGAATTAACTTCGCGTCACGCATCAGCTTCTCGACGGGGTAGTCTTTCATATAGCCATTGCCGCCGAAAATTTGCACTGCCTGGGTGGTGATTTTCATCGCCTGATCTGCAGAGAAAGCCTTTGCGTAAGATGCCATAAGCGTCGGTCTTTGTCCGTGATCGAGCAGCCACGACGCTTTGTAACAGAGCAGACGCCCGGCCTCGATTGCCGTTGCCATGTCAGCAAGCATGAATTGAATCGCCTGAAATGACGCGATCGGCTGGCCAAATTGTTTTCTCTCCTTCGCGTATTCAAGCGCATATTCATAAGCCGCTCTTGCAAGCCCGACAGCGGCAATGGCAACCATCGGCCGGCTGTGGTCGATCGTCTTCATCGCAATTTTAAAACCCTCTCCTTCCGCCCCCAACAGATTTTCATGGGGAATTTTTACGCGGTCAAAATTTACGACGGCTGTATTCGAAGCGCGCTGCCCAAGCTTGTCTTCTTTTTTACCAATAGACACACCCGGGCTTTTTGCGTCTACCACAACCGCGCAAAGACCTTTCTTTTTTAGATTTTTATCAATAGTCGCATATACCGTAAATTGAGACGCGTAAGAGGCATTCGTGATAAACATTTTTTGACCGGTCAGAACATAATTTTTCCCATCCCTTTCGAGACGTGTGGCTATGCCGCCCACATCGGATCCCGCCCCGGGCTCTGTGAGGCAAAAAGATGTCAAAAGCGGTTTTTGCGTAAAGGGTTTTAGAAACCTTTTCTTCTGCGCTTCTGTTCCCGCAATGACAATGGGATAAAGGGCAAGATCATTGGCCATCAGGGATGTTGTCATTCCAACACAGCCAGCCGCAATCTCTTCCGTAACGATCAGACTGTCGAGGTTTGAAAGCCCGGGGCCTCCATATTGAGTCGGAATACAAAGATTGAGGAGCCCCAATTCGAAGGCTTTCTCAATAATTGGCAACGGGAATTCGGCCGTTTCATCATAATAGGCCGCTTTGGGGATCATCTCCTGCTTCGCAAACCTGCGGGTCAGCTCTTGCAGGGCATTTTGCTCTTCGGTCAGATGAAAACCTATGGACATAACAACGTTATTTGGGGACCGATTCCCAATCTTTTAAGAATCTTTCAAGGCCGATATCGGTCAAAGAGTGTTTAAAGAGCTGTTTAAAAACGGCAAACGGCATGGTGGCAATATCCGCCCCCAACAGGGCTGCCTCAGTCACATGAATCGGGTGACGAACACTCGCCACGAGAACTTCTGTTCTAAACTTATAATTTCGATAAATGGTGACGATTTGGGAAATAAGTTCCATCCCCGATGTCGCATAGTCATCAAGCCTTCCGACAAATGGGCTGATATAAGCCGCGCCCGCTTTTGCCGCAAGAAGCGCCTGTGTGGGAGAAAAGCAGAGCGTCACATTCACTTTGATGCCGTCGGCGCTTAAGGCTTTACAGGCTTTCAATCCTTCCCCCGTCAGCGCAACTTTTACAACGGCGTTTTTTGCGATCTTTGCGATTTTCTTCCCCTCTTTAATCAGTTCATCCGCAGTTGGCGTTGTTGTTTCTATGGAGACAGGCCCGTCGACAAGCTTGCAAATTTCGTGGGTAACCTCGTCAAAGGGTCTGCCGGATTTCGCAATCAGGGAAGGATTCGTTGTGACCCCGTCCAGAAGCCCGAGGCTATTGGCTTCGCGGATTTCATTAACCTCGGCCGTATCTAAAAAAATTTTCACGTGCCAACTCTACTTTTAGGGTCAGCAAGGTGTCAAGGGGTATCTTATCTCGCCTTACTCATTCGCAAAGCACCCCGCGATCGGGCTTAACGGCATAAGCGTCGCCCCCCGCGTTTTCAATCGCGGCGACGACCTTTTTCTCTCTCCCGGGAGCATAGGCAATCATCGTTCCACCGAGGCCTGAGCCATTGATTTTTGCGCTGAATGCGCCCGCGCTCAGCGCGGCCGCAATCATGGCTTCAATTTTCGGGGTCGATATCTTTAAGTCGCGTCTTAAAATGAGATGATGTTCGTTCATGAGTCTGCCGATTTGGCGGGGGAAAATCGGCTTCACGACCATCACTTTTAACGCCCCCCTGCAAATATCCCTGTTTCTTAAAGTCCCAATAGCCTTTCGCAAAGACGCTGTTTCAGGTTTGAATCTTTCTAAAACCTCTTTCAATAAGACCGTTTCCTGATGAAAACCCCTGATCTTTTTCTTCATTATACGGAATCCTTCGCGAACATCCCTCGCGTTTTTTTTGAGATCCCGGATCGTTTCTTTTTTTTCCAGGGAATCCCCCAAAATCATCCCCTCGAGAGGGCTGAGAAAACGAATATCCACCGTCTTATGATTTTCATGAAAGATCGTTCCCCCAAAAGTAATCGCAAAATGGTCCATACGCCCGCCCGCCTCTTTAAATTCAAGAACCTCTGTTTCATAGGCAAGCCATGCAATCCTGATCGGATCAAACTCAATCAAATCTTTTTGAAAAGAAAGGAGCATTTTCAGCCACGCAACAACCATGGCAGAAGAGCTCGAAGTCCCTGAATTAATCGGAATGTTGCTTCGAATGAGAAAATCGTACCCGTCAGGGAAGCGATATCCCCGCCTCTTCAAAACATTAACGCCCGCGCGAAGATAATCGCGCTCTTTGCGATAGATGACTTTTGCGGAAGGGGTAAAGATATCTTCCCCGTGAATGTCAGGCATCAGAACGCGAAATTTTCTATCCCTGCGCCGAAACGCGTCGATCGTCATGCGGCGGTTGATCGCCATCGTCATCACAGGAAGTCCGAGATAATCGGAATGCTCTCCAAAAAGGCAAATACGGCCGGGGGCAGATACGGTTTTAGCTGGTTTTTTCACGCTTAGTTTGGAATCTGATTCGCAAAATCCGTTGCGAAGCCGTAAAGCTCGCGAATCTTCTCCATCTCGTCAAATTCATTTGGAAAAACGGTATAAATAAAATATCTAACGCGATCAGGACGGTCAAAGATCCCTTTTTCAGTCACGAGCTTTTTTGAAAAGATGACCGTGTCAGATCCGAGCCGCTCCGCCTGATCTGCCATCGTTTCCCCCCGGGGGGGGTCAAAAAAAATAGGGGCAATCTGGGCCGTCGCGTCTAATTTTCGGATTTGCCTGAGAATCGACTGATCGAAAGAAATAAATCTGACCCGATCTTTAAAATACGCGTGTCTTTTCATCACTGCGTCATAAACAGCGCCGCCTACCCGATCATTATAGAGACGATCTTCTTTATGACTTTTGATCTCGATTAAAAGATATTTGTCAGATTTTTTAAGAATGAGATCTAATGCCTCTGTGAGAAGGGGAATTTTTTCTTTATAAAATTTCTCCCCAAATTTTTCCGGGTAACCCGCAGACATTTTTTTTAAAACAGCGGCCGGGTAGATCCCCACTTTTCCCCGTCCCGTTGTCGTCCGTGAAAGGTCTTCATCATGAATAACCATTGGAATGTTATCCGAAGATAGATGCACATCGAGTTCCACACATTCCGCGGGGGTTTCGAGCGCTCTCTGAAAGGAGATCATCGTATTTTCCGGATAAAACGCGCTCACCCCCCGGTGAGCAATGACAACTTTAGATCTTGCCGCCATCGATTCTGACGATACCATAATCAAAGAAACGATCAAAAGAAACATTCTTAAAAACATCGATACCTCCTTCTTCTATCCTCTGGCCTCTGGCCTCTGGCCTCTGGCCTCAGGGCTCAGTTAAAAACGTTAAACAAAATTCACAAAGAATTTCCCGGGTATAGAGGAAATGATCCTGATTCTGAAGCTCATAGAGACGGGCTTCCGTCTTAAATTGAAACTTTAACCGTCGCGAATATTCTATCGGACAAAGTTGATCAACCAAGCCATGGATAATAAGGACCTTCTTCCCCTCTATCTCCTTTAATTTGTGCCATGGATTGAACCCTTTTTGAACTGCCTTTAAATCAGAAAAAAGTTTTTCTTTTACATAATTTTTAATCGAAGGATACGTAACCGAGGAGAGAAAATCACAAACATCGGAGAGATCGCTTTCGTGAGCGCCTATATTAATGAAGGGGGAAAGCAATATGACCTTATCCAAATCGGGGCATTTTGCAAGAATCTCAAGGGCCACAAAGCCCCCCCAGGATGAACCGATGAGCGATATCGCTTTATTCTCAAACCCCTTCTGACGTAAAAAATGAATGACTCTTTCAATATCCTCATAAATGGAAAGAAGCGAGTAATCCCCTTTGCTTTTCCAGGAGCCCCGATAGTGCATCACATAGCAATGGAAGCCATGAAAGGTCAAATGTTCAGCAATGTCATAATTTTTTTGGCTGCCGGGATAGCCGTGAAGAAACAAAACTGCGGCTTTTTTGGTCAGATTTTTCGGGGGAAGATATTCCCGAAGATAAATCAGATCGATATAGGTCTCATCAATCGAAATCATATTTCAAACTTTAATCATTTAAATTGACAAACTCAACGGGAAATTATACTTGGGCGCCTCATATCATGAAGTTTCTCAAAATTCTAATCATAACGTTGATTTTCTTTCTCCCGGCCTTTGCCCATGCCTCCCTCTTTGTCCTTCACGGTAAAATGGTTCAATCAGACGGGAATTACACAAAGGCTTACCTCACCATTGAAAACGATACCATCGTCTCCATTCAAAAAGAAAAACCGGATCTCTCAGAAACAACAATACTCATTGAAACCGAAGGCTTCATTTTTCCCGGCTTGATCGATCTTCACACGCATACCACCTACAACATTCTCCCGTTGTGGGAAAATGCGCAGTCACAATTTGAGAACCGTTTTAGCTGGAGGGAAGACGAACGCTACCGGACTCAATTTCGCGCGGTTTACCGCGCATTGACAGATCCCCAAAATGAAGACCGCTTTAAAAAGTCACTCCTCCTCTTTGACGAACTTCAGGCCGTGGGGGGTGGAACAACACTGGTTCAGGAATCACGAGCGCTGGACAAGGAAATAGATGAATTTACGAAACGAATATTGATTCGCGGAACAGACTATCCTGAAGATCTTGGACTGGATAATGGGAAGCGGATCCTTTCGGTCATCGATCTCTTTGACTATCGAAAAACGATCCCCCCTGTCCCTAAAAAAGCGCTCGAGTCGTTCGCCAAATTGAGAGACAAAGGTCGGCTCCAGGCATACCTTCCCCATCTCGCGGAAGGGAGAACCGGTTTTTTGAGGGAGCATGGGTATGACGACTATTCAAGACGGGAATTCGAGGCATTCCGAAACCACCCGATATTTTCTGAGTGGGAGACAACCCCAAAGCCGCCGATCGCACTCGTTCATTGCAGCGGAATCGATCCTCAAAATGATGACCATATCGAATTTTTAAAGAGATGGAATATGGGGATTATCTGGTCTCCGGTCTCAAATCTGCTTCTATATGGCGATACTTTGGATGTTGAAACACTGATTCGGAAAGGAATTCCTCTCGCGCTCGGTTCCGACTGGAGTCCGAGTGGTTCAAAACATGTCCTCGACGAAGCCCGTATGGCGCGATTCTATCTGAGAACCATCGACGCGGACGTTTCTGATGTGGCCATATTTCAAATGATGACATCGACATCTGCCAAAATGATCGATCATCCCCGGCTTGGGGCGCTCAAAGAGGGAAATTTGGCCGACTTATTTATTCTGGAAGATACTAAAAAAAATGAAAACCCAATGGACGTTTTATTCGACACACCGGTTGAAAACATCAAACTTGTCATTGTGGGGGGGAAAGCAATTTACGGTGAGCGAGAGTTCATGTCAAAATTCAGCGAACATATTCAGAACCTTCCGGCCATTGAGGGAAAAAGCGTTGAGAATAAGGCGGTTTATATAGATCCACTATTGGATATTTCAGTCGAAAAATCTTTGAACGAACTGGAGACTTTTTTGAAAGAAAACTTTGGAATTTATCGAAGCAATACCCTGTCTAGTTCAGACATCAAATATCAACACCGGATTGTGGCGCTGAGGCTCATGATTCGGGAATTCTTTGCAAAAAAGGAGGAAGAAAAATGATTGCCCGGATCTTCGTTTTAATCGCGGCTTTATTTTGCAATCCTTTTTCGGCCTCTTATGCCGCTGAAAAAAACCTGCACATTGGGCGTGGCAATCCCTGGGAATATGATGAAGGACCCGCCAAAGACTCTGAATTTTTAAAGATTTTTGCGCAAACCCCCAATTTTCGAGGTATTGGGCGCGCGGTTATTGGCGAAGAACGTTTCCGCTGGCACTGGGGGCCTGTCCCCGGACGCGGAAGATGGGGACAAAATGAAGTAAAGGTCCTGGTGGTTGGACAAGAAGGCGCTCAGGATGAGGCGCTGTCAAAAAGGGCTTTTACAGGCGGCACAGGGCAGAAACTCCAGAATTTTCTGAATTCAATTGGCATTAACCGCTCTTATCTTTTTTTAAATACCTTTATCTATTCCATTCGCGGTCAATATCGCGACAAAGAGCTCCCCAATGCCGACGCAGGAGATCTTTGGCTGGCTCAAAATTTAGATAGCCCGATCGTACAACACCGTCATCAACTTTTTAATCATCTGCTTGAAAACAACACAGAGACACTGAAGCTGGTCATCGCTGTCGGCACAGGCGCAAAAGAAACAGTGGTCACATGGATTAAATCGCGCGGCGGAAGCTGCAAAAATGAAGATCGGGTCGAAACCTGTGATGGATCGGTCTTGGCTCAAGGAATCAGGCTTCTTGGCGTAAAACACCCAGGGATGGCAAACCAGGCCAAAGATGATGCCGAACGTCAGCAGATTCTTGCATCTTTAAGATCCGATTTTGAAGAAGCTGCCACAAAAGTGATTTCGTGGAGCAATGATGATCCATCATGGCTCCTTGCAGATAGAGGGGGAAACCGTCCACAACTTCTTGCAAAAGGGGCTTTCCGTTACATGAGCGCCCCGGTTCCCTATCGTGACCTTGCATTTGGAACAAACTGGCGACTGGGGAGAGGGAGCACGACGTCCAATAGAACTCCTGATCAGAGATCGATCCGCGTCTTTTCTGACCTTGGGGAATATAATAATAAAGCTATCAAATATCGAACGTCCAAGGGGGCAGACTTCGAACATTCTGGCTATGTTCCGGTAGACGGTGATCTCCCCTATGAATCCCCTCGCACCGATTACAATGCGTTTGATCCAGGCCCTGGGGAAAAATGGGCAAGGCTCCTCATGGGGGGGGAACCCGGTTTTGAATGGCCAGACTTTAACACTCTTGGTGTAAAGCCCCACAAATCATTTGGCACAGGACCGATTTACAGAGGCCGTCTTGATGAGGCAACGGTCCTCGTTCTTGCGGACCAGGAATCTCACGACGATCTCTTCACGGGTCGAGCGCTCAGCGGCGATGGGGGACAAAAGGTCCAGCATTTCTTAAAACAAATCGGCATTACCTCAAGCTACGCAATTATCCGGACACTGCCGGTTGATACGCTGGAGCTTGCTGAAGGTGAGGTAATAAGAATCTCAAACAACCCCCAGGTTGTCAGATTACGAAATGAAATTGTAAAGAGAATCCTCGATCAATCGAAGACCCAAGTCATTCTCACCTTTGGTCCGCGTGCCAAGAACGCGATCGATCCCGTTATAAAAGGGCATGAAGGAATTCCGATTTTAAATCTTGCTCTCCCTTCATACGGACATTCAAAAAAAATTCATCGCGATTATAAAAATGTGGTTCAGAGCTGGAATGAGGCCTTGAAAAAGCTTTCACGGATGGAGTATGAAAAAGACGCGAAAGCAAACTTCGAACATCTCTACTCCGATAGAAACTTCAAAGATATTCGTCTTGAAATTAATCGCTATGATCTCCCATTTGCAGTGGTGCGATGGTTTGGAACCTCCGGTTCCCTCGCCACACAGGCAGTCGGGAACCCCGAATATTATCAAATGACGATGCCTGAGTGGGCGGCGCGCACACCCCCTCCACCGCTATCCGAAAAAGAAAAAGAAGCAGTGGCGAAATGGGACGAATGAATTGTTCAAAGCCCTGATCAGCGATCTCGATGGCATCATTGTAAATTCCGAAGAGGCACACTTTCTGTCAGTGCAAAAGATGCTTAAAGAAGACTTTGGCATCCATTATACAGAAGAAGACAATAGATCATTCATCGGCACCACCGATGTTTATATCTTTACGACGCTTGAAAAAAAATACCCCAAGATTCATTCGAATATGAAAAAGCTGGTCAACCGACGCTCTCAATTTTTCATTGAAATTTTTAAAAAACAGGCAAAACAGCCGCTCCCCTGTGTGAAATCTCTCTTTGAAACCGTTTACAAAGAGAAAATTCCAATGGCAGTTGGAACTTCCGCCGCAAGGGAAGTCGCGGAATTTTCGTTAAAAACATTCAATCTTCTTCACTATTTTAAAACCGTTGTGACCGCAGGTGGCGTAAAACATGGAAAACCGGCTCCCGATATTTATCTTAAAGCCGCCAAACATTTAAATGTAAAACCGAAAGATTGCGTTGTTCTTGAGGACAGCGAGCATGGCGTAGAGGCGGCCAAAGCGGCTGGCATGAAATGTATTGCCATTCCCTGCGGACCGACGATCGGTCAAAACCATGAGAAAGCGGATCTCGTCGTAAAAAGCCTTTGTAACGTTACCCTCGATCTCCTCGCTTCTCTCTGATAATCAAGATGTAAATCATCGCCAATAATCAAATGGAGAAACTAAACACCACCACGCCTAGCGCGCAACAACGCAGCGAAACATAGAGCGGTCGGAGGGGTGGCTAAAGCAATATTTATTTGACAACCCCCCTCTTTTTTTCTAATGAGACACAGATGAAAAGATTTCACGTTGTTATTGTTTTATCCATTCTGACAGCGCTCTTCTTCTGCGGGGCTGGCTGTACCCGCAAGGGTAAAAAAGAGCTCTGGATCTATACCTCTATGTATAAAGACATGATCGACATGATGAAGCCTGATGTTCATAAGGCTTTTCCCAATACCAAAATTCATTGGTTTGCCTCAGGGAGTGAAAAGGTGGGGGCCAAAATACAGGCAGAACTGGCTGCGAATCAATTGCAGGCCGATATCCTGATGACCGCCGATCCCTTTTTCTATATTGAACTCAAAAATAAGGGGCTCCTTTATCCTTATGAATCACCGAACGCGCACAACATCCCCCCCGCCCTCAAAGATCCGGATCGTGCTTATGTAACACAGCGTGTTCCTGTTGTTGTCATGGTTTATCACCGGGAGCTCATCAAACCCTCTGACGCGCCAAAAAGTTTTCTTGAGCTGACCGACAAAAAGTGGAAGAAAAAAATTGCAATGGGCTCGCCGCTCGAGTCTGGAACAACTTTCACCGCCGTTGCGACGCTCTTAAAAAAGATCGGAA
>CAYJMQ010000053.1:0-14189 GCA_964371555.1 uncultured bacterium | reverse complement strand
TAATGCCTCTGGCTCCCTCCACTTCCACGCTGATGCCTTTTTAAGCCTTTCCCTCAACTCGAAACAAAACCTTTTGTCATGAGAATAAATAAAAAATATCTTCTGAAAAATTTGAGAAATCCAGGAGTCGCTCCCGTCTTGTGGAATTCTGTAAAATTCCCTCAATTTTTCAAGATCATAAGTTTTCAAAGTTACAAGGATAAGTCTTTGAAAGTCTCTATCTTGATCTTTTGCCATTGGATAAAAAAGCTGGGGACCCCGCGTTTGAAGGAGATATTGGATAGCGCCGCTTTTATCTTCGGCGGCAGCCTTTAAAAATTCGAGGAGCGCCACAGGCCTGTTCTCTAATGAAGATTGGATCCGCGTCCACCAATAGTTCTCATCATAAATGCTGTCATCCGCATGCGAAAAACCCTGAAATAGCCCAAATAAAAAGAGAACCAGAAGAAGCATCGTAAGATTTTTCTTTTGAAAACCTACCATAAGAAGAACCTCCTAAAATGGGGGAGGGGGTAATTGATTCGATAAACTATTTTGAATTTCTGTAGCCAATTCATCCACGAAACGCACAAGTCTTGGATTCGCCACATTTTGAGACCTAATCCAATAAAGCTCATTAAGGATAGCTGGGATAGCTGGGTCTTCGGAGAGTTTTGACAAACGCTCCAGTGCCCGGGGAGATGCGTGAGCGCTGAGTTCATCTAAAATGTCAAACCCATATCGCGGATCACGATAAAAATCGATAATCTTCGTTAAGGTTTCTTTCAAAATTTCGGTATCTTCGGGAAACCATTTAAGAAGGGCATGGATGATTCTCCTCTTATTCGATGGTGAAATATTATGATCCCGCGTTTTGAGGAGAATGAGAGCTGCATTCTTTGCGGCGGCGGGGTCGTCAAGGCGGCACAACATGAGCAATGCATCGACTGACAGATCATCAGGTTCAACACGAACAAAATAGGCTATCGCTTTTTTAAACATGGACGGAATTTTTGCATTCTCAGGAATGATTGAAAGAATCAGGCGCCGAAATCGGTCGGTTAATTTCGAACTTAATTCAGCCTCTGTCATGACATGTCCAAGGATCTCATTGCCTATCCCCTTTGCTTCATCATCTCCATGCCTTCTTAAAAAAAGAGCGGCGGCCACACAAATATTGGGATCCTCATGAGACCGAAATTGCAAAACCCTCTCAGTAGTCATGGCTCGAAGGGCCCTCTCTGTATTCCCATAAGAAACTTCAGATAATGCCAGGATCAGTTCCGCCTGAATCTCACGATCTTTTTCGTTAAGTAAGAGTTGATATAAAAAACTCCCCTCAGTGAACATTTCACCCACAGTACGAATCGCCCTTTTTCGGATCGCTGTATCCGTTTCAGATTGGATGATCGATTTTAAAAACTTTATCGCCGCCGCTTTCTGATGATCGGGATATCTTCTGACGGATACGATCAGGGCTTCTATGAATGCCTCAAAAAGCAGGGGGTCATTCAGAAGATCATTTCTAAAATCGGTAAAATAACTCCGGGAAAGAATCCCAAAAGCGCTCTCTAGCTCCAGACTTGCCAGCGCCCGAAGCGCAATCCGTTTTTCAGCCAGGGAAACCACCCCTCTACTTGCCAAAAGAGAGGAAATGCCCTCTTGAAGATGAGGATTCAACAAGAGAAAAATCATCGTCTCTACCGCCTCTTGAAAACCCCCTTCCCCTGGAAAATAGCGACAGGTCTCTCCCCATAAACCGTCCAGAGCCATCCGAAGTTCAGGCATTCGGAGAAACCCCGGAAAATTTTTGTAAAACAGCTCAAGCGCATATCTTCTAAATTCATTATCCGGCTGACTTAAAATTTCACTGAGCACAGATGATCTCTGAAAAACGTCCTTGAAGTCATGCCCCTTGAAGCCATGCCCCTTGAAGCCATGCTGGAGATCAGCGAACCAGAGCGACAAGACTCTTTTTTTCGCTTCAATATTGCCATACCGCATCTTGGCCATGGAGATATCAAATGAAAAACCATCAAGATTTGGATTTGGATGATAGCCCCGGGCCAATGCCGGCTCTTGCATAATTTTTCCATAATTCCAAATCTTACGCCTGAGTTCTTTCAGCTGTTCCATAAAATGGGGGAAATCCAAAATATCAACCCCGAATTTTTCCTCGCTCATCTGAAACTTTAAAATTACATCATCCAGTTTTGATAAAGTTGAACCGATAAAATTGAGCGCAATCTCTTCTTCTCCCCTAAAAACAGTCTCTACTCTCTGAAAGTGTGATCTTAAAAAAACGAGTTCAGGAGGAATCTCAGAAATCAAAAGCCCATACGCTTCTTTAGGAATTTCATCGCGGTAATATGCCATGAGCATCTCATGACGCGATTTAACCAGCTTGGGAGAGAGTTTGGGTCTTGCCACCTCCAAAGCCCCTGAGGCCGAAGCCGAGACCGAGGCCGAAGCCGAGGCCGAGGAACGACGATCCGTGACATACAGTTTTAAAATATCCTCCCAGTCGGGGGGAAGTTTTTTGGCCAACCCCTCTTCCAATGTCACATAGGTCTTGGCGCTTCCAGGACTTATTAAAAGCTCCCTGATCGTCTGAACAAGATCATCAGGAACAGCAGCGTACCTCCCCTCTTCACGCACAACCCGAATCGCTTCATTCAGACAACCCTCCCATTTTCCCAAGTGAGCGATGGGATGATCTCTCGATAGCTCAACAATCCGAGTGATCACATCCCGGACAAAATCCCGTCTCGGATTGTTTCCGTATGCCCTATATGGCAACCCACAGGACAATAAAAACGCGGCAAAGAAAACAATAAAAAAGAATAGAAATTTACTGCTGTTGAATCGCAAAAAGGAGTTCATCTATCGCCTTTCTCATAAATGGGTTTTGGCAATCTTTATAAAGCGAATCTAAAAGCCTTAAAGTGTCTGGATCGCCACGTAACATTTCAAGCTTTTGATTCACAGCCACTCCGTTGTCACGCAATAGCTGAAAGAGATTTATTTTAAGATCCTTGTCATACAGAGAAAACAATTTCCCTACTATTATTCTAAAAGTTTTTGGATCGATATTTTCACTGGAGAAGGCCGCCTCAATAATCCTCCTTTTATTTTCGAGGGATAACCCGTCAAAAAGGCCCAATGCGGGTCTCCAGTCTCCATAATGGGCGTATGTGATGACTACTTCTATTGTGATTTTATCTGCTGAAATCTCATTCTTCATCTGTGAAAGCAAGTTCCGGAGCCCACTATCAATCTCAGCTATCACAAATCCCCCTTCCCCTCTTGAACTTAATCTCTGAAACTCCAAAAGAAGCGTCGTTACAGAGGACTCTGACCCGGACTCGGGTCTCAACAAATAGGAAAAAGGATATCTGGGATTCTGGGAGTAAAAAGTTTCAAGTATAGCCTCTTTAGCCAGACCGGTTTGATAATCTTGCCTCAACCTAAAGATCGCCCCTGCCAGGCGCAGTTCAGCCGAGCTCTCCATTTCTGAAAGCACCTTTTTCAAAACCGTCTGTTTTAGAATCTGATTGGTAAAAGAAAACTCGGAAAGCGCGAAGATGAGCTCCGCTTTCACAATGATTTCTTTCTCCGCATTCAACATCTGAAATAACATTTCTGCCGCCGATTCCGAATTTTTAGAATCTTTGTATATCCTTCCCAAACCTGAAGCGATCTCCCTTCTCAATTTCGGATCTCTTAAACCTGAATACATCTCTCTCAAAAATTGAGAAATCTGGGGAAGTCTCTCATGAGATGTGCGAGATAAAGAGACGATCTCATCTATATATGCCCGAAACAGGAGAGGAAATGCCTCAAGGTCATTGTAAAAATTGGGGTTAGAAACACTACTTCTGGTCAGGATATTCAATGCCGATTCAGTCTCGAGCATTCCCAACGCGCGAATGGCGGCTATTTTTTGCACCATAAAATGGGTTTCCCCGCTCTTTTTAGGTCTTATCGATTGCCCCAAAATAGCGCCAAAGGTCTCCATCTGGGGATTTAATAATATTAATGTCATTGTAGAAATCGTTTCGTTAAATTTTGCTTCCCCTGGAATATATTTGGTAGATTGCAGACAGAGCGTTTCAATCACCCGGGCAATATCGTCTGAAATTCTCTCTTTTCGGATAATGAAATCGGCAACATATCTTCGAAACTCGGCATCAGGCCATTCTAAAACTATTTTTAATCCATCAAACTCCAAAAGACCGCGGCGGATGGCATCGTCCTCAATCAGGATAATGATTGCCAACTTTTTTCGTTCCATGGAGCCATAACGAAGCTGGGCCCGCCAAAAATCATCTTTAATGCCAGCCACCCCCACTCTATTAATACCGGCAATACCGAAACCCCTCTGCTCTGCCTCATACAATCTCTGGAAGTTTGTGAGAATCTGCCTGATTTTTTTAAAGAGAGGATCTTCTTCCCTTTCAATCCTCTTGATGGCATTCATTACCCCTTCAATTCTTATAATTTTATATGAAGACGAAAACGTTTTATCCTGTAAGATCGTTTTGATTTCACTCAATGGCTGGCGAACAGAATCCGGCAGATGATGGGCTGAAGCAGTGTTTAATAAATCAGTTATCTTAGGTTCCATCCGCCCCAAATAATAGGCCTTCAAATAGTTTAGAGAGGGGTCTGATACCCCCTCCTCTATCAGTCCTCGCGCCTGTCTCCAGTTGTCAAGAGGAAGCATTTCTGCTTCCCGCTCCATGAAATAGGCAATCATCCCCCGCCATTCTTTAGGATATGAGGATTGGGGGCGTAACACAAATTCCAAAACCTTTCTCGGTGAATCAAAATTTCCTTTTACCCCCTCTACGATCGACTGAGAGATGCTTCGATATTGACTTCCACGCACTACCAAAAGTTTAGTGGCACGTTGCAACTCTTCATTCCAGGGAGCAAGTTTTTTTAATGATGGATTTTTCATATATGCCCCATAAGAATCAAAAATAGATTTCAAAACCGCTTGCGCAAATTGTTCCCGTGTCGGATGTGAAAGGAGATTCGGTGAATAAAAAAGAGATCCCAGAACCATGATGCTCGTAAATATGATAAATTTCTTTTTGTATTGACTCATGGGGGTAAGGGGCATGGCAAATAACGTGCCAGATGTTAAAAAAATGACCCAAAAAGAGAGATTAAAATTCATCAGTTATTTCAGCTAAATAGACATAGGGGATTTGCCTTCCTCACAACGGCTATCCCAAATAGTGTTCCCAAATAGTGCACAAAGATTAAACATTCCACAACAAAAATACGGAAAACAGTGGACAATGCCCCTCTTTATCCCCTCTTTATCCCCTCTTTTTAATGAATAACAGTGTGGCACCCTCCTTGCATAATCTGTCTACTCAATATGCCGCAAACCCGAAAATCTTTTGGAGTCATCCGGATCTATCTTTTTACGACTATTTTTACATTTGTAACGATGTCAATTCCTTATCCACCCGCTATGTCTGGCGCTCAGGCGGATGAGTCTTCTTATGTAGAGTCTGGGGAATCCAAACTCCGAAACGAGATTTTTTTAAAGGCACAAAGCCTGGAAACAACCGTTCGATCGCTTTTATACCGGGCAGACGAAATATTTTCGGGCGCTCTTGAGAAAAGGCCGATCCCTTCTCCCCCGGCGGGGGTGGAGGAGGGGGGATCGTGTGTCGGGTGTCATGAAATCCCAAAACCCACCTGGCGTCCAAAACAAACCGAAGATCTTTTTGAGCCACAGTTCAAAGATCCCGTTGAAAATTTTCCGGCAGATCCCTTCAGTAATTTGATCGATTATTTTAAAAAAAATTTCCCCGCCGATACCCCCTCTGAGCAATTTCACATATTAAGGAGCGAAATGCGATCGCTGGCGAAAGACATGGAAGCCTATTTCTCCATTCGGGATCTCATGCCGGAACTTTTTATCCTGATGCTGAAATCTTATATCTCAATACTCAGTCAATATCTCATTCTCGAATTTTTGGTATTTCCCACCCAAAACGCGTTTCTTCTTTTAGAAAGAGAATTTTCACTCCGTATTCCGGTATCTTCTATTCCCCGGCTTCATGATTATATGGAAAACCCTTCCCTGTCCGATGAAACCCAATCGATCTTTTCTGTGATCTATTTTAAAGATGCGCCGGGAACGCCGTATGCGTATCTTCACTTTACAGATACCTACAAAACGAATATCGAACTCTCCTCTTACCTTCGAAGCCAGAATGAAACGGGATGGCTCAATATTTTAAAGCTCTTGACCATCCAATTTCTGGCCACCCAGCTCTTTCATATTGCCGATTTTTGGCCCGATATAGGCGAAAAGAACCAACTCTTTTTAAGTCAAATTTCCAGACGTTTTCCCTCCCATCATCAGAATTTTGGCCAAAATTTCGGCGCCCTTTTTGAATCGAAAAAAATGAACCAGGAAAAGCTCTTCCATGGTCTTCTGGCACAGCATCTGATTTCAAGAGAGATCCCGACTATTCTCACCTCCGATCGCTATAAAGATCTTCTCTCCCATGCCCCTCGAATGAAAGAGATCCCATCGTCCAAAACAGAACTCGATGCTTATTTGGAAAAAATGAACTTCATCGAATATGAAAAGAAAAAAACGATCCATCTCATTAAAGAGCATTTTGCCTCAAATCCATCTGTAAGCCCATCTGTAAACCAAGACACGCCCGCGGGGGAGATTGCCAGATGGCTAAGGGGCCTGATTGTCGACATGAAAAAGAATTTTCTGCACGAGCATCTCATTCTTCATTTCGTTAGTCCGAGAGAGATGTCTCATTTTAAGGCTATGGAACTGGAAGAAAAATATTTCCAGGAATATGAACAGGAACTCCCGATGGCGCGGGTTCAGGAATGGCTTTCCGACTTTGATTTTCATGCCATTTCCAAGATTGGGGCCTCATTTCGTTTTCTTGAATTTTCAGCCCTCACACTTCCCAAAATAGTGAAAGAGATTGAGGAGATTGACGATGAAATCCAAACCCTTCTGCTTCATCAATTTCATGAGAATCTCGCCTGGAGGGATACCAAAATCAAACATTTGCAAAAACTATTTCCAAATGGATACCGAAACGACTCAATTCCTGCCGCTCCTTTTGAAAATGAATATCCGATGGGAATGCTCTGGAACAACTGGGGAATGGGAGAGGAAAAAATTTGGGCAAAACCCCCCACCCATGCTTATGACCCGTATGGTCCCGATCCGGAATCTATTCCATCTGTGCTCCCCACAGAACATCTCCCCCAGCCCAAATCGATTGATAACAATGAATTCATTTTTAAAGTTCTCCTCTCTACACTCCTCTCTCCTTTGGGTTCTGATCTCTACCTTCTCCAAAAAATCCACACGCTGGCTGAGGCGGACTCTAAAGAGAAATTGGTTGAAGCTTATGAGGCGCTGATGAAAGAGGCGGAGGCCTTTGTCTCGCGCCCACGGAAGGAACTTCATGGAGTAAGCTACGCATGGTACAGGGTTCGATCCTTTTTTGGCGCTCAGCCTAAATCTAATGAACAGGAACAACACGAAAAAGATAAGGTGGAGGCCTCTCTCTCACTCCTAAAGGAATTAGGGAAAAAACTAAATGGAATCGATCGTGAGATTATTTTTCAGGCCGAAGACCGCCTTGAATTTTTGAAAACAAAACGGGCGGTTTTAACCAACTCAGGCACAGATACCGCATCCTTTAGAATTCTCGATCTCCCGGTTAAACTCCCTGCCCCGCATCTGAATGCTCAAATCTCAGAAGAAAAACCCTTTATTCGACATCTTGAAAAACTTGAAAAACAGGATGGGGTTCTTCTCTCAGAAGTCGAAACTTTTTTAAACCGATATCGCCAACAAATGACACAATTCTATATCGATTCGCAGTCTCTCCCCTTCCCGGTCGAGCGTCTCCACTTTTTCTCTAAAGACAATTTTTCCCAGTTTGAAGAGGCTTATCATGATCAGCTTAAAACCGTTTTTGAAAACAAAATTTTAGATGAGGCATTGGATGGCATGCTTAAAGAAAATGAGAAGATCCTCCACGAACTCCGCGCTCTCGAACTGGGCGTGAAATCGACATTTCGGGATCAAATCCCCCCCTTGGGATATGAACATCCCCAATACTTTATCGGCTATAAAAAAAACCGCCCCCATCTCGAGCGCGATCTTAAAAGAATCATCGAGCTTCGGGAACGTCGCAAATCGAACTATCTCGACCGCGGGGGTGACAGACTCGACGAATGGATCAAATCTTACATTCAGGAATGGATGATCCGCGCGGTTTTGATCGAACAAGATCTTTTAATCCGAAAAAATATATATAAGATTATTCACGCGGATCAGATTGACGACATCAAGGAATTTATCCTCGATCCATTTATCCTTAAACAGGCATTGAAAGAGGTTGAATCGCTATACCCAGAAGAGCTTTGGCGAATCGAGGCTTTCGAAAAGATGCACTCAGATCTTGCCGATCGATATTCCCATACCCTCCTTACCACCTATTTTGAAAGCTCAGCGCGCAGCAAAGCATTCTGGATTGGGATCGCCCTTTCCATCGCATTGGCATTTGTTCCGGGGGGACAAATTCCATCTTATGTGATTGGGATGATTTTGCTCTCTGATTTTGGACTGGAACTCAGTCACGAATTTTATGAATCATACATCACCCTTCCCAATATGCTTGAAAATAAGCGGGGATTCTTCCACTCTGCCACTTACGGAGAGGGACCTGGAAATCCATCAGACTTTCAAGCCCTGGAAGATGGAATCTGGTGGAAAAAAAGGATTGCCATTGGAAGCACGCTCATCTTCTTTATCCCCTGGGCCCGGGCGGAATGGCATCGAACGATCGATCTCATTCACCGGCAGACGAATCTATTTACTTCTTTTAAAATTCCCTATTACGCCAAACTTCTTGGAATTGAAAATGGCGAACGCATGAATCTCTCCCTTATTCAAAAAAGAATGGCAGAGAAATTTGGCGTCTCATTGGGAGATCTTGTCCATGCGAATGAAAAGGCAATGGAAAGCTCCCTTTTAAAGAAATTCGGAAAAAAAGAAGGAAAAAAATGGCTTCACATCTTTCGCTTCTTTCAGGACAGCGATGTCCAAAAATATCTTTGGTTGGAGACCTATCATAAATGTCAGGATGCCATTCGGTTGATTGGATTTGAAGAAGGGCAATGGCCAACGCTCGGGATGGCCAAAGCCCAAGCAAAGGCCAGAATCGAATTCTATCTTTCAAAAGAGGGGCATCCGACCATTGCGCCTGAATTTTATGAACTCTCCCGAAAAAAGGTGAGTGGTATTCAGGACGCGCTTCAATATCTGGAATTCCAGGGGGAATTTCTGGAACAGGCGCTCTATATCGTAAACCCAAAACTGGCATTGGATACATTAGGATTTTCACTCCCACAGCTGCCAGGCCGTAAAGAGCTCGATCGGATCTATTATCTCGCCAAAGCCAATGGAGACACTGAAAAATTGGGCGCCGCGAGGTATCTTAGGGATCTCTATCAAACATCCAAAGAAGATAAACGAAAGATCAGTCTTCAATTCGAAACGCTTTATGAAGAAAAAAAGATATCTGCCGAACTGAAATTCTTTCTGGAACTCCTAAAAGAGATCCCGGACTAACTGTCATTCCGAGCACGCAGTGCGAGGAATCTCGAAGGAGATTCTGCCGAAGTGTCATTCCGAGCACGCAGTGCGAGGAATCTCGAAGGAGATTCTTCGGTGCTTCGCACCTCAGACTTGAGCAACAGCCTCCGAAGCCCGAAGCATCTCTTTCCCATGATCCTTTCCCATGATCTTTTCCCATGATCTTTTCAAAGACAGATTCATTCACCGCTTCCATCGAGAACAAATGGTTCTCCAGGCTTTTTTGCCCACCACGGTTTTTTATACCAGCCACCGTCACGAAAGTGGACTTTTTGTCCATTTTTTAAGTAGCCGATGTAATGAGGTGTTCCATTAGCATCCCTTCTTGTCACGATTTCTTTCAAGATAGATCCCTCAAGCGGCGTATCGGGGTGAATAAATGTCCGACCCAGATCCCCTGTCGGCATATCAAGGGGACCTGTCTCAACAGCGGCGGGATGCCATTGCCGTGATGCTTTGGCCAATGCGGCATCGCCCCCCTCAACAGGATCGATTTTTGTGCCTTCTATTATTATTGTTGTCTCCCCATCGGGGGCTATATCTGCTACATCGGGAGCAACCCAACGTCCGTTCTTAAAACGTAAGTACCCTGGGTCGCCGCGTCTCGGATCATAATCATAAAAATGGGGGGTACCATCCTCACCGAGAATGTAGGCGGTATCTCCCATGTGATGGTCATCCATTTCATCATCAACGTAGCGTGAGGTTACCCGCAGCCTGCCGCTGGAAGGACGGCCATTATGATCAACAAACTTAACGTCAACCCCTGAATCGATTCCATCCGGCTGATGAGGGAGATCGCCGATATCAACTAACTTTCCCGCCTTCATTTCTTCGCTGATCTCGTCAAGAAGCCCATCGAGATCGCCGCGCGAGGATGACGCTGCTCGAGGATCCGTTCCGCTGCTTTCGGCACGGCCGATAACGCTATCGGGATGCGAAGATATTTTTTCCCGGGGACCAAGATCACTGACGGCATCTTCGACGGATTGGAACCTGCTGCTCTCGATCCCACTCTCGATCCCACCCTCGATCCTGCCCTCGATCCTGCCCTCGATCCTAGACGAAGAACTGGGGCTTTGAATCTCTGTGGGCGTCTTGCGTGATATTTCACTGGGCATACGACCCATTTTTATTTCTTCCAATATCTTTTTTGCGTCTTTCGCCGGGAGGGTTTTTAGCGCTTTGAAGAATAGCCCCATATCGAGAGCCGTTAAACTCCCCTCCAGCACAGAAAACATGAGTTGCATTTCGGCATCGGCGATCAATGCGCGCACCTCTTCGGGATCCCCTTGATTTGCAGAGATTAAAAAGAGCTCTGCTGTTCGGGCATCATCCCATTTTTCAGCCGTTCTCATGGCGCTTCGAACAAAGAATCCAGCGCCGGAAACCGTGCCGACACCGCCTGCGATCGCAGCAATAGTTCCAAAGCCGGCGAGGCTCATGCCGCCGCTAAGAAGCGCCAAGCCCCCCGCAACAGCAATCCCCACCGCTGTGAACACCGTATCCCGGATTCTTTGTTGTTTTTCTTCATCATAAAGTTCGCCAGAGAGTTCACAAACGAGGGATGCCATTTGGGGATGTTCAGCCAAAACCTGTCCAACGACAGAGGGATAGTTTTGAATTGCTTTTTTGATAAAACCTGCTGAATTTTCAGAACCCGGCGAATGGAGTTCATCCAATTTTTTTAAGGTTTCTTTTACAGAGCGGTAAAATTTGCCGAGAAGCTGATTTAGCTTTTCATCTGGCAGCGATTTTTCATCAAACCCCTGTTTTAATCCATAGCTATAGAGATTTCGAATCTCCCAGCGCCATGTGAGGGGATTTTCATCTGTCATCTTTTGAATCATCTCATCTTTTTGGACTGCTGTTTGCGCATACCGGGTTCGAGCGAATTCATCTGGTGTGAGAACGTAGGATCCCATACGAATACGCGTCCTTTGATACGCATTTTTCACAGAGTCGGGGAGGATGTTTAGATCTGTAATGATTTTTATCGCCTCGCCCTCTTTTTTTCGGTCAAATCCATGCCTCTGCATTTCAACGTCGAGGGCTTTTAAAAATTGCTCCGTCATGTCTTTTGAAGATGGTGAAAATGAATTATAGTTTTTAGAATTTCCAAAAAAGTCCCGGATGAGGGAACTGCAATCTTTTGTTTTGAATTGAAGGAATGGGTTTTGCGAATCCGCCCAATCGGCATATCCCACCCCATATCTCTTTGCCATGCAAACCCGCATCAGATTTTCAAATACGGAGATGCGGGATTCTTCAGGATTTAGACCAAAATGAAGGGGTGAGTCGGGTGTTCCATTCAGCGCCTCCATGACCGACTGAATTTCGATGTCTCTCGAATGCGTCACACCGCTGAAGAGTCTGGCATCGTAATGAGAATAAGGGGAACTCCCAAAGCGCCTCAAAATATGAACCGGCTCATTTTCATAGAGCCCCTCACCGTATTTTTTGGGTCGATCTTTCGCCGGAATGATGAAAACCCCGTCGCGCAGACGCTCTGAAATGGCGATATCGCGCTCGGCCTCCTCAAGTTTACGATTGTGTTCCGCAATGCGTTTTAAACCGTATCGCGTGTCATGAAAAAGCCTTTTTCGGGCATCCATTCTCTCTTTTTCTGTTGGATTATTTTGAGCCGAAGATTCCAGCTCTTTTTCTAATTTCGAATCCGATTTCGCCTGATAACTCGAGATTGCTTCGATCGCTTCTTTTCCATCTCTTGGAATATTACCTGTATATTTTTGATAGACTTTATAATAGAGGCTTACGAGATTTTCTTTCGATTTTTGATAGATCTCGTCCGCGAAGATCTTAAGAATAGGCGTTCTTTTTTCTTCAGACAAATCCCTGATTTTAGGACTGTGAACAATTTCTTCGATATGATCTCCCAATTTTTCGATTGTCTCTGTGGTTTTAAGCTGATTTCCAGCACAGACGGCGTATTGAGAAAGGACGGCAGATTGAAATTCTTCCGATATTGCCTCCGTCTTATCGTGCTTTTTACATTCCTCTGATCCCAAGATTCTATCGACCTCAAGGACGCCTGTGAGAGGATCGATAATCTTTTTTCGAATTTCATCTGCCTCCTTTGGGTCCAAGTCGGAAGACAAAACGAGTTTCTTGGCTTTGTCTAAAATCACTTGAAGCACTCGCCTGTCTTTACTTCCCGCGGCGGCGATAAGCCCTTGAATGAGGGCCGCCTTTTCAAAATTGAGCCTTAAGGAGTTATCAGGATCTTTAAGATCGTCCGCAAGGGCGCCCCCTGCAAAGGCAACAAAAGGGATAGACGTCCCCAGATAGACGAGGCACATTGCCATAGCGATCCATTTTTGAATTTTAATCCCCATTTTTGACGACACCTTAAAAATTTTTAAGAAATTTGGACTCTGGATATTCCCCTACCCTAAAGAAAATGCAAATGGGATGCCAAACTTAAAAGATTGTTTTTTAAATACACTTGTGATTTCAAATGGTTATACATGCTTCTTCTTAGAATTAGATGAAAAAATGATGAGATTTTCGTTAAAAATGACTACTTTTTAGATTCCAAAGGTAATTGCGGGGTAAAATATTTTTTTTAGTTAAGAATATTCATAGCTTAGTGATTTGTATAAATTCAGCTCAGGCCGTGCGAAAGTCGCTCTCTTGAACGTCCTGAAAAGGAGGTGAAGGATTATACCTTAACGTCCCTAAAAATAAAACCAAACAACCCGCCATTAAAGAAAAACCCACAAGGTTTAGGGAAAAGTTAGAGAGCATGAGCCCCATGAGTCCATATACTCCCATCTGAATGAGGCTTGTCGTTCGATGAAGGAATACCCACAGACCGAGTGAATCATTCTGACACTGCTTTTGAAGCTCAGCCCTGATTTTTCCTGAAAGCAGGGAATTAAAAAAGCCCGCCGTCACAAAGGAAAGAGAAATCATCGTAAAATCCTTCAGGTAAATAAAACCTGATAAACTCACCAAAAGAAAAAAAGCAGACACCCTCATATTGAAAAAAACCGTCTTTATTTTTTCTGAAGAAAGCATAAAAGATAAAATATTCCCAATTCCCCAGCAGCCAACGACAAATCCAATTTCTTTCGCTTGAAGTCCCTGCCCTTTAAATATCGCAAACTCAACCCCATTTAAAAGGAAATTGGCTGCCATCAAAAACCACCATATAAAAACAATGCGTTTCAATGAGGGGTTATCTGTTACTTTTAAATATTCCTGAAACAACGGCCGAAGAGCGCTCGGCTGATTGTCTCTCCTCTCAGAAGGAACCCCCCTGCCCGTTTCTTTCAGAAAAAAAAGGAAAAAAACAGAAGAAAGATAACAGCCGGCCGTAAAGAGAAAGAGCGCCTTAAACCCAAAAAAGCCTGTCAAGACCCCTCCCGTCATCGGCGCAAAAATGAGCGTGCACGATTGGATAGCGCCCAATCTTGTATGGACTTCAGAAAGTTTATCCTGACGAAACCATACAGAAATTCCCTCGTTTAGAAGAGGCAGCACAAGCGCGCTAATAAGACTGATCACAATC
>CAYJMQ010000052.1:0-14241 GCA_964371555.1 uncultured bacterium | reverse complement strand
CAACAGCCTCCTTTGCGCTCACAAGATCCTTCGCTGCGCTCAGGATAGTTTTTGTGCTTTTCGCGACAAAAACTAAATATCCCGCTGGACGTTCCCATCAACCATTTTCCATCGGATCGGTATTTTCCGGGAGAGCTCTTCATTATGGGTCGCAACAATCATCGTCATCCGATACTTTTCATTCAATTTAAATAAAAGATCGATAATCTGATCCCCGTTTGCGCGATCGAGATTCCCGGTCGGCTCATCTGCCAAAAGAAGCGGGGGATTAAGAATGATGGCGCGCGCAATCGCGACACGCTGCTGTTCCCCGCCAGAAAGCTCTCCCGGCTTGTGATTCAGGCGATGCCCCAAACCGATTTCAGAGAGCTTCTCTTTGGCCTTCTCAATCATCTCCCCTTTTTTAAACCCCCAGTTTTTACTCCCTAAGATAAAAGCCGGCATCAACACATTTTCAACAGCGCTAAATTCAGGGAGCAAATGATGGAACTGGAAAACAAAACCAATTTTTTGATTCCTAAATCTGGCAAGTTCGTTTTCACTCTTTCGGAACAGCGATTCCCCTTCAAAAAAAATATCCCCCCCCGTTGGAGAATCGAGCGCTCCCATCAAATGGAGAAGGGTGCTTTTTCCAGCGCCAGAGGCGCCAGAAAGCGACACCATCTGCCCCTTCGCAACCCCAAGATGAATGTTTTTCAAAACCTGGATTTCTTTTTTTACCAGCCAAAAGGATTTTGAAAGATTTTCTGTCTTCAGAAGCTCACTCATAACGAATTCCCTCAACCGGGTAGAGAAGCGAAGCCCGACGCGCGGGGGAAAAAGAGGCAAGGAGTGAAACGACAATCATCCCCAATGAAATCACAAGAACCTCAATCGATCGAACCTCAACCGGAAGATAAGACAAAAAATAAATATCAGGGCTTAATTCTATAAATCGGAAACGGGCGAGCGTATAACACCCCAAAAAAGCAAGGATGACACCGAGCGCCGTTCCAGCAACAGACATCAGAGCCCCCTGCCAGAGAAAAATATTCGCAATTCCCCTGTTTGCCATCCCCATCGCTTTTAAAATGGAGATCTCCTTTGTTTTCTCAATCACAATCATGACAAGACTGCTGACCACATTAAAAATCGCAACGAGAATAATGCCGCTTAAAATAATAAACATCACCACTTTTTCAATTTCAATCGCAAGAAAAATATTCTTGTTAAATGTCATCCACGTTTTAATAAAAAACGGAAAAGAGATCTCTGAACGAATTTTTCGGGAAATTTCCCCGGCCTGCAATGGATCTGACACACTGACTTTGAATGCCGTCACACGCCCATTCCACCCCAGATGTTTTTGAAGATAAGAAAGATCCGCATAGACATATCGGGATGAATATTCGTAAAGACCCGATTCAAAAATATCCGATACTTGAAGGGTGAGAATCTTATTTTTTTTCCCCTTCGGATCGGGAACCAATACTTTAAGCCTATCCCCTTTTTTAACCCCTAATTTCAAAGCAAGCTCTTTTCCGATAGAACATGAAGATCCTCTCCACAACTGATTCTCTTCCGGGGTGCGCCCTTCAATGACTCCCCCCTCCACACGCCCTTGAGACAAAAAAAGCGCCTCCTGATAAATAATCGGAGAAACTTTCCGGATCGAAGGATCTGCCCTTTCTATTTGCCGCTTGAGATCTTCCCATCCGCTGATCCCCCCCTGCTTCCTGTAAAGAATGATATGGGATTCGGCCTCGATCATATTTCTCTGAAGCTCCGACTCAAAGCCATTCATGACAGACATCACAATAATGAGCGCCATCACCCCTGTTGCCACCCCCAAAAGCGTAATCCACGCTGTAAAGGAGACAAACGACGGCTCTCCGGTTTCTGTCTTAAAATGCCTGAGCATCCGAACAGCAAGGGTTAAAAATTTCACTGCTGTTTCCGAAGTTGAGGAAATAAAATGACATCGCGAATTGACGGAGAATCTGTAAAAAACATCACCAGCCGATCGATCCCAATCCCCTCACCCGCCGCGGGAGGCATGCCATACTCGAGCGCCCGAACGAAGTCTTCATCCATTTCATGCGTCTCTTGGGCCCCCCCCGCCCTTGCCGCAAGTTGCGCCTCAAATCGCCCCCTCTGATCGAGGGGATCGTTGAGCTCTGAAAAGGCATTGGCGATCTCTCTCCCAAAAATGTAGAGTTCAAAGCGGTCTACGACTTTGGGATTTGCTTCGTTCTTTCGGGACAGAGGAGAAATGGCAAGCGGATATTCCGTAATAAACGTTGGCTGAATTAATTTTTGTTCAACAAAATTTTCAAAGACCGCTTCAAGCAGATGATCTTCGTCTCTCTGGACCGGAAGATCGATCCCATGCTGGGTCAAAAACCGAACCAGCTTTTCCCGATCTTCAAGATCCCCGCATTTGAGAGCGGTCTCTTTTAGAATAGCTTCGCGAAAAGATAATTTCGCAAATGGCCTTTTAAATGAAATTTTTTGATTTTGGTAGTCGAGATCTTCCTTCTCCAAAATCTCCCTTCCCAGATAAATCAAAAGCTCCTCTGTTAAATTTATAAAATCAACATAGCTGGCATACGCCTCATAGAACTCGAGCATCGTAAATTCAGGGTTATGCTGAATTGAAATCCCCTCATTTCTAAAATTCCGGTTGATTTCAAAGACACGGTCAAGCCCGCCGACCACCAATCGCTTCAAATAGAGCTCAGGCGCAATCCGAAGATAGAGATCCATATCGAGACTGTTGTGATGCGTGATAAATGGACGGGCAATGGCCCCCCCCGCAATCGGATGCATCATCGGCGTTTCAACTTCCAGATAATCACGCTTCAGGAAGAAATCACGGATTTTTTGAATGATTTTGGAACGAATTTTCACAATCTCTCTCACCCGGGGGTTCATGATGAGATCGAGATAGCGCTGACGGTAGCGCGTCTCAACATCGGTCAGTCCATGCCATTTTTCAGGGAGGGGATGAAGACATTTGGTAAGAAGCTTGACAGACGTAACTTTTAGAGTCAGCTCCCCCGTCTTCGTCCGAAATGGCGCCCCTTCAATTCCAACAATGTCTCCGATATCGATCAAATCTAGAAAATCTTTATATGCCCCCTCTCCCAATGTTTCTTTTGCCAATGTTTCTTTTGCCAATGTTTCTTTTGAAAGATACGCCTGAATCTTCCCAGACCGATCGAGGAGATCAAAAAAGGTTGTCTTTCCAAAACTCCGGAAATTAAGAAGCCTCCCGGCAACTTTATAAGAATCTTTTATATTTTCGAGCGACGCCCGGTCGTGCGTTTTGTATTTCTCATGAATCCACGCTGCCACTGCCGTCGGCTTAAAATCATTCGGGTAGGACTCCCCCTGTTTCTTCTTGAAATATTCAAGTTTTTCCAGACGATTTTTCGACTGATCCGAAATCTCTTTCACAAGGACTCACGTTATATTGAAGAGCCCCGATGGGTCAAGTGAATCGGGAACTCTCTAAAGCAATCCCTCTTCACGTCTCTACCCCTTCTTCCGCCCCAGATATTCTTCAATAAACCGATCGATTTCGCCATTTAAAACATCATCAACATTCGAAGTCTCATAAGACGTACGATGATCTTTCACCAGGCGATAGGGCTGAAGAACATACGAACGGATCTGGTTCCCCCAGGCGATCTCTTTCTTTTCTTTATAAAGATGCCCCATCTTTTGAGCTTCTTCTTCTTTTTTTCGCTCGTATAGACGGGCTTTGAGAATTTTCATCGCCGTCGCCTTGTTCTTGTGCTGCGACCGTTCACTCTGGCACTGAACAACAATTTTTGTCGGAAGGTGCGTAATCCGCACCGCCGAATCGGTGGTATTCACCCCCTGCCCCCCCGGTCCCGAGGCGCGATAAACATCAACTCGAAGGTCAGCGGGATTTATTTCAATTTCCACTTCTTCCTCAATTTCAGGAATGACAAAAACGGAGGTAAATGATGTGTGCCGCTTCTTATTCGCATCGAACGGCGAAATTCTCACCAGTCGATGAACTCCCCCCTCGGCACGCAGATAACCATACGCGTAATCCCCCTTCACAAGAATCGTCACCCCTTTAATCCCCGCCTCTTCGCCACTCTGAAAATCGAGAACCTCCGTTCCAAATCCCCGCCTTTCCGCCCATCGCATATACATGCGAAAAAGCATTTGAGCCCAATCCTGCGACTCCGTTCCACCGGCGCCCGGCGTAAGGGTTACAATCGCATTATTGAAATCGTGTTCGCCTGAGAGAAGCAGCTCAAGTTCGATCTTTCGTATTTTGTTCTGAAGGATTTGCAGCTGGTCATTAGCTTCCTTTAACAAGGCTGGATCTTTCTCATCCTGAAAAAGATCAAGCAGCGTCTCACAATCTGAAAACTCGCCTGAGAGCTCTTTCCAGAGGCCAACTGTCCGTTCACGCTGTTTTTTTTCTTTTAAGATTTTTTGGGCGGCCTCATGCCGGTTCCAGAAGTCAGGTTTTGCAATCTCGGTTTCCAGAGACTGAATGCGCGATAAAACGTGATCTACGTCAAAGATGACCTCGAACTTTTTGAAGACGGGCTCTACACTGTTCCAAAAGATTCTTCACATCTGAAAATTCCATGATTATATCCCCTCCAATATCTTTATATATTCGCGTTCCTTTTTTTGCATCCGGATTTCTTCTTTTTTGGAAATTTCATGATCGTATCCCAAAAGATGCAGAAAACCATGAATCAACAAAAACTTCATTTTGTCTTCATACTTCATATCGTCTCTCTTTGCATAGCGCTTTGCAGTGTCAACAGAAATCACAATATCCCCCAAACAGTCTCTTTCATACATTGGAAACGAAAGAACATCGGTCGGTCTGTTTTTTTTCCGGTATTTTCGGTTGAGCTTTCGAATTTCATCATCACAAACAAATAAAATGGAAAGCTGGCCCTTCTTTGCCTTCTCACTCCCCCATCTTTTTAAAAATAGTCTCCTCATCCACCTCTCGATTCTCTTTTTCGATATCCCCACCCTCGCCCGATTGCTGTCTATCATCACCCGTGCCATATGTTTTTTCTTCCTGAACCCCCCCGGCTGGATAGCTGATCCTTCGATGATAGATGCCAACCAGAACATGATAAAAGCTATCGACGATCCTCGTCAAATCCCTTAGCGTCAATTCGGAATCATTTAACTGACCATCCATAAATAACCGATGAATCATTTTTTCGCAAACAACCCGAATCCGCGGCAAATGTGAAGTATTGAGCGTGCGCGCTGCGGCCTCCACCGAGTCAGCCATCATGACGATCGCAGCCTCGTTGGTTTGAGGACGCGGTCCTGGATAACGATATTCGGTTTCATCAACCCCTTTTGGATAAGTGGGATCTTTCGCGTGCGTCTCCAGCGCTTCCTTCTTGGCTTTTTGATAGAAATAATTCATCAGCGTCGTCCCCAGATGCTGCTCAATAATATCGACCACCGATTTTCCAATATTTCTTTCGGTCCCAATCTTTACCCCCTCTTTCACATGCGACATAATCATCATCCGGCTGAGATGGGCGGAAACATGGTCATGGATGTTATACCCCCGAAACTGATTCTCGATATAATAATGGGGATTCTTCATTTTCCCAATATCGTGATAGTACCCCCCGACGCGCGCAAGAAGCACATTGGCGCCGATCGCTTCTGCCGCATTCTCCGCCAAAGTTCCGACAACGATACTGTGATGGTAACTCCCCGGGGACCTGAGCATAAGATCCCGAAGCACCGGATGATTTAAATTGGAAAGCTCCAAAAGCCTTAGATCTGTGGTGTAATTAAAAAGATATTCGAATGCGGGGGTAAAGATCAGGACAACAACCGCCGAAAGAAGCCCCGATAAAAAGGCGGCGGTTGCAGACAAACCGAGCTCGACCAAAATTTTCTCGTACGTTTCCCCCCCGCCGAGCGACGAGAGAATCACCATTGAAAAAACAACCGCCATATTCGCAACGGCTGTTTTAATCCCCGCCCGATAGATGTCGCGCTGCGATCGGCAGTAAGAAATTTCCTGAATCCCGATCAGACAGCTTGTCAACGCATAAATTGCGTAGAAAAAATTTTTTTCAAGAAGCAGGCTAAATGCCACACTGAGGAGTATTGAAAAAACCAGCGCCCCCTCAATGCCGATCAAAAAGCGAACAATCATCGCGCAGCTGGCAATCGGAATGAGATAGATGAATACAGAGGGGGGGAGCCAGAGAATTTTGTCTTGAATCGCCCCCGCCGCAAAGAGATAAATCCGGATCGCAAGAATAAAAATAAATGTCAAAAGGCTGAGCACCAGAACATCCCTGCCGGAGGGTTTAAATTTTGTGAGATTCCCGATCGCGAAATAACCGACTATTTGAAACAAAAAGAAAAGAAAAATCGCCGTAAAAAAGACAAAAAGCATCGGACGTTGTTCGGTAAACTGCTTCTGAATCCCCCTTAAAATCACAAGCTGCGATTTTTGAATCGGCTCCCCTTTTCGAACAATCACGCTCCCTTTTTCAACCTTGGCGACGATCGCTTTAATATTTTCTTCAGCTGATTTCCTTCGGGCGGCCGTCTCTGCCTGATTAAACGTAAGATTGGGGAGTATGAGTCCGGCCGCGATTTCGGCAATCTGCCGCTGCTCAGACGCCGAATACCATTTGCGGATCGTCTCAGTCCCCCTTAAAACAAGTCGTCTCGCCTCTTCAAGATCCAGCAGCTGGCCGAAGTCTTCAAATGCCTCTTCTTTGTTTTCAGAAGGGTTTTCCGAAAGATTGCGAATCAGAATCCCGCGATTGATATCAGGTTCCAAAACCGCCTTGTCAGAAATGACATAGCGATTTCTCAATAGCTGAAAAAGGCGGTTAACGCTCCACGAAATTTTCCAATTGAATTTTGACTTTTCAAGATAATCAAAAAGATCGTGAGATATTGAAATTCCGGAAAGCGCCTCTTCAAAAGCCTTTTTGGCCGCCTCCTTTTTCTGTGTTTGAGAAAGCTCTACCCCGGGGGCCGTATAATATTCCTTCTTCATCAGCTCAAAGGCGGAGAAGAGCTTTTTTACGGTTTTTGAGTAAAGATCCCGATCGTAATCATAGATCGACTTTACCTCGCTCCCCGCTTTGTTTCTTAATTTCTGAGTTGCCTCTTCATCGACAATATCAAAACTCCGGTGGGCCTTGATCTGAAAGGGGGCCTTCTCCCCCTCAACAAATGAGCGCCTCGGAAGCGTAAATTTTGGAATGAGCAGCCACGCCAGGACAAACGAAAACACGATGAGAAACAAGGACCCCTTTAAACCGATTTTCGGGTATACCTTTTTTCTCTTTATTTTCAAGAGGTTATCAACGCCTTGATTAAACCCCGTATTCGTGATTTTACCAGTCATCTAAGGCACTTATCGGCATTTTAGCAGTCATTACTTAAGCTTTGCGCAAAGCTTATTATGGAAGGGCCACTCCAAATCTGTTACACTATTTTTAATGAAAATCCGCGTCCTTGGATGCGATGGCGGTGTGCTCCCCGGTTTTGATCAGGTATCGTTCTTTATCAATGATCATCTTATCATCGATGCGGGCTCCATCTGCTCAAAGCTCTCGCTCAAAGAGCAGCATCAGATTAAAGAAATATTCATTACACACGGACATCTCGATCACATAAAAGACCTGCCGTTTCTTGCGGAGAATCGCTGGCTCTCCGGCGCGGGGGAATTTATCTCGATCTTTTCAACTTACGCGATTCTGACAGACATTAAAAAAAATCTTCTCAATGGAATCGTCTGGCCTGATTTTAGCAAGATCCCCCCCGAAAAACCGATTTATCGCCTGCAATCGATCAGACAACCCTTTTCCATTGGGGATCTAAAGATAGAGGCGATCCCTGTCACCCATTCACACTCAGCCCTCGGTTATATTATTTCGGATCGAAAGGGGGCTGTCATTTTTAGCGGAGACACCGGCCCCACCGATGAACTCTGGCAGCATGCAAATCGACTCAAAAATCTTAAAGCGATTTTTCTTGAAACCTCTTTCCCGTCGGCATTGGCCGATCTCGCGTGGCAAACAAAGCATCTCTCCGTTACAACACTTATTCGCGAGCTCTCAAAAATTGAAAACAAAAAAGCGCCGATCTATCTCTACCATTTAAAACCGGTCTATTTTAAAAAGATTCGCTCTGAAATCGAAAGAAGCGGGATTTCAAGACTGCGAATCTTAAGAGGTGGGAAGGTGTTTAAATGGTAAGCCCTCTTAAATTTTCCATTTTTAAAATCTCTTTCCTCATGACGGCAGTTGTTGTTTTCACCGGCCTGTCCCTTGAGTTTACCCCTGAGCGGCTCCCTTTTTTAAAATCGATTGAGCTCAAAACCTACGACGCGAAATTCCGATTGAGAGGATCCCGACCGATTCAAAAAAACATTGTGATCATCGCGATTGATGACAAAAGCATTGAGAAGTTTGGAAGATGGCCGTGGAATAGAGCCATTTTGGCGGAGGGACTCGAACGCGTCTTAGCCGGCAAACCGAAACTGGTTGCCTTTGATATGGTCTTTTCGGAAAAAGATCCCTCTTCTGGAGATCCTGATCCCATATTTGCCGGGGTTATTCAAAAGTCGGAAGCGCCGGTTCTTTTGGGCTATTTCTTCTATTTTTCAAAAAGAGACATCGCGGCGCTCCATACCGACTGGGAAAAACAGTTTGAAGCGATCTTTGATTCAAAAATCACGGCAAAAATATCAACGGTTCAATATCCACCCGAGGAAATCCCCAAGGGGCTTGGAATAAAATCAAGCATCGAACCCTACGCGAAGGCAACCCGAAATCATGGATTCTTTGACATCTCTTCAGACCTGGATGGCGTCATCAGAAAAACCCATCTCATCGGAAAACACAAAAATACCCTCTTCCCCTCTTTCGGACTTAAAACGGCCTCGCTGAGTGAAAATAAAGATATTGTCGTCCAATTTGGAGAGGATGGAATTGAAAAAATCCGGCTGGGGGGGGATGAACTCCCCGCAAACAAACACGGCGAAATGTGGATCAATTTTCCAGCTCCTTCAGGCGATCTGGCACAAACATTTCCCATCTACAGTTTTTCTGATCTCTCACATCGTGAAATTGACCCCGGTCAATTTCACGATAAAATCGTACTTTTCGGCGTTACTGCCAAAGCGGCTTCCGACTTAAGAACCACCCCAATCAGCGCATCTATGCCTGGCGTCGAGCTAAATGCCACGATTTCAGAAAATATTCTCAACAGAAATTTCCTTATTCGCCCGAACCAGGCATTCGCGTTGGAAATCGCTCTCATCATTCTTTTTGGAATATTATTCTATCCACTGCTTCTTTCAAAATTGAATTCCATCGCCTCCGCTCTGATATTCTTCATTCTCCTTGCAGCCTATCAATTTTTTGATCAAAAATTCCTTTTTGAAAAGGGGGTTGTCGCCAATAGCTTCCTGATTTCTTCCCATCTTTTTCTCGTCTTTATCACATCAACGATCTATAAATATTTTGTCCAGGAAAGAAAGACGAGGCAGACCAGGGCCGCTTTTCAACATTATGTCTCGCCTGCCGTCGTCAATGAAATCTTAAAACACCCGGATCAGCTCGCATTGGGGGGGGAAAAAAGAAGACTCACGGTTCTTTTCTCGGATATCAGAAACTTCACATCGATTTCAGAAAAAATAGAGCCTGCAAAACTGACACAACTTTTGAACACCTATCTCACCGAAATGACAAACATCGTCTATGAACATCAGGGAATGCTCGACAAATATGTCGGTGACGAATTGATGGCGCTCTATGGAGCGCCGCTTAAAACCCCCACCCACGCGCAGGATGCCTGCTTGAGCGCGATTGAGATGATCCAAAAACTCCCGAAAGTCAAAGATATCTGGGTCAAAGAGGGGATCAATGATCTCAACATCGGAATCGGCATTCATACCGGCGAGATGATTGTCGGAAACATGGGATCCACAAAAATTTTTGATTACACCGTCATCGGCGACTCTGTGAATCTCGGCTCAAGGCTGGAAGGGGCAAATAAAATCTACGGAACCCGCATCATTATCAGTCAGGATGTTTACGACGAAGCCGCAGGCCGCATTTTCTGCCGCGAGCTCGATTTTATCCGCGTCCGCGGGAAAAAAGAGCCGGTAAGAATTTATGAAGTGCTCACAGAAAAGCCTGACAACTCATTCGCCCAGATGCTCAATCAATATATTCGCGGCTTAACCCTTTACCGAAATCAAAAATGGGAGGCCGCCGCAAATACCTTTGAACAGATCTTAAAAAGATTTCCCAACGACGGCCCCTCCCACACCCTTCTCGAACGCTGCCGCCTCTACCTTCAGTCACCGCCGCCAAAAGAGTGGGATGGGGTATTCACGATGACTGTGAAATAAATTGTCATTATCAGATCCCTATTCTACCTTGTAAAGATGTCAACCTTTTATTGATTGCCATAAATTCCCTTGCTTTCGCGCCGATATTTTGACATTAAAGCCGAAGGAGGAGAGATGGCACGAAAACGAAGCGGGATTGTACACAAAACAAAGTGGTTTGGCGCAATTCTTGTCGGGATTTTGGTTGTTATTCTGGTTTTGACCTTTACCTCTAAAAAGGGGGTTAAGAAAACAAATAAACAGGGGGTTGTTGGCATTGCGCAGGAACCCGATTCTTTGGATCCTATTTTGCTTGAGATGGCTGCCGCAAGAGAAATTCAGGGTCTTTTATTTGAAGATATCCTCGAACGGGATGATCAATGGATCATCCAGCCGAGACTGGTTGAAGAACTCCCGACATTACAAAATGGCTTGTTAAAACAACTTCCGGAAAATAAAATTCAAGTCACCTGGCGATTTAAAAAAGGGCTCAAATGGTCGGATGGAAAGCCCCTGAATGTCCATGACGTGGTCTTTGCCTATCAGCTTGTGATGGATGAGCGGATTCCTGTTATCAGCCGGGACGCAGAAAAAAGAATTGAAAAAATGGAGACCCCGGACGATCAGACGCTGATCGTCACCTGGAAAGAGCCATACGCCTATGCCGGTATTATTTCACACTCGATCTTACCCAAACATATTTTAGAGCCAATTTATAAAGCCGATCCGGATAAATATAAAGAATCGTTTTTCGGACGCGCCCCTGTCGGAAACGGCCCCTACGAGCTGGAAGAGTGGGTTTCAGGAAGTCATCTTTCATTTAAACCAAACCAGCATTGGCATGGTGAAAAACCAAAATTAGAGAGAATCATTTATAAAATCATTCCCAACACGAACGCCCTTGAGACGAATCTTCTTTCAGGAACCATTGACGCGATATCGAACAATAGCATTTCTGTCGACCAGGGAATCGATTTTGAAAATCGTCATGGAACCGAATATAAAATTCTCTACCGCCCCGCCCTCGTCTGGGAGCACATCGACTGCAATCTTGATAACTGGATTCTGAAAGACAAACGAGTGCGTCAGGCGCTTCTCTATGGCGCCAATCGACAGAAGATGAATGATATCCTTTTTAAAAACAGGCAGCAGATTTCAGATTCGTGGCTCCCACCCCTTCATTACGGCTTCAACCCAAAAGTCAAAACCTATCCTTACAATCCGCAAACCGCCAAAAAGCTTCTGGAAGAGGCTGGCTGGATTGAAACGCCAGGCGGCATTCGTGTGAACGATCGCGGACAAAAATTAAGCCTCACCATTATGACAACGGCCGGGAATCACACCCGCGAACAGATCGAACAGATTCTCCAGAGCGACTGGCGAAACATTGGCGTTGAACTTGAAATCAACAACCAACCCGCCAAGGTGTTCTTTGGTGAAACGATGAGACAAAGAAAATTTGAACATCTTGCTCTCTATGCCTGGGTTTCTGATCCGATTTCGGATGGTGAAACACTCTGGACAAAAGAAAATATCCCCTCAGAAAAAAATAACTGGCATGGGCAGAACATGCCGGGATGGGTGAATGACGAGTCGAGCGAAATTCTGCACAAAGTCCCCGTAACGCTGGATGAAGAGGCGAGGAAAGAGATGCTTCAGAGGCAGCAAATCACCTGGACCGAAGAACTCCCTGTCCTTCCGATGTTTTTTAGAACCGATGTGGCAATTACGCATCCGGCGCTTGAAAATTGGAAATTGACAGGAACCATGGTCCCCATTACCTGGAATGCGGAACAGTGGTTTTTTAAGTAACCAGCCATTCCTTTATGCTTTCTTATCTTGCCAAAAAACTCATTGAATCTCTCATTATCCTATTCACTCTCTCGATCGTCATCTACTACATGCTCGGCCTCATGCCAGGCGATCCGATTGAGCTTCTGATTACCTCAAGACCCAACATAAAAACAGAGGATATTGCCCGTCTCAAAAAAATTTACGGTCTCGATCAGCCAATCTATATTCGCTATTTCAAATGGCTGAAACAGGTTGTTGTTCACGGTGACCTCGGTTTTTCACGCACCTATAAAAAACCGACTTCAGAGATTCTTCGCGGAAGGCTTTCCAATACCTTTAAGCTGATGCTGGTTTCGTTTCTGTTTAGTCTTTGCATTGCCCTGCCTGTTGGAATTTATTCAGCGACCCATCCCTATTCAAAGCTCGATTTCCTCATCAACATCCTTGCCTTTATTGGAATATCGATCCCCTCTTTCTGGCTCGGCATTATGCTTCTCATGATTTTTTCTGAAAAACTGTCGCTTTTTCCGGCCGGCGGGATGTTTACCATCGGGGAAACGGGAATGTTGGATAAAATCAAATATATGATCCTTCCAGTCCTTTCCTTAAGCGCGCAAAGCATTGGGGGGTGGGTTCGATATGTGCGCTCAGGGATGCTTGAGGTCATTCAAAAAGAATATATTCAAACCGCTCGCGCAAAAGGACTCGATGAAGAATCAATCATCTATAAACATGCCCTCAAAAATGCGATGATCCCCCTCATTACTGTGATCGCCCTCTCGCTCCCTTTGCTTGTCAGCGGCGCAACGATTACAGAGCTCGTCTTCGCGTGGCCCGGAATGGGGCGGCTGCTTCTCGATTCTGTTTTGAATACCGATTACTACATAGCGATGATCGCCATGATGCTCCTTGCGATTTTAACGCTCGCATCAAACTTTGTGGCTGATCTGCTCTACGCGATCGTCGATCCGAGGATCCGGTTGAAATGACAAAAGGGGATCTCAAATCGCACAGCCCCCTTGCCCTGGGCTTAAGAAAGTTTTATGCGCATCGTCTTGCCTTTGGAAGTTTCATTTTCCTTGTGATCCTTGCCCTCGTCATCATTTTTCTCCCCGTCCTTCTTGAGGTAACAGGCTCAATCGACTATCGGACGGTTGACCTTGTAAAACGATTTCATGGAATTTCATCGACACACCTCCTCGGAACAGATGAGCTGGGGAGGGATGTTCTCATGAGATTGCTCCATGGGGGGAGAATTTCTCTGATGGTCGCCTTTGTTTCCGCCGTTGCGTCGCTCGTCATCGGCACAACCATCGGCGCTTATGCCGGCTATTACGGGAGCGGGATCGACACCCTCTTAATGCGTTTCACCGATGCCATGCTTGCCCTCCCCACCCTGCCGCTCATGATCCTCCTTGCGGCGATTGATCTTAATAAAATTTTTCCGGAAATATTTTCTTTTATGACGCGCGGAAATACCGCCTCCATTATTAAATTGATGATTATCGTTATTTTCTTTGGCTGGATGACGGTGGCGAGACTCGTGAGGGGGGAATTTCTCTCTTTGAAAGAGCGTGATTTTGTTCAGGCCTCCCGCGCGCTCGGTGTTTCAAATCAAAAAATTATCTGGAAACATATCCTTCCAAACTGCATAGCGCCGATTATTGTTGCCATTACGCTCTCGATCGGAAGTATCATCTTATATGAAGCGGTTTTAAGTTTTATAGGCCTCGGCATTCAGCCGCCGATCCCAAGCTGGGGGAATATGCTCCATCACGCGCTCGAATATATTCGCACAGCCCCCCTTCTTGCGATCTATCCGGGGCTCTTTATTTTATTGACGGTTGTTGCGGTTAATTTTGTCGGCGATGGTCTGAGGGATGCGTTTGATCCCAAGTCGACACGCCATTTCTGAATGTTGCTTCCGCTCTCCATCTGTTGTGCTGGGCGCACATAAGCCTCAAATTTTCTTCGGATCTCTTTTTTTACTTCAGACTCTTCATTGCCCTCTCAATCTTTTCTGCCAGCCCTTCCTCTGCCACAAATTCAATCTTTAT
>CAYJMQ010000051.1:0-14573 GCA_964371555.1 uncultured bacterium | reverse complement strand
CTCCTGGCCTGCCAGACCGCTCCCTTTTGGTTTCATACATTATGACAGAGCACAAAAAAATTGTTTTCAGTTGCTTTCTAATTTTCGCTGTGATAGCGTGGCTCGTTTTAAGCAAGTTATTTACAGGAGTTGCGGGATATTTTGATCTTTTTGCGTATGGAGAAATTGTCGAAAATATTTTTCGTTTGTTACCCATTATTCTTACAATTGCGTTGTTCTTTGGGTTTTATCGGCATGAAAAATCAAACGCGTATGTGACGGAGGTTGTAGCCGAACTTAAAAAGGTGACATGGCCTGCGCAAAAAGAAGTTTCGGCCGCGACGGTGGCTGTTATTGTCGCTGTTTTGATTTCAGCCGTATTGCTTTTTATTGTCGATTCGCTTTGGTCATTTGTCATTCAAAAGGTGCTGAACTATGGTAGCTGAAACGGAAAAAAAGTCTCCGCCAGAAGAAGAAAAAGAGATCGATCTTCAAAAAGAGATGAAATGGTATGTTGTTCATACCTATTCAGGTTTTGAGGAGAAAGCAAAGAAAGCGCTGCTTGATAGAATTAAAGCGAATAAAATGGAAACGTTTTTTTCTGAAATCCTTGTTCCATCGGAAAATGTTGTTGAAATGATTAAGGGTGAGAAGAAGGCATCGAAGCGGCGTTTTTTTCCAGGGTATCTTTTGATTCGAATGGTTCTCATCAATAAAACATGGCACGTTGTTAAAAACACACCCAAAATCACGGGATTCATTGGCAACTCAATGCATCCCCCTGCAGTCCCAGACGAGGAAATTGCGCGATTGACTTCTCAGATTGAACAGGGGACATTGCGCGCGAAACCGAGCGCTGATTTTTCAGCCGGAGACAATGTCCGGGTCATTGATGGCCCATTTACGAATTTTAATGGCGTCGTCGAAGAGGTGAAGCCTGAAAAAGCGAAGGTTAAGGTTTTGGTCAGTATTTTTGGGCGTTCAACACCGGTTGAACTTGATTTTGCCCAGGTAGAAAAACGTTAGGAGTTAAAAGAAGGGCATGGCTGCGCCAGCGAAAAAGAAAAAAATAGTTGCCGAGGTGAAATTGCAGATTCCTGCGGGAAAAGCAAATCCTGCGCCGCCTGTCGGACCCGCTTTAGGTCAGCAGGGGGTCAATATTATGGAATTCTGCAAGCAGTTTAACGCGAAAACCGAGAAAGACGCGGGAATGATTATTCCGGTCGTGATTACGGTTTATCAGGATCGTTCATTTACATTTATTACGAAAACACCCCCTGCATCTGATCTTCTGAAAAAGGCGGCAGGTGTTATTAAGGGATCGGGCGAGCCGAACAAAAATAAAGTTGGAAAATTGACAATAGACCAGGTGAAAAAAATAGCCGAGCTGAAACTCAAAGATTTAAACTGCACCTCTGTTGAAGCGGCTGTTAAAACGGTCTGCGGGACAGCCAGAAGCATGGGGATTGATATTGTATGATGAAGAGATCGAAAAAATATCGCGAGCAGCTTAAAAAAATTGAGGTGTCCAAAAAATATTTATTTAAGGAGGCCATTCAGATCCTTCTCAATATGCCGCATTCGAAATTTGATGAGGCGCTCGATGTTTCAATTCGTCTTGGGGTAGATCCCAAGCAGTCAGATCAGCAGGTTCGCGGCGCTGTTGTCCTTCCGCACGGAACAGGGAAGAAAGTCAGGGTTTTGGTTTTTGCAAAAGGTGAAAAAGAAAGAGAGGCCGAACAGCAGGGCGCCGATTATGTTGGGGCAAATGATCTTATCGAAAAAATTCAGAAAGGATGGCTCGACTTTGATAAGGTTATCGCCACACCCGATATGATGGGGACGGTCAGTCAGTTGGGAAAAATTTTGGGACCCCGGGGGCTGATGCCAAATCCGAAACTTGGCACAGTAACATTCGAAGTTGGCAGGGCGGTTCAAAATGAAAAGAAAGGAAAAATTGAATTTGCGATTGATAAGGCTGGGATTATTCATACAGCTATTGGGAAAATTTCATTTGGCCAGGAGAAGCTTTCAGATAATTTTCGTGCGTTGGTTGCGGCAGTTGTGAAACAGAAACCGGCGGGCGCCAAGGGGATTTATTTAAAAAGTGTTGCTCTTTCTTCAACTCAAAGTCCGGGTATCCGGGTTGATACACAGAGTTTGACCGCTCTTTCAGAAGAGGAGGCGGAGGAAGCCGCATGATTACAAAAACCCAAAAGGAAGCCATTGTTTCTCAATTTCGCGATAAATTGAAATCTTCCCAAGGGCTTCTGGTTTTTGAATATCATGGATTGACCGTGGCTGATATGACGCGCCTTCGCCGGGAGGTAAGAGAAAAAGGGGGAGAGCTTAAAGTTTTTAAAAACAAATTGGTGAAGAAAGCATTGGAAGGGACTCAGATTGAAAAAGTTTTAAGCGATGATTTTAAAGGACCGTTGGCATCTGTTTTTGGATTAAAAGATATGGCGGCCGCCGCGAAAGTCATTGTCGGTTTCGAGAAAGGGGATGCCCCTTTAAAAATTCGAACCGGGCTCCTTGACAATTATAAAATTTCCATTAATGAGATTAAAGAATTAGCTAAGCTCCCGTCGAGAGAGATCCTGATGGCAAAATGCGTAGGGACGTTGGCTGCCCCTCTTAGGGCATTTCTCAATCTGCTGACCGCGGTCCCGCGAGAGCTTATCTATGTGTTAAAAGCGGTCGAACAAAAAAAAGGACAAAGTTAAGGAGGTCACATGGTAAACATTACAAAAGAGGATGTCGTCTCTTTTATTTCCAATATGTCGGTTCTTGATCTTTCAAATTTTGTGAAAGAGCTTGAGCAAAAATTTGGAGTTACCGCACAAGCGCCTGTTTCAGTTCATGCGGCGGGCGGGGGCGCAGCCGCGGCGGCGGCAGCTCAGGAAGAACAGACCGAATTTACGGTTGTTTTGGCTTCTTCAGGAGCGAATAAAATCGGCGTTATTAAAGAGGTCAGGGCTGTAACAAATCTCGGACTTAAAGAAGCAAAAGATCTCGTCGAAGGCGCGCCAAAGGTCTTAAAAGAAGGTGTGGATAAAAAGACGGCTGAAGAGTTGAAAAAGAAACTTGAGGCGGCGGGCGCCAAAGTAGAAATTAAGTAAATATAAACAGTGGGTTTTTTTAAAAATAGTGAACCGCTGAAAAGAGGGGTGACATGATACAGTCTTTTTCTTTTGCGTCGAATAGGCGCTATCGACACAACCTTGCCAAAGAAAAAAAGGAAATAGAACTCCCAAATCTTATCGATGTCCAGAAAAGATCGTATGAGCTTTTCTTACAGGCGGATTTAGAACCGGATGCGCGTAAAACCAGCGGATTGCAGGCTGTGTTTAAATCGGTTTTTCCGATCTATGATTTTGACAAAACAGCTTCCCTTGAATTTGTCAGATATTATCTTGAAAAGCCGAAATATGATGTTGATGAATGTCGTGATCGGGGGATGACCTATGCCGCCCCGTTAAAAATTACGGTCAGGCTGATCGTTTGGGATGTCAATCAAGAGACCAATACCCGCAGCATTCGTGATGTAAAAGAGCAGGATGTCTATCTGGGTGAGATTCCATTGATGACCGAGACGGGTTCTTTTGTTGTGAATGGAACAGAGCGTGTGGTTGTGAGCCAACTTCATCGGTCGCCGGGTGTCTTCTTTAATCATGATAATGGAAAGACGCATTCGAGTCGGAAGCTTCTCTATTCTGCCCGTGTGATTCCCTATCGCGGCTCCTGGCTCGATTTTGAATTCGACCATAAAGATATTCTCTATGTCAGAATCGATCGCCGGAGAAAAATTTATGGGACGGTTTTCCTGAGGGGGCTTGGCTATTCCACGGAGGAATTGCTCAAATATTTTTATCATACGGAAACCATTTATTTCGAAGATGGAAAATATTTTAAAAGCCTTGAATATGGTCTGATGGTTGGACTTCGTTCGGATACCGACATTAAGCATCCAAAAACGGGGCAAGTGCTTGTCAGGAAGAATCGGAAATTTACAAAAGAGGTTATTGAGGAGCTAAAAAAAGCGCATATCAAAAGGGTTCCTATTACTGAAGAAGAGGTTCTTACGAAAATTTCCGCGTTTGATGTCGCCGATCGTAAATCGGGTGAAGTGCTTTTGGAGTGCAATGAACAGCTTACGACTGAAAAAATTAAACTTGTCAGGAAACATGACGTTGAGGAAATTAAGGTTCTTTATATTGACGGGCTTAATGTCGGGCCTTATCTGCGTGAAACGCTGGTTTTAGATAAGATTTCAAGCACAGATGAAGCCATTCTTGAAATTTATAAAAAGATGCGTCCTGGCGAACCCCCTACTTTAGAAACAGCAAAGGCCTATTTTAACAGTCTCTTTTTTAATCCTGAAAGATATGATTTATCCAAAGTAGGCCGCCTGAAAATCAACCATAAATTTAATATCAATGTGCCGCTCGATGTGGCCATCCTTACGAAGGAGGATATCCTGGTAACGGTCAAGCATCTCATTGATCTTAAAAATGGCATTGGAATGATTGATGATATCGATCACCTGGGAAATCGCCGGGTGCGGCCCGTTGGAGAACTCGTCGAAAATCAGTTCCGCGTGGGGCTTGTTCGGATGGAGCGTGCGATTCGGGAACGAATGTCACTTCAGGAAATCGAGACACTGATGCCTCACGATCTCATCAATGCAAAACCAGTCAGCGCGGCTATCAAAGAATTCTTTGGAAGCTCGCAACTTTCCCAATTTATGGATCAGACAAATCCCCTTTCAGAGGTGACACATAAGAGACGGCTTTCAGCATTGGGGCCTGGGGGGCTGACCCGTGAAAGGGCAGGCTTTGAAGTCAGGGATGTTCATTCGACACACTATGGCCGGATTTGTCCGATTGAAACTCCTGAAGGTCCAAACATCGGATTGATTGCGTCGCTCAGCACCTACGCGCGTGTAAATGATTTTGGATTTATTGAAACTCCTTATTTTAAAGCTAAAAATGGCAAAGTGAGCGATGACGTTGTTTATTTGTCAGCGCTTGATGAAGAAAAATACGCGATTGCGCAGGCCAATGCCCCTCTGTCAAAAGATGGACATTTTGTGGAAAGTCTGGTTTCGGCCCGTCGCGAGGGAGAGGCAACGATGGTCGCCCCTTCCGAAATTTCACTGATGGATGTTTCACCAAGTCAACTCGTCAGTGTTGCCGCTTCCATGGTTCCATTTCTTGAAAATGATGACGCCAATCGGGCATTGATGGGATCGAACATGCAGCGTCAGGCAGTGCCTTTGCTTCGGGCCTCTGCGCCAATTATTGGAACAGGGATGGAATATGTGGTGGCGAGAGATTCCGGTGTGACAGTGATTGCAAGAAATGATGGAGTGGTGGAATCGGTTGATGCGTCTCGCATTGTGGTGCGCACCAAAGGAAAATCATCGGCTGCTTCTGAAGTTGATATTTATAATCTCATCAAATATCGAAAATCGAACCAAAATACCTGTATCAATCAGAAGCCGATTGTAAGACGGGGAGATGATGTCCGCAAAGGGGATGTGATTGCCGATGGGCCTTCGACCGATTTGGGTGAACTCGCGTTAGGACAGAATGTGATGGTCGCATTCATGCTCTGGGGGGGATATAACTTCGAGGATTCGATTCTTATCAGTGAAAAACTGATTCGCAATGACACATTTACATCGATTCATATTGAAGAATTTGAGGGTGTGGCCAGAGATACAAAACTTGGAAAAGAGGAAATTACCCGGGATATCCCCAACATGAATGAAGAAGCGCTCAAGGATTTGGATAGCAGCGGCATCATTCGGATTGGGGCTGAAGTAAATCCGGGGGATGTTTTGGTCGGAAAAGTAACACCAAAGGGAGAAACGCAGCTGTCGCCGGAAGAGAAATTGTTGCGCGCCATATTTGGTGAAAAAGCGGGAAATGTCAGAGACAGCTCGCTTCGCGTGCCGCCGGGAATATCAGGGACCGTTATTCATGCGCAGGTTTTTTCGAGGGAAGGGGCTGAGAAAGACGAACGCGCGAAGAATATTTTGTCTGAAGACATTACAAAGTTCAAACGGGATATGAATTCTGAAATTGATGTCATTAAAGAAACAGCTAAAACAAAACTCAAAACCACTATTGTGGGAGAAGAAACGACAGGCAAACTTCTTGATAAACAGGGAAAAGAGAAAATTTTAGGGAAGGGAGAGAAGATTACAGCTGAAGTCTATGAGCAGATTCCTTATAGTCTTTTGGTTCATATTCCCCTTGAAAAAAATGTGGAAGAAAAGATCAGAAAAGTCATAGAGAGTGTGGAAAATCAGATAGAAATGGTTAAAGCGGTTTTCAATGAAAAAATTGAAAAACTAAAAAAGGGGGATGAACTTCCACCGGGTGTCATCAAGATTGTAAAAGTTTTCGTTGCAATGAAGCGAAGATTATCCGTTGGGGATAAGATGGCGGGGCGTCATGGAAACAAAGGAGTAGTTTCAAGAATCCTTCCTGAAGAAGATATGCCCTATTTTCCGGATGGGACAGCCGTTGACATTGTATTAAATCCCTTAGGCGTTCCTTCACGGATGAATGTGGGGCAGATTTTGGAGACCCATTTGGGATGGGCGGCAGATGGTTTGGGAAAAAAAATAGATGGATACCTTCAGATGTGGAACAAAAGTCACATCGTGAAGTTTTTAAAACAGATTTATTCTTCAAAGGCGGTGAATGAGCTTATTGAATCGCTGGGTGAGCGTGAGCTTAAAAAGTTGGCCGTCAGTCTCAAATACGGGGTTTATCTGTCATGCCCGGTTTTTAAGAGACCTTCGGAAGAAGAGATTAAAAATTATCTGTCTCTGGCAGGGCTCCCCTCCAGGGGCCAGATTACCCTTTTTGATGGGCGCACAGGGGATCCCTTTGACAATGATGTGACGGTGGGTGTCATGTATATGATGAAGCTCCATCATCTTGTTGAAGACAAAATCCATGCGCGATCTATCGGTCCTTATTCGCTGGTAACGCAGCAGCCTTTGGGAGGAAAAGCGCAATTTGGCGGGCAGAGACTTGGTGAGATGGAGGTTTGGGCAATGGAGGCTTATGGGAGCGCCTATGCGCTTCAGGAGTTTTTGACGGTAAAGTCAGACGATGTTGCGGGAAGAACAAGGATTTATGAGTCAATCATTAAAGGAGAAAATGTGCTTGAGCCGGGTGTTCCAGAATCATTTAATGTTCTTGTTAAAGAACTCCGGAGCTTGGCTTTGAATGTTGAACTGATTGAAGACGCGCGCGCTGAAAAAGGAGAGAGGGTATGAGAGATCTTCTGAACTTTTTTGAGAAACCAAAAGATCCATCGTCAATTCATGGGATCAGGATTTCTTTGGCTTCCCCTGAAATGATTCGTGGCTGGTCGCATGGCGAGGTTAAAAAGCCCGAGACGATCAACTATCGAACCTTCAAGCCCGAAAGAGATGGTCTATTCTGCGCCCGAATTTTTGGACCTGTTAAAGATTACGAATGCAATTGCGGCAAGTATAAACGCATGAAACATCGTGGTGTTATATGCGAGAAATGCGGTGTGGAAGTTATTCAGTCAAAAGTAAGGCGGGATCGGCTGGGGCATGTTGAACTTGCGACACCCGTTGCCCATATCTGGTTTTTGCGATCATTACCGAGCCGAATTGGGATAACACTCGATCTCCCGCTCAAAGATCTCGAAAAAGTCCTCTACTGTGAATCTTATATTGTTACGGATGCCGGAAAGACCCCTTTCAAGGCAGGGGAAATTCTAACAGAAGATAAATATTACAAAGCGCTCAAAGAATATGGCTCTGATTTCTCCGCAGGGATGGGGGGAGAGGCTGTCCTGACACTTCTTAAAAAGATTGACGTCAATAAATTAGGGCAGAAGCTTCGCGCGGAGATGAAAGAGGCGACTGGAGACGCGCTCAAGAAGAAACTTGCGAAACGATTAAAAATTATGGAAGCGATGAGAGATTCTGGCAATCGTCCCGAATGGATGATGCTTGAGGTCATTCCGGTTATTCCACCTGATTTGAGACCGCTGGTTCCCCTCGATGGGGGACGTTTTGCGACATCTGATCTCAATGATCTCTACCGACGAGTGATTAACAGGAACAATCGTTTGAAAAGGCTCCAGGAGCTCAATGCCCCTGAAATCATTATCCGGAATGAAAAACGGATGCTTCAGGAAGCTGTTGATGCGCTTTTTGATAACGGGAGACGGGGAAAAACTTTTACAGGCCCCAATAAGAGGCCGCTTCGTTCATTGAGTGATATGTTGAAAGGAAAGCAGGGGCGATTCCGTCAGAACCTTTTGGGGAAAAGGGTCGACTATTCGGGACGTTCCGTGATTGTTGTTGGCCCTAATTTAAAACTTCATCAATGTGGACTCCCAAAAAAGATGGCGCTCGAACTCTTTAAGCCGTTTATTTATAACAAACTCGAAGAAAAGGGATACGCGACAACGATTAAGGCGGCCAAGAAGATGGTCGACAACGAGGCAAACGAAGTGTGGGATATTTTGGAAGAGGTGATTCAGGAGCACCCCATTCTTCTAAACCGCGCTCCGACGCTTCACCGGTTGGGTATTCAGGCATTCGAACCTGTTTTAATCGAAGGAAAAGCGATTCAGCTGCATCCACTTGTTTGCGTTGCGTTTAACGCTGACTTTGACGGTGACCAGATGGCCGTTCACGTTCCGCTTTCCATTGAGGCCCAACTTGAGGCGCGGGTTCTCATGATGTCGACAAATAACATTTTATCCCACGCGAATGGGAAACCGATTATTGTTCCAACGCAGGATATTGTTCTTGGTCTCTATTACCTGACACGACAGAAAATTTTTGGGAAAGGCGCTGGAATGGTTTTTGCCAATCCTGAAGAGGTTATCTTTGCGCTTAATTCCCAGATTGTAGAATTACACTCGCCTGTTAAGGTGAGAATTGACCACAAACTCGTTGAAACGACAGTCGGGCGCATTATTCTTCGGGAAATTATCCCGTCAGAAATTCCATTCGAGTCTTACAATAAGACGCTCGATAAAAAAACGGTCGGGGATCTGGTTGAAAACGCTTATCGTTTCGCGGGTCCAAAAGAAACGGTGATTTTGGCAGACCGGTTGCGATCGCTTGGTTTCAAATACGCGACTGACTCAGGGATGTCGATTTGCATTGATGATATGAAAATTCCGGAAAAAAAAGAGGAGCTTCTGAAAAAGGCGCTCGAAGAGGTTCAGCAGATTCAAACCCAGTATACCGAAGGGCTGATCACGGATGGTGAGCGTTATAATAAAGTCATCGATGCATGGGCTCAGTGTACGGAAACGATTGCCAATGAGATGATGGCCCAGCTTTCAACAGAAGCTGTTCAGGGGCCTGAGGGTCAAAAAGGGGAAGATGTGAGTTTTAACCCGATATTTATGATGGCTGATTCTGGCGCGCGCGGCTCTGCCGCCCAGATCCGACAGCTTGCCGGGATGAGGGGGCTTATGGCCAAACCTTCCGGTGAAATTATTGAGACGCCGATTACCGCTAATTTCCGTGAAGGACTCAATGTTTTACAATACTTTATTTCAACGCACGGCGCGCGCAAAGGTCTTGCGGATACGGCGCTGAAAACGGCCAACTCCGGTTACCTCACGCGGCGACTGGTGGATGTTGCGCAGGATGTGATTGTTCGTGAGAAAGACTGCGGCACACTCGATGGAATTGTCATAACGGCATTGGTTGAGAGTGGTGAAATTATTGAAACACTGGGTGAGAGAATTTTGGGGCGTGTCGCGCTGGATGATATCAAAGATGTTTTTACAGGAGAAGTTCTTGTCAAAGCGAATGAAGAAATTGATGAAGAAAAGGTGAAGAAGATTGAAGAAGCGGGTATTGAAAGGATTCAGGTTCGTTCGCCGCTTACCTGTCAGGATCCGCATGGTATCTGTATCGAATGTTATGGGCGTGATTTGTCACGGGGGAGGAAAGCCAATTTGGGAGAAGCGGTCGGTGTTATCGCCGCGCAGTCGATTGGAGAGCCTGGAACCCAGCTTACCATGAGAACCTTCCATATCGGGGGGACGGCAAGCAGGCGTGTTGAGCAGAGCACACTTGTCGCGCGCCATAAAGGGGGAGTGAAATTTATTCGTCTGGTAACGGTGAAAAATAAAGAAGATAGCCTTACAGTTATGAACCGGAACGGAGAAATTGCGGTTGTTGATGAAGAAGGGCGTGAAAGAGAGCGCTACGCTGTTATTTATGGAGCAAAGATCAAGGTTCGCGAAGGGAAAACAGTTAAAGCGGGAACACTGCTTTCCGAGTGGGATCCCTACACGATGCCGATTCTTACGGAAGCGGGTGGGATTGTCAAATTCGGCGATATTATTGAAGGGGTGACAATGAGAGAGCAGCTTGATGAGGTAACAGGGCTCTCTCACAAGGTTGTCATCGATTCAAAAGATACCGATTTAAGACCCCGTATTTCCATAAAAGATGAATCAGGAAATACGCTCAAGATTTCAGAGAAGAAGGCGGCGCGCTACCTGATGCCGGTGGGCGCCAATATTGTTGTTACCGAGGGGACCCAACTTGATCCGGGTGATGTTCTTGCCAAGATTCCGCGCGAGACGACAAAGACGAAAGACATCACTGGGGGGCTTCCGCGGGTGGCTGAACTTTTCGAAGCCAGGAAACCAAAGGATTGTGCGGTCATCAGTGAAATTGATGGCATGGTGGCATTTGGGAGTGATGTGAAGGGAAAGCGTCGTGTGATTATCACACCTGATGTCGGTGAAGCCAAAGAATATTTAATTCCCAAAGGAAAACATATTTCAGTTCATGATGGCGATTACGTTCGCGCGGGTGAAGCGCTGATGGATGGAGCCGCGAATCCTCACGACATTCTGAAGGTATTGGGAGAAAAGGCGCTGGCAAAATATCTTGTTGATGAAATTCAGGAAGTCTACCGCCTGCAGGGAGTAAAAATTCACGATAAGCACATTGAGGTCATTGTGAGGCAAATGCTTCGTCGTATAAAAATCAAAGAGGTCGGAGACTCAACGTTTCTTATCGGTGAGCAGGTCGAAAAGTGGACCTTTAAAGATGTGAATGAAAAGCTCAAAGAAGATGGAAAAAATCCGGCGATGGGTGAACCCCTTCTGCTTGGGATTACGAAAGCTTCACTGAGCACGGAAAGTTTTATTTCAGCCGCGTCATTTCAGGAAACCACAAAGGTGCTGACAGAAGCGAGCCTTTCGGGCAGGAGCGATCATCTGGTTGGACTCAAGGAAAATGTGATTATTGGAAGATTGATTCCCGCAGGCACAGGTCAGCCCTATCTGCGAGAATCAACCATTAATGTTGAGATGCCGGAGGTTCCATTCGGAAAACAACCGCCTGTTGAAGAAATTGAACCCTCGATTTCTGTTGAACAAAAAACGGCTTGATTTTCAAAAATGTTTCGGATACTCCTGTAAAGTTTATGCATAAGAAAAAGGGAAAAGATGCCAACAATTAATCAACTTGTGAATCAGGGGCGAAAACGAATCCGGAGAAAAACAAAGTCTCCAGGGTTGACGGGGGCGCCTGCGAGGCGGGGCGTCTGCATTTATGTAAAAACGATGACACCCAAAAAACCAAACTCTGCATTAAGAAAAATTGCGCGGATCCGACTCACCAATGGTCATGAGGTGACGGCTTATATTGGCGGGGTTGGTCACACCCTTCAGGAGCACTCCGTGGTTCTGATTCGGGGGGGGCGTGTGAAGGATTTGCCCGGTGTTCGTTATCATGTGATCCGGGGTGTTTTGGATACAACGGGTGTTCAAAACCGAAAGCAGGCGCGCTCCAAATATGGCGCCAAACAATCGAAAGCATCGTGAGGCGCTAAATGGCAAGAAAAAAGAGAGTTTTTAAAAAGAAGACCTACGAGGATCCTGTTTATCATGATCATGTTATCGCAAGATTTATCAATCGTTTAATGCAGCGCGGGAAGAAAGGGGTTGCCGAAAGAATTCTTTATGATGTGTTTAACACGATTTCCGGGAAAAAATTGGGGAAAGAGCCGCTCGAAATTTTTAAAAGAGCGGTAGAGAATTGCAAACCCTTTGTTGCGGTGCGTTCAAGACGTGTTGGGGGAGCAACCTATCAGGTTCCAATGGAAGTCAGGCCTGAACGACGTCAATCCCTTGCTATTCGATGGCTCATCACCTACGCGCAGGAACGAAAAGGGAAATCGATGCACGAAAAATTATCTGATGAGATCATTGATGCCTACAATGGGACCGGCGGCGCCATCCGAAAAAAAGAAGATGTTCATAAAATGGCTGAGGCGAACAAGGCCTTTGCTCACTATCGGTGGTAAAAATGACGGCTGAAGATATCCTTCTTAAAACGCGCAATATCGGCATCATGGCGCACATTGATGCCGGAAAGACGACAACGACAGAGAGGGTTCTCTATTATACGGGGCGGCTGCACAAAATTGGTGAAGTCCATGAAGGGACAACGACGATGGACTGGATGGAACAGGAACGTGAGCGGGGAATTACCATTACCTCCGCGGCAACGACCAGTAAATGGGGTGGGCATACGGTTAATATTATTGATACGCCGGGACACGTCGATTTTACCATTGAGGTGGAAAGATCGCTTCGGGTATTGGATGGGGCTGTTTGTGTTTTCTGTGGTGTTGCCGGGGTTGAGCCGCAGTCTGAGACCGTCTGGCGTCAGGCCGATCGCTACAAAGTCCCGAGAATTGCGTTTGTGAATAAAATGGATCGGGTTGGATCCGATTTTTGGCGATGTGTTCGTATGATTCACGAGCGTCTAAACGCGAAACCGGTGGTGCTAAATTTTCCAATTGGCAAGGAGGATTCCTTTAAAGGGGTGGTTGATGTTGTTCAGATGAAAGCAATTCAGTGGAGTGGCGAGGAACTTGGGGCGAAGTTTGAAGTATCAGATATTCCGGATTCACTTATGGAAGAGGCAAAAAAAGTCAGGGATCAGTTGATAGAGGCCCTTGCGGAAGAGAATGAATCGATTATGGAAAAATATTTGAATGCCAAGGAAGTTTCAATTCCTGAAGTCGAGAACGCAATTCGAAAGGCAACCATTGAATTTAAGGTTGTTCCGGTCATCTGTGGCGCGGCCTTTAAAAATAAAGGAATTCAGCCGATGCTCGACTGCGTTGTGAAATATTTGCCCTGCCCGCTCGATATTCCGGCTGTGAAAGGGAAGAAACCGAACACGAACGAAGAGATCACGCGGGCAGTAAAATTTGATGCCCCTTTTTCTGCTTTGGCATTTAAAATTACGACGGATCCTTTTATCGGCCAATTAACCTATTTTCGTGTTTATTCAGGGAAACTTTCGGCGGGTTCTTATGTCTATAATTCGGTAAAAGACAAACGTGAACGGATCGGAAGAATTGTGCGGATGCATGCGAATAAAAGAGAAGAGATTGGTGAAATCGCCGCTGGCGATATTGGGGCTGCCGTGGGTTTAAAGTATACAACAACAGGTGACACGCTTTGTGACGAAGATCATCCGGTTGTTTTGGAATCGATGGATTTTCCGGATCCTGTTATTTCCGTTGCGATTGAGCCCAAATCGAAAGTCGATCAGGATAAACTTGGATTGTCGCTTCAGAAAATGGCAATCGAGGATCCATCATTTAAGATCCATGTCGATCATGAAACAGGACAGACAATTATTTCAGGTATGGGTGAATTACATCTTGAAATTATTGTAGATCGTATTATGAGAGAGTTTAAAGTTGAGGCGAATGTGGGGAAACCGCAGGTCGCTTATCGGGAAACGGTCCAGTCTTCAGCTCAGGCGGAAGGAAAATTCATCCGGCAGTCGGGAGGGCGTGGACAATATGGACATGTTTGGATTGAGCTTCAGCCGCTTGGGAGAGGCAAAGGATATTTGTTTGTCGACAAAATTAAAGGAGGGGCAATTCCAAGAGAATATATTCCTGCTGTGAATAAAGGGGTTCAGGAGGCAATGGAAAATGGTGTTTTGGCAGGTTATCCGGTTGTAGATGTTCAGGTTACGCTTTTCGACGGTACATTTCATGAAGTCGATTCTTCAGAGATTGCGTTTAAAATTGCGGCCTCGATGGCGTTTAAAAGCGCTGTGCAGAAGGGACGCCCCATTTTATTGGAGCCGATTATGTTAATGGAGGTTGTGACCCCGGAAGATTTTATGGGAGATGTCATTGGCGATATTAATTCACGGCGGGGTGTGATTCAGGAAATGGAGAGTCGCGGCCGCATGCGCGTCATTCGCACTCATACGCCATTGGCACAGCTTTTTGGATATGCTACAGATCTAAGATCTTTAACACAAGGGCGTGCAAGTTATACGATGGAACCGCTGCATTATTCGCCGGTTCCACAAAATATTTCTGAAGAGATTGTTTCGAAGCAGAAAGTTTAGAGAAGTCGCAAGCCATTTTCTTTAGAAAATGGCGCGCGGTATAAATTATGAGACGAAGCAGATGAACATTTTTAAAGAGTCTGTCACTAAAAAGGAGGGGATATGAGTAAAGGAAAATTTGAGCGCAAGAAACCGCACCTAAATGTAGGAACGATCG
>CAYJMQ010000050.1:7010-14686 GCA_964371555.1 uncultured bacterium | reverse complement strand
GGAGATGCTTCGGGACTTCGTCCCTCAGCATGACTTTTTCAGCAGAATCTATCTAAACTCCAAATACGTCCTCCAATCATTTTAACCACTTGCACAAATGTGAGGGAGAGACCTCGGAATAACAGTGGGATCGACAGCTGTCTTGCGAAAAACGTCACTTCCGGCACAAATATAAAATAATTAGTTAAATTTTATTAGTTATTTCATGTGCTTATAATAACTACCTGTTGTGGCACATCAATTGCTCTTTTAAAGGATCAAGGAGAGCAGTTGGTGAAAAAGGCGCTACTCGTTGGAATTTATATTTCGGTCATTATGGTGATTCTGAGCAGGGGCGCCCCCCAGAAGCCGCTTCTCAATGAGGCCCAGGCTATTTCTCAGATCCCTCGGGCTTTCGCCCTCGGGATGACAAACCCGATGTCTTCTCCCCTGAAGTCTTCTCCCTTGCAGCGCGATCCTGACCTCGTAAAAAACTGGGCGCTCAGGGATGACAGCGCCATGTCGATTCACAAGGCATGGCAGTCTTCCCGATGCGATGAAAGAATTGTGGTGGCCGTCATCGACACCGGGGTCGACTACAACCATCCCGATCTCAAACAAAACATCTGGAACAATCCGGCAGAAATTGAAGGAAATGGGAAAGACGATGATAAAAATGGATACGTGGATGACAGAATGGGATGGGATTTTGTCGACAACGACCCGCTTCCGTATGATGATCATGGACATGGAACGCATGTTACGGGTGTCATCGGCGCCATGTCCTCTAATGGCATTGGAATTTCCGGGGTCTGTCCCAATGTCCGTCTGATGATTTTAAAATACTATGATGCGGATGCCGATGGAAAAACAAATCTTAAAAATACCGTAAGCGCCCTCCATTACGCGGTTGATAATGGGGCAGATATTATTAATTACAGCGGCGGCGGGGCGGAATTTTCGAAAGAAGAATATCAGGCCATTGAGAAGGCTCATAAAAAAGGAATTCTTCTGATCGCGGCGGCGGGGAATGAAAAACAAAATGCCGACCAGCACGCTTACTACCCGGCATCGTATGATCTTGAAAATATCGTCTCTGTTGCGGCTGTGACGCAGGCAAAAACACTTGTTGAATCTTCAAACTATGGCATTAAAAAAATCGATATTGCGGCCCCCGGAAAATCGATCTACAGCACACTCCCCAACGGGGCTTATGGTTATATGACGGGAACCTCTCAGTCGACCGCTTTTGTCAGCGGCATCGCCGCCCTTGCGCTTTCCAAAAACCGATCCCTGACCGTCGATCAATTAAAAGAACTTCTCATCACAAGCATCGACCCCCAGGCATCCCTTAAGGGAAAAATAAAGACCGGCGGTATCATTAACGCCCATACGCTTCTTAAAAACATATAGCCCTTGACGTCTGTCGCCCCAATTTGCTACATCTGATTTAATGAAAAAGGGGTGGCTGGTTGGAATTGTCGCGGCGGTTGGTCTTGGGTTTCTTCTTTTTTATTATCGTTCCCTCCCCCTTATTGCGCCATCCAGAGGGATCAGCGGCGCCCCCTCAAAAGTCATTCTGATCAGTTTTGACGGGGGTTCCAATGAGCTCCTTCACCAATTCATTTCATCTTTCCCAGATAACGGATTTCGTGAGGCCGAAAAGAACGGCTTTCTGGCAGATCAGGGGCTCGAAGTCAGCTCCCCGTCGCTGACCGCGCCCAGTCATATTTCCATAGCCGCGGGGGTTGCCCCCTCGCTGCATGGAATAGTTTCAAATCAGTTCCACATCCCGAATGATTCCATTGACCGATCCGTGAATGGCTTTACTCATGAACTCGCCCCCAACATCGAGACGATCTGGGAAGAAGCAAAGAAAGAGGGGAAACAGGTTGGGGGGATCGCCTACCCTGCTCTCGACGGTTTATCTCCAAAACGGACAGCGGATTGGGGGATCTCTTATACAAAACAGGAATCACCCGGTTTTTTAATTAAAAAATCGAAAGGCGATTTCATTCCCTATATGGAAAAATTGCCGTATACAATGAAATCGCACTCCCCCCCTCTTTTTACAACTTTCTTTTTGACAGAGACCCTCGCAGAGGGAGGATACGCAGACGATTCCTTTAACGATCCCTATCATCATAACCTCGAAACCAAACCGAGGGGATCTAAAAGAACCGAGGTGATAAAGCACGCATTTCAGATAATTGCCGTCGATTTAACGGACGATAAAAAAGAAAATTATGACGCGCTCCTGATTGATGACGATTTCAATCTACAAAATGGTTTTCAGGGAACAGTCGATCTTGGCAAATCTCCCTGGATTGGTGTCCGGTTCTTGAGGGAGGATAGCGGCGATATTGTTAAAGGGAGTTGGTGCAAATTGCTTTCACTTCCCCCCGATCTCTCAGAAATTAAATTTTATGTCGGCGCTATTCATTCCACAAAGGCTTATCCGCCGTATTATCAAGAGGTTTTGACGCGAGAGATCGGTTTTTGGCCGGGGGCCCCTGACCGAAGCAATCTTGGAAAGGGGGTTACTCCGGAAATGATTGTCGAACAATCGCTTCGACTCGCCGACTACCTTCTCAAAGCAACGCTTCTGGCGGTGAAAAAGACATATACGCCATGGGATCTCCTTCTTACCTATCAGCCGATGCTCGATCAATTGGAACACCAATTTCTTCTAACGGATAAATCCCAAAAAGACTTTTCAAAAGAAAAAAGCGAAGAATACCTAGGTTATATTAAGCGCGGTTATTTAAAAGCAAATGAGATTGTGGAGGCTCTCATTAAAGAAACCAGGACATTTAGCTCGGATATTCATCTTATTGTTGTCAGCGATCACGGCATGGCGCCGCTCAAAAAGATCTATTATCCCAATCGTCTTCTCAGGGAGCGGGGTTATATCGGAAGGGATGACGAGGAGACAGCGCTTTCCCGGAAAGAAACCATCGCGAGGGCATTTAGTTCGGGGGGATTCAGCCATATCTACGTCAATCTGGAGGGTCGGGAAAAAAATGGAATCGTTCCGAAGGAGAGAAAGGCTGAAAGAGGTGCAAAAAAACCGTACGAAGTCATCCGCGACGAACTGATCGCAATTTTCAAAGAAGAAACTTCGAGAGAGGATTCCCCGATTCAAAAAGTTCTAAAGCGGGAAGAGGCGGAAGCGATCGGCCTGAATCATCCGAACTCTGGAGATGTCATCATCATCGGCAGCCCGGGATTTCATTTCACAGACGCGATGACAGCCGGACCTATTTTAGAAGATGCCACGTTCTATGGTCAGCATGGATACGATCCCACCCTTGCGGTCATGAAAGGGATCTTTGCGGCGTACGGTCCCAATTTTAAGAAAGATTTCGTTAAAGAACCTCTCAGCTATAAAGATATCAAGCCGCTTGTCTTAAAACTGCTTCAATGATGCCGCAGTTGGCTCTTTCAATTCTTACAGCGCTCCTCATTATTTTCTCTTTTCCAAAATTTGAATTGCCGCATTTGATCTGGATTGCTTTTCTCCCATATCTCATCGCCATTCAAAACAAAAGCCCCAAACAGGCTTTCGGACTCGGTTTCATCGTTGGGTTTGCGACGACCGCCGGTGGAAGTTACTGGATTATTCACACGCTGCAGGAATTTGGAAGGCTTCCGCTTGTCCTTGCCATTCCAATATTTCTTATTTTCTGTCTCTTTAATAATCTTCATTTTGCGATTTTTGGATGGCTCTTGAGAAGCTTTCCTCCAGGAGCATCCCGAATCATTTTTATTCCGATCGCTTTTACCGTCGTAGAATATCTGTTTCCCCAGGTTTTTAGCTGGTATTTGGGAGCATGTCTTTATAAGCAGCTCTGGCTCATACAGCCGGCAGATATAACGGGGGTCTATGGGTTTAGTTTTTTGATATTGCTTGTAAACAGTTTATTTCTGGAATGCTATTTCTGGCTTCGTAAAAAACGAATCGATTTTCCAAAATACGAATTTTTGGCTGTATTGGTACTTTTTGCCTTTTCATCTGTCTATAGCTATTTTCGCTCCGCGAATTTCAAGGAATTGATGAATCAGTCCCCCAAAATACGCGCGGCATTGATTCAAACCAACATTGGGAATTTGGATAAATTTGAAAGCTCGCACGGTTATCCCTATGCCGTTCAAAAAACACGCCAGGTCAACAAAGAACTTGTTTTGAAGGCTTCTCAAACGAACGGACTCGATTTAATTGTGCTTCCTGAAACAGCGGCTCCGGGTTACTTTACCGAAGATCAACTCTCCAACCGTCTTGAAATGTTTCAGCTGGCGTCTCAGGCCAACGCGCCGCTTGCCTTTGGCGGATATTATAAAACTGACCAAGTAAATCATAAGCTCAGGATTTATAATACCCTGTTTTTGATCTCCCCCCATTTTCAGGTTTTAGGGCGGTACGATAAAGTGAATCTCCTGGCCTTTGGAGAATATATTCCATTATCCGATACCTTTACCTTTTTAAAGAATATCGTCCCGACCGTCGGTGATTTCTCCAAAGGCGATGAAATAAAAATACTCCCCTTGCGACCAGTTTTTCACCCAGTTTTTCACCCAGTTTTTCACAAAGAGATCTCCTTTGCCCCTCTCATCTGTCTCGAGGCGATCTACCCGAATTATGTCAGAAAATTTATTAAAAAAGACGCTCGTTTTATTGTGACGATTACAAACGATTCATGGTTTGGAGACACATCCGCCCCCTATCAGCACCGAATGCTTCACGTCTGGCGCGCGATTGAAAACCGGGCGCCTCTGCTCCGTGTGGCCAACACCGGCGTTTCAGCCTTTGTCGATCTCACAGGAAGAATACAATCCGAAACCCCGTTGTTTCAGGAGGCGATACTGGTTGACGATGTGGCTGTTATTTCAGAAAAATCTTTTTATACAAAATTCGGTGATCTGTTTGTCTATCTGTTGATGGGGCTATTTGCTCTTTTTTTAATGATTCCAAAATGGAGAACATTAAAATTACATTAGAATAAAGAGTCTCCCATTTTCTTTTTGAAAAAAACAGGTATCATAAAAGCTGTATCTCCGTAGAGATTTCCATCGGGATTATGAAAAAATATCCATACAAAATGTGGCTCCTCTATTTTATCCTGCTTTCATGCGGGGCGTGCGGGGCATCAAAGCTCCCCAGTCTCGGCATCACGCCAAATTCGACGGTCGATCTTGTCGCGAGTGATGGAAGTATTCCCGCAAAAATCGTCTTTGAAGAAGCGCCGATTTCAACCCAGGAGCTCGGCTCTGATGCTCTAAAAGGGGTTACTTTCACTGGGGACATAGACCTCAATCAGACGACCTCGCCAGAGGCATTTGCCGCAATCCAGGGGGGGGATCAGATTCTTCTTGAATTGATCTTTATCAATCTCGATCGAAAAGAAGAGCCCTTCCAGATAGAACCTATTCAAAAAGGACAGCCGCTGACAAAGCATATTTTTCGGCAGTCGCTCCCTTTCGCGCTTTCCGATATCGCAAAGATTGTCCTTAAAGTCGATCGTAAAGAAGTGGCGGTTGCGCCCCGTTAGAGATGCCATTTTTTAAAAAAAATGGCATGTCAATGATGTGACCATTTGTTCACGAAATAGGCGTGCTTCCTCTTCACATCGCAGACACAATACCTAATTCAATCATCAATAAAATAAAGTTAAATCATAAGCTTACAATAATAATCCCTCCTCACCGCCCGCTCTGGCACCCCTTTTGCTTTTTATAGGGGTAAAGGTGATGTTGTGGAGGGTGTTCCAATGTTAAAGCTCAGGCAGAATCTCTATTTTTATCGAATGATCGTTTCCTTTCTCCCGATTTTTGCGATGGTTTCCTTGTTTGCGGCAGGCTGCGGGGATAAAAGTGAAAAAGGGGTGAAAGTATTTGATTTAAACAGCGTCAGTCTCTCTCAAGATACCATTGCTGTTCAGGTTACCCTGCCAACCGAACAAGAGGTACAACAACTCTCAACAAATTTTTCGACAGGGGCCGGCACTTTTAAAAATCGCTTTAATGCCCCCCTCTCATTCGATCAAATTCAGATGATCCGGGCTATCGTGGTTGATCGCAGTGGGTCCAAACATCTGATAGGGGCTGCCACATTTTCTCAAAAACAAGATGGGAGTTCTTCGCGGGCAATCTCAGGCCTTATCGATTCCATTGGCTTTAACGACGTCATCTGGATAAGCGATCTCGTCAATTCAAATATGTTTTTTGCCTATATCCAGTTCTTTCAAAATCCATCGATTGAAATTGGGGTCGATCTTTTCGACGGCGGAAGTCTGGCGCTTGCAAACCTCATTGAATCGGGGGCAATCGACGTTACTGCCCCGCTTAGAATCTATTTCCATTTCGAAAGAAAGTAATTGGGATTCCTTAAAACCGTTTTTCAAAGGCGAGAGAGAAGGTATTTCCCCCTACCCCCGGGATCGTGTAATCCCCAAAAACCGTGAGCCGCTCTCTAAGATTATGACGGCCGAGAGGAATCGCAAACGCCGTTTTTAAAATCGTATCCGGGGAAAAATGGTAAGAAAAAAAGGGATTCAAAATAAAAAGCGACTGCCCGGGAATTTTCGTCTCTTGATCCTGATATGCCCCGCCCCTTCGGTAATGCAATCCAATGCCTGGCAAGACGCGAAACGAGGTATTCATCTCCGCGGAGAGAGATGACGCCAGTTCATTCCCATATCGCCGATTGAGAGGCCGGTCAATTTTGACCGTATATGAGATGTCAGCGGCAAGCCCCAGATGATAAATCTCCCGTAAACTCGAAATCCCGATGACAACATCGGTTCGATCAAAAACAAATTCATAGTCGCTCGCCAAAGGGAGTTTCATTCCCCCTTTGAGCGAAACAAACGTCGGAAAGTCATTGACAAGCCCTTCAAAGAGAGACGCCGACAGACCTAAATAGGGATTTGTGAACGACAGCGCCCCGGAAAGCGCCATGATTGGAACCACCGCCTCAAGCTGAATGTCAGGAATAACAATCATTCCACCGGAGAGATTTAACCCCTGGAGCGCCGCTTTTTTATCTTTGCCTTTGGGAAAAATATGAGAGAGCAAGTAGGAACTTTGAAGACTGTGATAGTCTTGGCGCAGATCTTCTTCATATATTTCAGTGTCAATATTTTGAGGAACCTTTTCGGCAGAATGCAAAGAGCCGGATAAAATGAGAAATAAAAAAATTAAAATCTGCATCGATACGTATTCAACCTGCAGAGATCAGATGCTTCGGCATCGTTCATCCATTTGGACGCGAAGACATAACAATTGGCATTGATAACAGCATCGATCTGCAAAGACTTTGCACAATTTGAAATATCAACTCTGAACAAACATTTTTGTATCGCTTCTTGAGGTGTATACCATCGATCTTTGTTCATCGCGCATTCATGGTCATAGCGATCGGCTAATACAAAGGTCTCCAAGCAGTACTCAGTCTTTAGAGATCCCTTTGTACTCTCTCCGGCAAAAATCGATCCCATGAAAAGCAAAGAAAAAAAAGCAACGCAAATAAAAAGTTTTTTTGTCATTATATTCTCCTGGAAAAGAAAAAATACGTTACACAATCGATAACTGCTATCACTTTATCAAACAGATGATGCTTGTCAATAATATGGTTGATTTTTAAAAAAAAATATCTACAGTGGGGATTATACTAAGAGGAATATACCAAGAGGAATATA
>CAYJMQ010000050.1:0-6910 GCA_964371555.1 uncultured bacterium | reverse complement strand
AAGAGGAATATACCAAGAGGAATATAATGGATGAGTTCTCTCAAATTGAATATTTGTTAACCCAGTCGGCGATGGGGAACCATCTGTTATTCGACATGGATCAAATCCGAAAGGTTTTTTATACCCCCACACCGCTTGGAAGCAATTCAGATGTGCTTCTTGATTTTAAAACGATTGATCAGGTGAGACAGCTTATTGAAAACCTCCTTCGCCAACCGACACTGATGGCAAAGAGGGCATTTATTGAAAGCCTTCCTGAAAGCTCGCGAGAGCTTGTGATTCGCGCTTATTTCAATATTCTTGATCACACGCTGATGGACAAGAGAGAGTATTTTCATTAGTCCTGTTTCATCAGATTATCAAGCTCGCTCAGTAATCCCTTGAGCTTTTCCTGCAGCTTTACAAGCTTTGAGAGATGTTCTTTTAATTCTTCCAGCGCAGCGTTGTCACCCTTATCTTCGCACGGAGCTGGGAGGAGCGGAATCGAACCAAGAGGGGGCCTTACTTTTTCAAAATCTTCACTGATTCGTCCGAAAAATTCCCTTGATTTGGGGAGGACATAAACAACCCCTTGCGTCTTGTCTCGTTTCTTCATCATGCCTTCACCTAATTCATTTACAAAGCAAGGAATGTGCCAGTGGAATATAATGAAAAAAAGGGAGAAATAGCCAGTGGAATATAAAGTTAAATTTAAATTTAACCTATTGATTTTACTGAACTAATTCAAAAACAGCGTGAAAACCGTAAAAGACATGGGACTTTCGTGACAACCTAGACTGTGCCAAAAAACGTCACCCCCCAATGACAAATTTTGTGATTGCAATATCGCTACAATAATTCGCCGATCCTAGTCGGTACTGCACAGAATACTTGCTGGTGGTGCACAGGTGGGATCTGAATCAACCGAGCATCTACACCTTGTAATACCCCCCTCACCGCCATTGGAACGTGAGAAAGTAGAATTATTCACGGCTGTTGAATTTTCTGCTTGTCCTCCTAAGATAAGAGAACTGTACCCTATCACCCTATTGTCGCGCACTTGAACTAAGTCAGGCACAAAGGATATTAAATATGCTATAGGAGTTACTGTTGTTTTCCCCGTAGCAACATTAGTTGTAACAGTCATCGCCGTTCCTTGCTCGACAGGGACGGGCGTCACCGTTCCCTTAATGATCACTGTCACACCTCTCCCATCTCCCCCCACCGCTATGTTCGTAAATATAATACTCTTATCCTCCTCCCCAACCAAAATATCTACCGTTGTCCCTCTAATTCCAACAGTCGCATTTGGGGTAATGATTGTAACGCTATCCCCTTCTAATTTCTCTGTGATAACCCGAATGAGCCCTTTTGAAAATCGCGTAACAAAATTCTTTTTGCCATCCTTAATCAAGACAGGGTCAATTTTTAATTTGCTGTTTTCATGGACATAAAACCTGATTCTTTTCTCGTCCGGACTTAAAAGAAGCCTTGTAGAGCTGGCATCCCCTGTCATAACCGAATCGTTAAAGAGGAGATCGTCATTCAGTTTTAAAGGAAGTATTTTGGCCTCCCTTTCATTCTTTAACTGAGAGACCTCGCCCGCAACATCAAGCACCGTCCCTGCCCGAATGGCGGCAAAAAGAGGAATGTTCAAAAACATCAAAACAATCATCAGTAATAATTGTATTTTTTTAAAAGATTTCATAATCGCCCCCTTTTAATTAAACGTATAAAAAAGATTGGTCCCGATAACACCCCGCTTAAATGACGACTCCACATGCCGCCCTTTATTCTCGGTATATTGCCCGTGAACGGCCCCCCCCAATTTGCCATTGAGAAATCTCGACAATCGTCCGCCAACGGTCCATCCCGTATCCCTTCTGTTCTGTCGATGGTCCGGAAAGCTTGTATAATAGCCGTCCCCATGAATCGACATGAGCGAACGGAAATAGAATGGGAATTGAGCCGAGAGGTTTAACTCGCTTTTTCTAAACTTTTGCTGCTCTCCCGTTTTTGTCAGCGAGCTAAAGGTAAAAGCCGGCGTCCAAACGATGGGAAGATATGTAAAGGTTTTAAAGCTTGATGCGAGATTTGTTCGAAACAGTCGTCCGCTTGCCGAAAAGATACTCCCATCTCCCTCTTTATAATCTACATATCCGGCGCCGATTCCCCACGTGAGATCCCACCGCGGCGAATAGACAAGCTTCGCGGATGTCGAATATAAAAAAATATTTTTGATCTGATCAATGGCATCATCCGCATCTCCCTCGCTGTCTGAGAAGACCCCTTCATCATCGGCGGAAAAAACAGCCCGGTAATTAAAGGAATTGAGCCAGTGCACGGGAACATGCTTTACGCTCACCGGAGTCATCAAACTGACCGTCGGCGCAATCTCGAAAAAATTGAACTGTTCGGTCGAGTTTGAAAAATATCCCTGTCCATAAAATAAATTTTGAACCGTAAAATATGATTTTTTAAGGAGAGGGCGGGAAAAAGCGGGGGTCAGAGCAAGAGAAATACTATGCGCGTCCTTGGCGTCGATCTCTCCCTTTGCCCCTATTTCTCCATGAACGTGCCCGGAGGGGGACTCTAAAATAACATTGCTGTCAAAGAGATAGCCGAGATTCGTAAAAACAGAAAAAGGCCTTTTTTTCTGCCGTTCGGCGCGGTTTAAAATCAAATTTGATTTGTATCGTATATCAGGAGAGGGGGCAGACTGTTTTGCCGTTGTCAGGTGTGTTATCGCGCTATCGCGGTGCCCAAGCTCATAATAACAGTTCCCAATGTAGTAATTCAGATCTTTTTTTAAATCATCCGACGCCCCATCCTTTGCTTTCTCAAAACTGGAAAGCGCGCTCCCCCATTCCCCCCAGCCAAAATAAGCGATCCCCTGATGATAATAGGCCTTCGATTTCTGGGATGGATCTTTTGACGCGCGGGCCGCCTTCCCCAACCACTTTGCCGCATGAGAAAAATCCCCCTCCTTTAAGGCCTTGATCCCCTGATTCATCCAATCCGAAGGACTCCGCTCATTCGCCATGACGGGGGGTATCACAAATGCCAGAAAGAGCATTATTAAAGGAATGTTTTTTAACAATCTATTAAAAATCGGGGCTTGAATGAAGTCTTGAGTCATGCTGTATTTTCTCCCTGGCCTGCTTAAAGAGTTTAATTTTTTACACAACTTCCAATCGTTTTTGCGATACAAGCATCAACATACCCAATAAAAATAAAATAAGTCAAGAAAATGATAACGATTTCTTTTTGATCGCCTTTCGGATTTTCGTGTTTTTGATTTTTTTAAGATAGGTATGAAATCTTTTTTTGTTGAAATTTTCTTTTGAAAGATGGATCTCTGGAAGGGATATAAATCGCTTTCCTTTTCGGGTTGAAAGATAGAATGTGTCGAGGAGCGCTTTTTCTGGCGTTGCGATCCGGTAAGGACATTTCGTCTCACTCCAGACCACCCCATCGATCATCATATCCGGTTTCATCTGGTGAAATTCAAAATCTCCAATCGGTGTCGATATCTTTCGTGTGTGCCCTGTCGTGGCAATTTGATAAATTTGGGGAATTTGCGAAATCAGGGAATAGTAATTTAACGCTGTTAAAAAAGAGACGTAGCCCTGTTCTTTGCAAAGAAGATAAGGAACAGAGCCTAATATTGTAAAATGCGGGTGTTGAATATTCGCCCATATTCCTCTAACGATTTTAATGATCAGTTTACGCTCTGCCATCCGTTTAAGCTGCTGAGTCGCGGCGCCGATGCTTAATTGATAATGAAGCGCGAATCGTCGTGTTGTAAAAAAAATAAAATCAGATGACGCAAGAATGGCATATTTATTCATGTTTCAATACCGGATAATAATGCTTCAATGTCATTTACCATTTCATTCCAGACAATTTCAGAAGAATATTGTTTTTGTCCTTCTGCATTCAAATAATCGATCACATGCCCCTTATAATCATTATAATTGAGCGCATGAATATGCTCGCGGGCATCATTGAGATTTTTTTTTGAAGATCGAATATGTTTATGATGTTCGGACGCCAGCTGAATTTTTAATATGAAAAGATCAAAAAGATCCCGTGCCTGAGGGATTCGCCTTGCGGCAAGGGCGTCTATTTTTTGGCTTATCGCCGCGCTGATACTATAATGTTGGCAGGCAAACGGAAGTTTATGATAAAAAGCGGCAATATCGGAATGAATTCTTTCTACAGCGCAGGCTGACGCGTCTCCCCGCGTTCGCCTTGAAAATTCTATTTTGGTAGAGAGTCGTTCTCCGCCCGTTGTCACAACCCCCACCTTGAATCTCTGCGTTGTTCCGGTATGTTTGGCTCTTGAAGGATGGGCGATCTCTATGGACTCAATGCCGTAACTTCGAAGCAGGCGTCCGAACGCAGGGTCGTTTAAAATTTTGTATCCATTTTTTTTTAGCGTGGAAACATCTCCCGCCAGAACATCGAGATCCATGTCTTCGGAATAACGCGGGCTTTGGAAAAAAAATCGGAGATTGACCCCCCCTTTGAGGACGTAGAGCATTGGATCAGAGATCAGAAGCAGCCTTTCCAAAAAAAGAAAGTGGAATAATTCCCGGATTTGAAGAGAATTGTACATGAATATATTATGTATTTGAATTAACATAAATGTCAATACAAATTCATTTTGTAACCAAAGGTTATCTGCGCTCTCCATCTATTGTGTTCGCCACAAAGAATCCGTAAGTTTTCTTCCGTCTTTCATTGCCCCCCCCTGCGGCCTCCCTCCAAATGACTTGGGCAGCAGCCTCAGCAGGCTCTGGGGGGGGGACATAAGATTAAAATCAGATTAATTTCGATAATGTCCTTTTATATTTTTTAAAAACGGGTATAATTTTTTTAAGGGCAAAGAACGCTCGTCTAATAAATCAGTGAGCTAAACAGCGGAACGTGAGTGGAAGAGATAAATGATTTTTTCACCTCTCAGAATAAAAAAGACATTTAAAATCTTAAGCGCCAGTGGTGTGGCGGTGTTTCTCTTTAGCTGCGGAGGAGGCGGAGGGCCGGGAGCGCCGACTGAGGCGCCAGTGGCTCCTTCAGTCGCGGCAACTGAACCGCCGCTTGATACGACTGTTTCCGGTCTTGCGACGGGAATTGGCGGTGCGGCCATTGGAGAAGGCACTGTTACCCTTTTAAATGTTCAAGGAAATGAAGTTGCCAAGGTTCCGCTAAAGGAAGATGGCACTTTCGAAATGCCGACGAAACTTTTTCAGAGCGACAGTGGTGTTTTCAGGATCCGAATAGAAACTAAAAAAGAAGACGATGTCGATCTGGAGGGAGTGGTTCGCATTGAAGCGGGGCAAAAAGATATCAATCCGTCAGAACGTCTGATCAATGCCAGAACGACACTCGCTTCACAGCTGGCAGAGCAAACTTTGGTTTTCAATGAAGAGATTGAAAATGAGGACGCCAGGGAAGAAGCCGAAGAAAATCTGGAAAGAGCCCTGGACTTCTATGTTCCGATTCTTCAGTCTATTGATGAAGCCCGTATCGAAGACGCACTTCTTGAGATGGAAAAAATGAAAAATGAAAAAGATATAAATGTGTATATTCAAAACACACCCGCATTAGGAGAAATTATAGGTGAAATACTGGATCGTTCTTTTAAGCCTGCTTCTTAGTCAGACGCTTTGGGCGAATGGCAAGGAGTGTAAGCCGGCGGATGTATTAAACAACCTTTCCAGAACACCGGGGGGAAATATTGATACAGGGTCGCTTGATATTACGGACGACACATTTAACATACGTCGTGACCGCCAGATGCGCGAGATGCTTTCCGGGTTTAAAGCTTTTAAGCAACAATTCGATGTCTCTGTTTTGGATATCGGAGCGCTTCCACCAAGAGTGCTTCCACCCAAACTGACGGGGAAAATCGAAATTGAGGACAACTGTTTCTTTTTATTCGATGTCTCTGTTTTGGATATCAAGGTATCTGAGGTGATAGAGGACAGCTCGAAATCCTTTGATGATCCCCAGCGGATTACTGAAACCCCCGTCAAAATTCCGGCAGGATCTCGGCAAACCATCGCAGAAATAGCATTTAATGCATTAGATAAGAATGAAATAGACGCCAACAGCGCAGGAGTTCAGCGTCGAAAAACAACTCCTGGATCGATTCTTAACCAAATTTCGCGTCTCTTAGAATTTGAAGTGCCAGAAGGGCCCGAAAAAGAGGGGAAAAATATCTGCTTTAGACAGACAATCCATGGGACGATAGATTATTTGCAGGGGTATGAATCAGGGGGAATCGATACATCGATTCATTTAAAATTAACGGTTTTTGGTTTTGCAAAGTGCTGCTGTCCTGAACTTTTGTCAGATAGTTCCCGAACCCCCGCTGGACCATCCGATCAGATACAGACACCTGTGACATCAACCACTAAAGAAGTCCCTCTCTGCCCACAAGGATCGGTTTTAGACCGAAAAGCACATTCGGGTATTTGCCGTGAAGCGACAGGAATTGCCGGAGGACTTCCGAGAGTCAGCTTTTCCGGTTTCGACGATATTCAGAAAAAGTTAGACGATTATTGTAAGGCATCGACAACCTGTGGAACAGGGAAAGTCTGCATCGGTGTTCCAAAGCCGGGCGAAATGACGACATTTGATTTTAGATCGAATGTCCATTCGGGCGGGCGAAGTCTCAGTACCGATATAGCTGGAAGAATTAGATCCGGAGAACCTGTAAACACGACTGAACTTAAGGATGCCTTTGAGCTCGGTCCCAATAGGCCGAGCGCATCTAGCTATATGAGGAGGAAAGCAGAGGGTCAGGGACACGGTATATTTGGACCAATTGCATCCGTCATTGCCGAATTTACATGTGAATGTGCCCCTTGTGTGTCGACTGGAGAAGGGGGTATCTCCCCTGATCAACCGCAAGATTTGATTG
>CAYJMQ010000049.1:0-14711 GCA_964371555.1 uncultured bacterium | reverse complement strand
GGAAAGGAAAAGATTGCAAAAGGAGCTCTCTCGCGTGAGGGGGGATCTCGAGGGGCTTCAAAAGAAGCTTTCCAATCCTTCATTTGTGAAGAATGCGCCGACCGATGTTGTGCAAGGCGAAAAACAGCGTTCAGAAGAACTTGAGCGACGGGTTCAAAAAATTAAAGAGGGCTTAAAAAGAATTGAGGGGTAATCCATGACCATGAAAAAAGGGGCGCTCTTTTTGGGGGGGGATCTTCAAGCAACTCCACAGATTCGAAAAATGATCCAGGGGGCTGCCGTGATTGGCGCCGCGGACGGGGGGGCCGAACATGCGTTGAAACTGGGATGGGAGCCGACCTTTGTGGTTGGCGATCTCGATTCTATTTCAGAGGCGACCATTCGCCGTCTTAAAAACACAGATATTTATCCTTACGCGCCGGATAAAAATAAATCTGATTCGGAGCTGGCGCTCGAGCATATGCTTTCGTTTTCTCCCCGGGAACTGATCATTCTGGGGGCCTTGGGGGGGAGAATCGACCATGCGCTTGCTAATTTATATCTTCTCTCCATTATCCCGCCGAGGATCGATGCAAAGATATTGGTTAAAGATGGGGAGATCTATTTTACAAGAAAGAAACTTAAGTTTGCGGGAGATATTGGGGATCTCGTTTCAATCCTCCCCGAGGGGCGCCGGGGAGCACGGATAAAAATAGATGGTTTTTATTATTCGCTCGATCATGAGCTTTTGAAATTTGGGTCTCACGGCCTGAGCAACCGGATGATGCAAAAAAAGGTGTCGATAGAAGTTTTTGAAGGATCGCTCTATGTGTTTCATTATTTTAAAAAGGTTTAATCAATACATCGGAAATGACAGCCCCAGCGCCAGGTATTGATCCTTGAGATTCCAGTAAATGCCGCGCTGATCAAATCCATCATAATAGCTTGCAAAAGGCCGGAATCCTTTGAAATCGAATCCCAGAAGGTAATGCTGTTCCAAAAGGTAGCTGTATTCATGTTTCCATTGAAAATCCGAAGATATGAAAAAAGGCGGCAGAAAATGGAATAATTTGAGGGTTGTTTCAAATCCAGCCTGATAAGAGGGGCCATGTCTGCTTTTTAACTGGGAGGGTTCTGGAATATGAATGGTTCGGGAAAGACCCAAATAAAGTTTGGTATTGAAGACCTTATAGGACAAAATGAATTTGATGAATTCCCGGCTATAACTGCTGAAATTTTGGGCGAGCTGGATCACGTAGAGATTTTCATTCGCATCATAGCCAAAGCGGGCTTTCTCATCAGAGGAGATGCTATGGGAGATGTTCCCCCTGAATTTACCATCCGATAAATGGGCGCTGATATGTTCAAAGGAGGCCTTGGTTTGAAAGCGTCGATCGCTGAATTCCAGGTAGCCCCCGATTCTTCCATCAATGCTGTCCAAGGGGGTTTCCCAATCGTCTTCCCCGTGAAAGGCGCCGATCATCATTGCATCCACTCCGAAATCGACTGACAATGTGCCCTTTAGGAGACTGACTATATGGATAAAATTTCCAACTTTTCCCCTGAACCTGTTTTTTTCAAGTATCGCGAATTCAAGAGCGGCTTCTTTTGGATCGCCAAAGAGGAGCTGTTTTCTATCGTGTGTGAAAAAACGGAGTTTCGTAGAGGCATCAGCCAAGATGGGACAGGCAAAGGAAAAAACAGCAATTCCATACCAGACGAATATCAGGGTTGATCTGATAATAAAATGACTTTAGGGCTTGAGAGCTGGTCTTATCAAGCCTTTTATACAAGCTGGAACTGCCTAATCATAAAAGTGTCGACAAAACTCGACACTCTGTAAAAACTATGCTAACTTATTAATTATGCTTGATAATTTAAAGCTTGAGCAGATCATAAAAGAGTGGAGCTATTGGGATAAAGAACCACCCCCATCGATTCCACGGCGGATTTTGGAAACCTCTATTCCTCTCCATCCCGATATTGTGCTTGTCATTCAGGGGGTTCGAAGATGTGGCAAGTCGACCCTTCTCACACAAATGATGACCCAGAAAAAACTTTCTTCCTCTGCCTGCATATTTGTAAACTTTGAAGATCCGAGACTCGCCGCAGATCTCAACACAGATTTACTCGATCAAATCGTTTCTCTATCCAAGAAAATCTCAAGGCAGAACATGTACACCTTTTTTTTGGACGAAATTCAAAATGTGGCAGGGTGGGAAAAATGGCTCCACAAAAAAGTAGAGCGCCCGTCCAATGAAATCTATGTGATCACAGGCTCTAACGCTTCACTCTTATCGGGGGAACTTTCAACTGCGCTCACCGGCCGCCACTTGACTCTTGAATTATTCCCCTTTGATTATCACGAATTTAAAGCGCTCAAAGGAAAAACATCTCTGGAATCGTATCTCAATGAAGGGGGATTTCCTCGAACATTGATATTTGAAAAACCGCAAGAACTTTTACGTGAGTATTTTACAGATATCATTGAAAGAGACGTCAGGCGTCACATCTCGGTGAGATCAACTCTGACGCTCACTCAACTCATTAAAGCCGTTTTTGAGGCAACAGGATCAGAGGTGAGTCAGAGAGGACTCGCTAAAATTATCGACGTTACAGCTGATACCGTAAAATCTTATCTTGATGCCGCAACCGCCGCCTATCTTCTTTTGCCCTGCCCCTATTTTACGTTTTCTGAAAAACAGAGCGTGGCCAGAAATAAAAAATATTATCCGATCGATTTAGGATTGCGAAGGGCTGTCATCACAAAAACAGGGCAAGATCGGGGAAAAGAATTGGAAACAGTCGTATTTCATCATCTCAAAAAAAAATATCGAAATGTCTTTTATTGGCGGGGACAAGGAGAAATTGATTTTATCGTCTTAAAAGACAATCATATTGTCCCTTATCAAGTGAGCTGGGACGCTTCTCAACAAAGGCACTTTCAAGTCTATGAAGAATTTGGAAAACTCTATCCCAAAGCGCTTTCTCCTATCATTATCACCCATGACAATATCGAAGCTTTTTTAAACGAGAGCTGATTTTATCAAGACTTTTTATATCCGGCCTTTTTATACAAGGCAGTAAATATCGGAAAGATTTCGATAAGCTTCATTGAAATCGAGACCATAGCCGACCAGAAATTTGTCTTCGACTTCTATTCCCACATAATCTGCTTCGATGTTAACGACACGCTTCGATTTCTTATCGAGCAGCGCGCAGATTTTAAGGGATTTTGGCCTGGATGTTTGTAAGCGCCGGTAAAGAAATTCAAGTGTTCGACCGCTGTCGATAATTTCTTCAACGATCAGGACATCTCTATCATAGATATCCGCGTCTATATCTTTGAGAAGCCGCACGGTTCCACTCGATTCTTTTCCTGAGCCGTAGCTTGAGAGCTTAACAAAATCAACCTCTGTCGGCAGATGAATCTGACGTATGAGGTCGGCCAAAAAGATAATGGATCCTTTAAGCACGCCGATAACAATGAGGCTTTTCCCTTCATAATCACGATGGATTTTGGCCGCGATGGCCGCAATGGCTCTTTGGATTTCTTCTTTTGAAATAAGAAGTTTTAAGTTGTCTTTCATGATGGCTTTTCTCTTGTCAATGGATAGAGGGGCATGCTAAGGTTCCACAGTATGTTTATTAGTAAATTTGTCAATTATTTTTCAAATGATCTTGCGATTGATCTTGGAACAGCAAACACACTTGTTTATACGCCGGAAAAAGGAATTATTCTCAATGAACCCTCAGTTGTTGCCGTGCAGAAGGATTATTCCGGGGTGACAAGGGTTCTTGCCGTCGGGAAAGAAGCCAAAAATATGATTGGGCGAACACCCGGAAACATTGTGGCGATCCGGCCGATGAAAGATGGCGTTATTGCTGATTTTGAGGTAACGCAGGCGATGCTCAAATATTTTATCAGGAAATCTATTGAGCGAAAAACATTTCTTCGCCCCCGAATTGTGATCTGTATCCCTTATGGGGTAACGCAGGTTGAACGGCGCGCGGTGAAAGAAGCGGCCGTTGCCGCCGGCTGTAGAGAGGTTTATCTGATAGAAGAGCCGATGGCGGCGGCGATAGGCGCTGGGCTTCCCGTGACGGAGCCATGTGGAAGCATGGTTGTTGATATTGGTGGGGGGACTACCGAGGTGGCTGTGATTTCACTGGGGGGAATTGTCTGCAGCCAGTCGATTCGCGTTGCCGGTGATAAGTTTGATGAAGCGATCATTCAGTATATGAGAAAGCAATACAATCTTTTAATTGGAGAGAGAACGGCAGAAAATATTAAAATTACGATTGGCAATGCGGCCCCAACGGACGAATTAAGAACGGTTCGTGTGAAAGGGCGCGATCTGATTGGCGGGGCGCCTATTACCGTCGAAGTGAATTCGGATGAAATCCGGGAAGCGATCTCTGAGCCGCTCAACGCGATTGTCAATGTCGTCCGTCAAACACTTGAACGGACACAGCCTGAGCTTTCCGCAGATCTGACGGACAATGGAATTGTGTTGACTGGCGGCGGGGCGCTGCTTACCAACCTGGATCTGCTTCTTCGTGAAAAAACAAATCTCCCTGTCTCTGTGGCGCAAGAGCCGCTTTTTTGCGTTGTCTATGGCTCTGGCAAGGCGCTTGGCGAATTGAATCTCTTTAAAACCCTTTCTGCAGACTAGGAGTTTGTCCTACCCCGCTTTTTTAACTTGCAACGTACCAAATATCTGTGTTAGGTAGCTTCAAGATTTATGCCGCAATTTTCGATGAAAGAGTTTTTGGAGGCAGGGGTTCATTTTGGACATCAGCGGGGGCGCTGGAATCCCAAAATGAAACCTTATATTTTTGATGTGCGGGATGGTATTCATATTATTGATCTCCAAAAGACAGTGGAACTCTGCAAACAGGCGTGTGAATTTGTTAAGTCAATTGCCGCGCAGGGAAATAAGGTTCTTTTCGTGGGAACCAAAAAACAGGCTCAACAGATCGTTGTTGAAGAAGCGACACGATCAAATATGTTTTACGTGACTGAGCGATGGCTTGGGGGGACGCTTACCAATTACAAAACGATTCGGGAAGGGATTAACCGGCTCAAAAGAATTGAGGATATGGAGACAAAGGGAATTTTTGACCTCCTTCCCAAAAAAGAGGTCAATGCCTTAAAAAAAGAGCGGGTAAAGCTTCTCAAAGTTTTCAGTGGTATTCGGGAGATGAAAAAACTTCCTGGAGCGCTTTTTGTCATTGATCCGGGGAAGGAAGATATTGCGGTTACTGAAGCGGCTCGCCTTGGAATTCCGGTTGTTGCTGTTGTCGACACCAATTGCGATCCGGATCGCATAGGCTATTTAATGCCTGGCAATGATGACGCGATCAAATCAATTCGTCTTTTTGCATCGCTTGTTGCTTCTGCCTGCCTTGAAGGGGTTCAGGAATTTGAGAAAAGAATTCGTGAAGAAGGAAAACCGGTTGTGGAAGAGGAGGAGGCCGAAAAGCCCGTCTCAGCTTTAGATGAGTTCAGCATCCCGGAACAGCCTGTGATTATTATCAATCCCGAAGAATATGCGGGCGCCGGTATCCCGCTGCCGGAGGCGACTGAACCAGATGCCGCTGGCGCCGACACACCACCAAGGAAGAAGTAGGGGGGGATCTGACTAAAGTGATTACATCTGGGCATGTGAAAGAATTGCGCGAGAAAACAGGCGCGCCAATGATGGACTGCAAACAGGCGCTTGAGGAAGCCAAAGGTGATTTTGATCGCGCCATTGAACTTTTGCGAAAAAAAGGGATTGCAAACGCTGCAAAAAAAATGGGACGGATTGCGTCGGAAGGATTGATTTATTCCTATATCCATGGAGAAGGGCGGATCGGCGTTTTGGTGGAAGTGAATTGTGAAACCGACTTTGTGGCGCGAACCGAGAACTTTCAAAAATTTGTGAAAAATATCGCGATGCATATCGCGGCAAGCTCCCCACTTTATGTATCTGAGGAAGATGCTCCTCCAGACCTTGTGAATTATGATGAAGTCTGTCTGCTAAGACAGCCTTATATTAAAGATCCCGATAAAAAGGTTTCTGATCTTCTTAAGGAGCTGATTTCTCAAATTGGGGAAAACTGCTCAATTCGTCGCTTTGTAAGGTATCAATTGGGAGAAGGAATAGATCATGTCAAAACAAAAAGTCCGCCAAAATCCTCATCAGAATCCCCAGAAACCAAAGTATAAGCGCATTGTTCTTAAGCTCAGCGGGGAAGCGTTAAGTGGTGGAGCTGAAATGGGAATCGACGCCCATGTTCTTGAAAAAATATCAAAAGAAGTCAAAGAGATTTGGGAACTTGGTGTAGAAACCGCGATTGTGATTGGCGGGGGAAATATCTTTCGGGGTCTTGAGGCGAGCGCAAAAGGGATGGATCGCGCATCTGCTGATTATATCGGAATGCTTGCGACGACCATCAATGCGCTGTCCCTCCAACATGCGCTTGAAAAGGAGGGGATTTTTACGCGCGTCCAGTCTGCAATTCAGATGGAAGAGCTTGCCGAACCCTATATCCGGCGCCGCGCCATTCGCCATCTCGAGAAAAAGCGGATCGTGATTTTTTCCGCAGGGACAGGAAACCCCTATTTTACGACCGATACGGCGGCAGCCCTTCGGGCCAATGAAATTGGCGCGGATGTGATTCTCAAGGCAACTCGCGTCAATGGCGTATATGATAAAGACCCCTTGAAATTTAAAGATGCGCGTTTCTTTAAGAAATTGAATTACATTGAGGTTCTTCAGAAGAAGTTAAAGGTCATGGATTCTACGGCAATTTCCCTTTGTATGGATAACGATCTTAAAATTATTGTTTTTAATTTGTCGCATGAAGGCAATATCAAGCGCGCTGTGTTTGGAGAAGAGATCGGCACGCTCGTAGGGCCTTAAATCATTAAAGGAGCCTTTTGTGGACGAGAAAATGGTTGTAGATCGCATGAACAAGACGATTGGGAGCTTAAAAACCGAACTGGGTAAAATTCGCACAGGGAGGGCAACCACTGCGCTTCTTGATACCATTATGGTAGATGCGTATGGGTCGAGAATGCCATTAAAAAGTCTTGCAACTGTCTCTGCCCCTGAAGCCCGTCTTTTGACCATCCAGCCGTGGGATGTTTCTCAGACCGATGCGATTGAGAAAGCAATTCGGTCATCAGACATCGGCTTGACCCCCACCAACGATGGAAAATTGATCCGGATACAAATTCCCCTCTTGAGCGAGGAGCGTCGCAGGGAGCTTGTTAAGCTCGTAAAAAAAGTAGGCGAGGAGGCGCGTGTTTCGATTCGGATGATACGTCGGGATGCCAATGACGGGTTAAAAAATGAGACGATTCCTGAAGATATGAAAAGAAAGTTACAAGATAAAGTCCAGAAATTAACAGATGAGCAAATCAAACAGATTGATCTTCTCCTTGATGGCAAGGAAAAAGAATTGCTCAATGTCTAAAACCCATCCTGACGAGATAACCTTATCCAAAATCCCCGCGCATGTTGCAATCATTCCTGATGGAAATGGCAGGTGGGCAAAACTGAAAGGCCAGCCGCGCATTGCCGGCCATATTGAGGGGAGCCGGAATCTCCGGGATATTGTCCTGTATGCCAAAGAGCTTGGTGTTTCAGTCCTCACGATTTATGCGTTTTCTGAAGAGAACTGGAGACGTCCGAAAGAAGAAGTGGACGCATTGATGAATTTGCTGGGTCAATACTTAATTGAGGAGCGGGATAATCTCATGAAGTATAAAATTCAGCTGCGCTCGATCGGGGAAATTGAAAAGCTGCCGAAAAGTATTCTTTCCGAACTGCTGAAAACGATCGCTTTTTCAAAGCAAAACAGGGAAATGGTTGTAAATTTTGCGGTATCCTATGGCGCCCGCCAGGAAATTACGAACGCCGCAAAAAAGATTGCGGAACTCTGTGTGTCAAAAAAAATGGATGCCAGCGAAATTACGACGGAACTCTTTGAAAGATATCTTTCGTCCCCGGATCTTTCGTTCCCGGATCTTTTAATCCGAACCAGTGGAGAAATGAGGATTAGCAATTTTTTGCTCTGGCAGATCGCCTATTCGGAAATTTATGTTACGGATATTCTTTGGCCGGATTTTAAGCGTGAGGATTTTTTAAAGGCGATTGTCGACTATCAAAGGCGGGAGCGCCGGTATGGAGGGGTCATGAAACAAGAACCGAAGGTCGGTGTTTGTCATGTCGTCTGAATCAAATTTTTTGAAACGTGTTCTGGTAGCCGTGATTGGCATTGCGATTATTTTGTTCCTGGTGATCTTTGGCGGCGCATGGGGAATCGCCCTTCTTGCTTTTGTCTCAGCCATGGCTTCGCTTTTCGAATTTTTCATGATGCTTTTTCCAGCCAGAGAGGAGTGGATTCAACGGGGGAGCGGTATTTTATCAGGGGCATTTTTATTGTTTTTTATTATTTTCCGGTCGCAATATTTATATGAGGGAATCAGTATTGTTTTTTTATTTCTTTTTATTCTTTATCTCTGTCTGAATCATCTTCATCAGGGAAATCATGTACGATTTCTGTCGGCTCTTTCTTTTTCAATACTCGGTATTTTTTATATCGGCTTTTTGTTTTCCTTTTGGCCAAAGGTGCGGGAGTTATCAGAGGGTGTTTACTGGATTTTTTTGGTTTTTTTGATTCCCTGGCTTTCTGATACGGCTGCTTATTTTGTTGGAAAATCATTTGGAAAGAACAGGCTTTCCGAAGCCATTAGCCCCGGAAAAACCAGAGAAGGGGCGTTTGGGGGTCTTGCGGCCGCAACGCTGGGGGTTCTCGTGTATCAGTTTTTGATCTTTAAAGAAATCACAGTCCTCGATGCTATTCTTCTGGGGGTAATCGGATCGTGTTTAAGTCAGGCAGGGGATCTCTTTGAATCTTTTATCAAGCGCTCGCTCGCTGTTAAAGATTCAGGTGTTTTAATTCCGGGGCATGGGGGAGTTTTAGATCGTTTTGATAGTGTGCTTTTTTGTGGTCCTTTCATCTATTTCTACGCCGTTCTGACATGAAACGAAGAATTTCCATATTAGGATCTACGGGATCGATCGGTGTCAGTACATTAGAGGTCATTGCCGCGGCGGGAGAGCTGTTTGAAGTGGTTGGTTTGGCTGCCGGTTATAATGTGGAGCTTCTCAAACAGCAGATTCAAAAATTCCATCCGAAAAAAGTTTCTGTTGCCGAGCAGGCTTTGGCCGAAGATCTTAAGAAGACTTTTCCGGAGTGTGAAGTCCATTTTGGAAAGACGGGGCTCATTGAAATTTCAACAATGGAAGAAGCAGATTTTGTTGTTTCCGCGTTGGTGGGCGCGAAGGGAATCAGACCGACGGTTGAAGCGATATTGGCCAAAAAAGATGTGGCGCTTGCGAACAAAGAAGTGCTTGTCTCGGCGGGGGAGCTGATAATGGAGCTTGTGAGAGAACAAAAAATCCGCATGATCCCTGTCGATAGCGAGCATAGCGCGATTTTTCAGATTTGTTCTTCAGTTTTTTCTGGAATTTTTTCTGGTCATGAAGAAAAACAGCAGATTGAAAAAATCATTCTCACCGCTTCAGGGGGGCCATTTCTGAATCGACCACAGGAGAGCTGGAAGACGATTACCCCTGAAGAGGCTCTGAAGCATCCCCGCTGGACAATGGGTGAGCGGATTTCAGTCGATTCCGCGACGCTGATGAATAAGGGTTTTGAAGTCATTGAAGCGCACTGGTTGTTCGGTCTTCCGCCAGAAAAAATTGATGTGGTGATTCATCCTCAGAGTATTGTGCATGGGCTCGTTCTTTTTTCTGATGGCAACATGATGGGATGTCTTTCCGTTCCGGACATGAAGGCGCCTATAGCCTACGCGCTTTCTTACCCCCGACGAATTCCAACGGAGGTTTCCAGGCTCGATTTGACGAAAGTGAAAGAGCTCACGTTTGATCAGCCTGACATTCAGAAATTTCCCCTGCTTCAGCTCGCATATAAAGTCTTAAAACAGGGGGGGGCATATCCCTGCCTTTTAAATGCGGCGGATGAAATAGCTGTAGAGGCTTTTTTAAAGAAAAAAATCCAGTTTGATCAGATTCCTCAAATTGTGAATGAAACACTTTCATCTTATAAAGGGGAATCTGTCCGGACTTTAGAGGAAATTCTTGAGGTTGATGAGTGGGGTAGAAGATACGCAACAGAAATTATAAAGCTGTTGTGTTAATGAATCTGTGATGGTATGTCAGCGCTAGGAGATTAAGGGAGGCAAACCAGTTTTTTAAGCTGGTTTGCCTTGTATTTGTACTGCGCGCCATTTGCCTAAGGCAAATGGCTTACGGTTTATGGAATACCTTTTTGGCATTATCATTTTATTAGGCGCCCTTGTTTTCTTCCACGAACTTGGCCATTTTTTGGTCGCCAAGTATTGTGGCGTGAAAGTAGAGGTTTTTTCTCTCGGTTTTGGTTCGAAACTTGTTAAAAAACGAATTGGCGAAACCGAATATTGTCTTTCTCTGATTCCGCTGGGGGGCTATGTCAAGCTCTTTGGCGAAGATCCAGCGCGGCCTGTTACTGGCGAAGAGGCACAACGATCGTTTTCAAACCAGCGGGTTGGAAAGCGATTTGCTATTGCCGCCGCAGGCCCTGTTTTCAATATTATTTTTGCAATAGTGATCTATTTCATCATTGATGTGGTGGGTCTCGAAAAAGTGATCGTCCCCCATTTTGCGGATGTTCAAGCCGACTCGGTGGCATGGCAGGCTGGGCTTCGTTCAGGTGATACGATCACCCATGTGAATGGACGTTTGGTTGAGCGATACGATCAGTTTTTGTCTGCACTTTCGCAAAATCCGGAAAAAGAGGTATCGCTGACTGGCAATCGCAGAAATCAGCCATTTGAATTAAAAGCGCTCCTTCAGAGCGAAGAACATTGGAATATGTTTTGTGAAAAAGAGAGGATCGGTGTTTTGTCCGGGGCATCGATCATAGCGCCTCAGGCAGTTTTGGGGATCACCAATCCGTACTCATGGGCTGGCCAGGCGGGATTTAAAAATGGCGACAAGGTTTTAGCCCTGAATGGGGTGGCTATTCAATATTGGCATCAGCTGAAAGATTATTTGAAAAATTTGGCCCAAAGAGAGCTTGTTTTCAAAGTTGAAAGGGATGACAAAGAAATTCTTCTTCATCTTTCTTTTCCGGCAGAGTACTTCATGCTGACCTCTGAGCAGAAAGAACGGTTTTGGGGATTTTATTCATACGAATTTTTTGTGAAAGAGGATTTCAGGGAAGGGACGCCGGGACAAAAAGCGGGGCTAAAGACAGGGGACAGGCTTGTAGCTCTAAATGATCTTGAAATCAAAAGCTGGGATGAATTTCGGGAAAATGTTCAGGTATATGGCAAAAATCCAGGCTATTTTTCGTTAACCTACGAGCGATTGGGACAGATGAGCAAGGTCCAGATCCATCCAATAAAAACGAAACAGTCGCTTCATCCGTGTGAAGAGGAAAAAGATTTTTATCAGATTGGAGTGGTGATCGATCGTGGTATCGATGCCCCCCCAAAAGTTCGGACCTACCGGGAGGCCAATCCATTTAGCGCCCTTTATTCAGCAACATCAAAAAGTTTCTATATGATGTTTGTGATTTTTAAAAGTATCGGAAAAATGATTCAGGGCAAGATCTCACTGAAATCGATGGGGGGGCCTATTTTAATTGGGAAAATTGCGGGCGATCAGCTCAAGCAGGGACTCTATCCGTTTCTTGCCCTTCTTGCGGTGATCAGTCTTAATCTCGCCGTCCTTAATTTGCTTCCGATTCCGGTTTTGGATGGGGGGCATCTTTTCTTTTTTACCATCGAAGCCATTTTTAGACGGCCGTTGAGCCAAAAAGTGCTTGAGTTTGCAAATCGCGCGGGGCTGGCAATCATTTTAGGGCTTGTTGTCCTCTCCTTCTACAATGATATCAGCCGGTACTGGTCTGGCATTGTTGGATTTCTAAAGCGAGTCATCGGAATTGCCTGACATGAAGCTTTTGGCAGTGGAGACATCAACCTCCTATGGTTCGGTGGCGGTGGTCGAAAAACACGAGCAAACGATCAAAGTCCTTGCAGAAGGGACAATTTATTCGCAAATGAGTCACAGTGAGCGCCTGCTCCCTCTTATCGATCTTTTGCTTTCTCAGAGCGGTGTCAACATTTCAGAAATTGATTATTTTGCGGCTTCTATAGGGCCGGGATCTTTTACGGGTTTAAGAGTGGGTCTCAGCACAATGCAGGCTTTTGCTTTTGCTCATCAAAAAAAAGTTGTAGGCGTTCCAACGCTGGAAGCGATGAGTCTTTCTGGAATCTTTCATGAAGGCCCCATCTGCTCTTTTTTAGATGCGGGGAGGGGGGAACTATATGCGGCGCTTTACTCGATGACGGCCATCGCTTCAGAGAGAGGAGATGTGACTTGTCTTCTTCCTGTCTCGATTCAAAAGCCGGCAGCTTTGATTTTGAAATTAAAAGAATTTCAAAATCAAAGCGGCTCAAAAACTACCTTGCTGATCGGGGATATTTTTTTTATCGAAAAAGAAATTTTGCAGGAGAAGACCTTTAAATGGTCGTCTCTTCTTTTTTCACAACCCAGGGCTTCCCACGTTGCTCATATCGCTTTCAATAAAATCGCGTCTGGCCATGCCGTCGATCCCGATAAACTCTTACCGCTTTATGTTCGCCTTCCGCAGGCTGAAATGAATTTCAGGAGGTAAGGCCTTACCACTCATCGCAAATTCTTATTCTTTACTTTTAGATTTCAATAGGGGTATATAATATATTTAGATTCTGGTGAAAAAGTCATGTTTAGGATGTAATTTAAATGCAATCAAGAAGGAATATCGCGCGGATACCTTCTATAGGAGATGAAACTATGAATTCTAATCGACAAAAAAAGGGTGGGGGGGTTTTATTTCTGGTCATTTTAATGGTCGTTGGTATTAGGGGCTTTGTTTTTGCGCAGGATAAGACCGTCCTATGGACACTGGGAAATTGGAAAATGGAATTAACAGGAGTAGCTGAAATTGAATTTGTCGATACGGAAAGGGACGAAGGAACTTTGGACGCGGCGACAACCGACCGTCAGGGGACAAATTCTATGCTTCGCGTTGACAAGTTTGTACTTGAGCCTATCTTTGCTTATGAAAAGCATTTTGAAGCCAGAGCTGAGCTTGAATATAATGAAGATGACACGACCTTTCTTAAAGAGTGGGGATTTTATCTGAAGGATCTCCATCCTTTGGTTTCCCTTTTGGGCGTAGAATTGAATGATCGCTTTATAAAGCCTGAACGGCTTTTGGAAAATTATGGGCTTTTAGGGTTTTCTTTTTGGCAAGACGATAGCAATGGCTTCGTTTATAAAGGGGGACATAAGTGGGCTTATTGGGTTGCCACACTCTCAATGGGCTATGAATTAGATGATAAGGGCGTGAATGAATCTGAAGATTTTGAAATTCTTCATGATGATCGAAATCTTGATATGACAGATGGAAGCATCAGTGGACTTCGAGAAGTGGGTTTAGGCTTTGGCATTAATCCATCACTTGGTAAATTGGGTAAAGCAGATCTTTTAGGCTTTTGGTTCAATCATGATTTAACTGGTGATGATGTCACTTTTCTTAAGGGTATTGCCAATTATTCCGGATCGGACAAAAAAGCTCGTTGGAGAACGGGAATCAATTTCATTTATGATTTTAAAAACTTTCATAATTTTTTCCAGGTCATACGGGCCAAAGATGGAAACATCGATCGCTGGGGAGTACAAGTTCAACCCTCGTACAAAATTCCTACTCGTTACACTTATCTCAAAAGCATTCGCCCTGTAGTGGGATATTCCTATTTAGATCTGGATGGGATAGGCGCTTCACGTGCTGATGCAAGAACATGGGATCGTGAGCAACTCATCGTTGCAGGTATTTTTGAAGTTGCTCCTGCTATAAAGCTAAAAACCGAATATAGCTGGAACTTTGAGGAAACCGAAGAAGATGGTGGATTAAATGCGCATAATGATGAGTTTTTAACTCAGATTGAACTGACTTTTTAATCCTGCCTTAACCTAATTTCATTTTTTCCGATAAGAGAATTGCCAATGGATTTTAATTCTTTGCATCGTATCCTAAAGAGGGGGGCTTGATGAAACTTCAAGAAATCGTGATGGTTTTAGGTCTGCTTATTTTTCCTTTCTGTGTGACCGCTGAATCTTTGTCTCGTTATCAGGAAGAGATTGAGAAAAACTTTCTAAGAGAGGCGGTGTCGACGAGCCGCTTCAAAGAGGCAGTTCAAACAGCAAGACTTCTTGGCTATTTGGAATTTATGGCCGCTGAATCGTTTGCAAAATTTCACGAGTGTATGACAAAAGAAAAAACATGGGACTATCTGGGCGCAAAACGAAGAGAGAGTCTCCTCAATAGCTGTCGGGGAAGAGGGAGGATGATGAGTGGAGCGGCAGATGTTATTGCCCCAACCATTGTGACTCCCGCAGCAAATGAAAAGCAGGAGCAGAATATCAATGAATTGAAACGGGAGTTGACTGAGCTGAGATCTCTGGTTGAAAGACTCTCTCAGGATGTGAAACGAAATCACGATCGTCTTGTCGACTCAATCGGCAATCTAGAGCGCGGTATTGCCTCCCCAGCCGAAAGCCCATTTCCTTAGTTATTTCAATCCATTCTTTCGGTTTTTGAACATTTTCTTCGTGATTTGAATA